>NZ_CP163512.1:310782-621564 GCF_041075285.1 Providencia rettgeri | reverse complement strand
CGCCGATTATTATGAACATTCCCCCGTAAAAAACCCCCAAGGACCTGAACAAGGTAAGGAAAAAGTTACTCGAGGAGCGGATGGCTCTTTTTATCTAAAAAATCTAACTATGAATCGTTATCCTACCCCATTAACAAATAGGAATATTCCTGGCCTCGGCTTCCGCTGTGCTGTGCAATCCCCAACCCCTGTCCAACCCATAACGAAATAACCATGCGATTATTGAATAAAACACACTGCACTATTTTACTAGCGGGGCTCGGGCTATTAACGGGTTGTGATCAACCACTGACCGCTGAGCAAGAAAAGCAAAAACAGCAACTACTCAATGATTCGCTAAACCATATGGTATTTATCGAGGGGAGTACCTTTTTAATGGGGGATTTTGGCAGCGGTCATGACGGTAAATCCACCCTGCCGTATTCTATAGATAAAGACAATAAATTTGTCCATAACGTTACCTTAGACAGCTTTAGTTTATCCAAATACCGTGTAACTTGGGGACAGTTTAATTTATGGCGTGAATTAACCGCTCAGCCACTGACTGAAAAATATCAAAAGCTGAAAACCCGAGATAGATTAAAAGATTGGCAAGCCTCCACCCAAGATAATTATCCTGCCTCCGCAGATTGGCAAGACGCCAAAGATTATTGCCTTTGGTTAGGCCAACAAACGAGACTGCCTATCGATTTACCCACTGAAGCCCAGTGGGAATATGCTGCCCGTAACCGAGGCCAATTTATTTTATTTGCTTCAAAAGATGGCACTTATAATAAAATTAGCAGTGAAAATCCTAGCAATAGTGGGGAAGCATTATTTGCAGCCGGTTTTTATCCCGTTGGCAGTTACCCTCCCACCCCATTAGGTCTGTACGATATGATGGGTAATGGTCTAGACTGGACCAATGACTGGTATGCTGCGGATTATTATGAACATTCCCCATCTAAAAACCCTCAAGGCCCTAAACAGGGCACAGAAAAAGTGGCTCGTGGCTCAGTCAGCAGTGCTATCCGCGAAACCTTAACCATTATTAGAGCTCCCCGACCTCTTATTAACGGAAATATTCCTACTCTCGGCTTCCGCTGTGCTGTGCAATCCTCAACCCCTGTCCAACCCATAATGAAATAACTATGCGATTATTGAATAAAATACACAGTGCTATTTGGCTGATGGGGCTCGAGCTATTAATGGGTTGTTATCAATTACTGACGCATTAACACTGCATAATTGAAATAGCCTATTAACACAACTTTATAGAGCCAAATACACTTTGTACAATTAGCAACAGTATAAAAATATAAATTAATCTATTTTTAAATATTAATTTTACATTAAATATCAAACATCATTTTTTGGAATTTAAAAAAATATCATGGCTAAATCTATTATTGTATTAGGTGATAAAACCACCCATGGTGGTACCGTTATTAGTGCAACCTCTGAGTTTATTATTAATGGAATAAATGCGGCTAAAGTTGGCGATTTAGTCAGTTGTCCCAAAAAAGGGCATGGTGTGAATAAAATTATTGAGGGTGACCCGACTATAACCTGCAATGGCATTCCCCTTGCCGTTACCGGTAGCCATACCGAATGCGGTTGTACCTTAATTGCTAGCACATCCGATTTTATTACGGGGTAATTTATGGTTTGGTCTAAAAATACCATCTTACAAGTTGATAAGCCACCTGCTCCATCATTGATTAAATGGCTAGCCATGTTAATTGCGTCTATTATGATCCCAGCTTATATACTGTATATTACAGATAACCTGAATAATAAAGATACCCAAGCAATTAAAATTATTCCAGCAGTACTCCCTTTTATTATTGTTATCATTTCCATGACCATTCTTTTTTTTACTTATATCCGTGATTACCGGTTCTACCTTTACCTTAAAGAAGAAAAAAAACACAACGATTGGCAATGGACTGAATGGGGAAGGCGCTCAGTGTGTATACTCGATAGCACTTTATTACTACCCGATAAAATTACCTTAAATTATATTTTACGACATAGTAAACAACATACATCTCGTTTTAATCTTACTCAAAAAATTGATTACCTCCCTAAGGATAATCCGCCACCATATTATTTACTTCGGAGTGTCAAAGAAACCATCAGTTTATTACCTGATACACTACCTATTAATTTAACTTATTTATCTGACAGAATGCCAAAAGATCGTGATATACCTCAAATTTGGCAGACGTTATTTAAATCTAAAGAAATAGGGAGTTATCAAAATGAAAATACACTTTCATTCGATAAAATCGAAAATATTATTAAACATAACAAAGAAAGTGTTGAAATTTTAATTATTGAACAAAAAGAAGAAAAAAACACACAGTCAGAATTATTGGCAATTCTTATTATCACCTCTGATGATATTGCAAAAAAATATCAATTAAGTAAAGAAAGTCACCTAGAAAGGCCAATGCTACTAGAAGTTAATGAGGATATTAAAACGAGTATCCTATTGTTTAATGAAATCCAAACCGATGCGCAACAAGCCGTGCGGTTGATTTCCTCTGGAAATATTGATTCAAATATTACATCTGCAATTTATCAAAGTGAATCGAACTTTCCATTTATTTATCCCGAAAAAATCATTGACCTTGAGTTCTATTCAGGACCAACAGGCAAATATGCTCCTTGGTTTGTCGCAGCACTTTCATCTTTATACGCAAACCAACAAAATAAACCTGTTCTGATGGTATCTAACGAAGGCAATCGAACATTTTTCAGCACAGTTACCCCGGTATTAAATAATGAAATTTAATCAATTGAATTTACCTCTACGCTCTACCGTATTTATTTTATTGTGTGTATCACTTGGGGTCTTTATTTGGGAATATGGGGATAATATTAGCCTATATAGCAAAGAACATAAAACCCTAGCGATAATTGCAGCGATCGCACTGGTGACCTTTATCTGTAAGTTTATCGATTACATCACGTCATCCAAAAAACGCCGTTATAATCAAAACCGGAATAATACTCGCAATGAGCCGGAACAAGAGAAACGCGTAACTGAGTTAGCACATTCAGGGCAAGCCAATATTATAAAAGAATACCTCCATAACCAACATGGCCTTTTTTGGCGTAAAAAAGTCTCTATCCAACTACTTATCGGCTCCCCCACTGCCATTGACAAACTGGCACCACGGTTATCTAAAGAAATCTGGCAGGAAAACAATGGCACCGTGTTGATTTATGGTGGTGATGTCACCGCCGCAGTGAATGAAGACAACGCCTTGATGCTCAAACAATTACGCCGTCGTCGGCCTGTGGATGCGCTGATTTGGGTGACCGAAAGCACCGTCACTAACCAATTGATGCACAGTACGCTCACCTTTAATCACCTCAATGCCCCCACCGCTGATATGGCCAGCCGCTTTATCTATGGGCTGTTTAAAGCGCTAAAATGGCAAGCCCCTGTTTGGGTGTGGAATGTCAGTGATAATCCCGAGCTTTGCGCTGCGGATGCTCCTGCGGTGTTGTGTTTAACCGAACCTCACGCCCAACCTGAGCAACTCACCCCTGCGCTACGTGAGCTGGTTCCTGCACTCTCTCGGCACGGCAGCCAAGCCCTGTTTCTCAATCGTTCGTACACTTATTGGCTAATTTTAGCGCAGTTTTTACGTGATAACGGCAGCGAAGCGTTAGCCGTAAGATTAGCCCCTCTAACCTCTGGCATCCGCGGATTGCCCTTTGCAGGGCTGGCGTTTAGCCCCCCAGTAACCCAAACCAGTAATACCCTATTACCCCACACATGGTTAGAAGATAACCGCTGGAAAAGCCTGCTCACCGCCCAAGCCGACATTGCGCCAGCGCTACAACCGTCCCCCCTTGGCATCAACCCGCAACGCGTGATGCAATATGCCGTTGCCACCGCCATGACCTTGTGGGGAGTGGGGTTGGTGGTATCCTATTTTGCCAATCGCCAATTGATTAATGACAGCCAGCAACTGGCGTTTGCCGCCGTTGATAGCCAACGCAATGGGACCGAACGCCTGAATGCCCAGTTCGCTTTCCAACAAATGTTAGGGAAAATCGACCACCACGCCGCCACTTTTATCCCCGTTTGGCAGCGCTTTGGCTTAAACCAACATGATGCCCTACTCGCCCAGTTATGGCCCACTTACACCCAGACTATGTTGCCCCTGTTGCGCGACAACGTGCGCCAGCAATTGGAAGCCAAATTGCAACAGTATGCCGAGCTTCCCCCTGATAGCCCGGCCCGTGCCGAAGCCACCCCCGCGACCTACGCTCTGTTAAAAGCCTATTTAATGATGAGCACCCCCGAGCGCATGGAGCCCGAATTTTTCACTCGAACCGTGTTAGACAACCTTACCGCCATTGAGGGGGTCAATAGCGGTGAGTGGCAGACATTAGGCCGTGAAGGGTTGACTTTTTATGCCACCCAATTGCCGCAACACGCCGAGTGGGCCATCAACACAAACCGCTCGCTGGTTAGCAGCAGCCGTAATTTATTGGTACGCCAAATTGGTCAGCGCAATGGCGAGTCCGCTCTGTATCAAAAAATCCTTCTGCAAGCCAAAAATAGTTATGCGGACATGACACTCGATGACATGACCGGGGACACCGATGCCCATTTCTTGTTCACCACGGATGAATTTATCCCCGGAGTGTTTACCCGCCGTGCGTGGGAAACCACCATTGAGCCCGCCATTAACCGCGCCGCGGACACGCGCCGCGAGGAGATTGACTGGGTGTTGAGCGATAACCAACAGCCCGTCGACCGTGATATGTCCCCTGAGCAACTCAAACTGCGCCTCACCGAGCGCTATTTCGCCGATTTTGCAGGCAGTTGGCTAAACTTTATGAACAGTTTGCAATGGCGTCACACCGAAAACTTGTCCGATGCCATCGACCAGTTAACCCTAATGGGGGACGTGCGCCAATCGCCGATGATCGCCTTGATGAATACCCTCGCTTACCAAGGCAAAACGGGACGTCAGCAAGAGAAACTCACCGATTCGTTTATCAACTCCACCAAGGAATTGCTCAATAAAGATAAAACGCCGGTCATTAGCCAAAAAACCGAGTTTAGCGGCCCCTTAGAAGCCACCTTTGGACCCGTATTAAACTTGACCGATCCGCAAGCCAGTAACAATAGCGATAACCTCAGTTTGCAAGCCTACCTCACCCGCGTGACTCGTGTGCGATTAAAGCTGCAACAAATCGCCAACGCCCCAGATCCGCAGGCCATGTCCCAAGCCCTTGCCCAGAGTATTTTCGCCGGTAAAACCGTCGATTTATCTGAAACCCGGGATTACGGCAGCCTGATCGCCGCCAGCCTTGGGCAAGAGTGGAGCGGCTTTGGTGAAACCCTGTTAGTCCAACCGATGGCCCAAGCGTGGGAGCAGTTGCTGGCCCCCACCGCTGAGGGGATCAACGCCGAATGGCAAAATGCCATCGTCAACGAATGGAACACCGCATTTGGTGGTCGTTACCCCCTAAAAAACACCCAGAGCGAGGTATCACTGCCGTTGATGGCGCAATATTTACGCCCGGATGACGGTCGCATTCAACGCTTTTTAGAAACGCGCCTTCAAGGAGTATTACGCAAAGAAGGTAACCACTGGGTGGCCAACAGCACCACCGCACAAGGGCTGCGTTTTAACCCTGCGTTCCTCAAGGCGTTAGACACCTTGAGTTATTTGGGGGATGTGGCCTTCGCCAATGGGGAAGCGCGCCTGTACTTTGAAATTCGCCCATCCACCAGCCGCGATGTGATGCAAACAGTTCTGGTGATTGATAAACAAACCCTGACCTATGACAACCAGTTCCCTGAATGGCAGCGGTTTGTCTGGCCGGGGGACACCATCGCATCGGGTGCGTCCCTGCGCTGGATGAGCAATACGTCCGGCACGCGTTTACTGGCAGATCACCCTGGGGTGTGGGGCGTGATCCGCCTATTGGAAAGTGCCCAAGTCGCCCCTTACGCTGGCACCACCAGCAGTTACACCCTGTCGTGGCAAACCAAAAACGGCAATACCCTGCCCTTTATGTTGCGTACCGAGATGGGGGAAGGCCCCCTCGCGCTGTTAAAACTGCGCGATTTTGTGTTACCGGAAAAAATCTTTTTGGATTAATGGGGATAAGAATTGAAGGTAAGGATTGTTTAATTTTCTAAACAAACAGAACCTACACTGTGCAGATTCTGTTTCATCAATAAGGGCTAATTAATTTTTAGATGCTTGAATGTACAGCATTTCTAGAGCAATTGACGCAGCAGCTAATGCCGTGATTTCAGACTGATCATAAGCAGGTGCGACTTCCACTAAATCCATACCGACAATATTTAATGGTTGTAAACCGCGCAGTAATTTCAGTGCACGATCTGAGGTTAAACCGCCCACAACGGGAGTTCCTGTACCTGGAGCGAAGGCAGGATCAAGGCAGTCAATATCGAAAGTTAGGTATACAGGCATATCCCCAACGATATCTTTAATTTGGGCAACCATCTCATCTACACCGCGATCATTCACTTGACCTGCATCTAATACTGTAAAGCCATTGTCGCTATCATGTTCAGTACGAATACCAATTTGTACTGAACGTGTTGGGTCAATTAGCCCCTCTTTCGGTGCATGGTAGAACATCGTGCCGTGATCATATTGACTACCGTTACCGTAAGTATCGGTGTGAGCATCAAAATGTACTAAGGCCATTTTGCCAAAATGTTTTGCATGGGCACGTAACAGTGGCAGCGTGACAAAGTGATCACCCCCAAATGTTAAGCAACGTTTGCCTGACTCTAACAGTTTTTCGGTGTGTGCTTGTAGTTTGTCGCACATGTCTTGCGCATCACCGAAAGCAAACACCACATCGCCACAATCGACAACCTTTAAACGTTCAGTTAGCTTGAAGTTCCACGGCCAGCGATGGCTTTCCCATGCAAGGTTAGTAGACACTTGGCGAATTGCCGCAGGCCCATGTCGACTACCAGCACGACCCGAGGTTGCCATGTCAAATGGCACCCCCGTAATAACCCACTCAGCGTCTGAGTTATATGGTTGAAAGTTCAACGGGAAACGTAAAAAACCAAATGCGTTAGAAACCAGTGAATTATCAACTTGATTGCCTAATGTACTATTAATCATTTTTGTTCCTCAAATAAGCTTACCCATTAGCAAGCCCTTTTAATATTCGGTTCAAATCACGTTTTTGCATCAAAATATTATCAGCAATACTCTAACTTCGTGCGCTAAATCGTTCATGCTGACACTAGGCTGCAAACGAGGGAACCCGAAAGACATATATTAGCCAGTGATCCGGATACCCGAGTGCAGCCAACAACGCGACAATACAAAATAAAACGCGCTTAATGCTTTTAATACTTCAATTCTTTAATACCTTAATGCGCTAAATAGTTCGTGCTGTCGCTAGGCGGCAAAATGAGCCAAGCCCTAGGAGCATACACCAGTATGTGACTAGGGTTGGCGAATGCAGCCAACAACGCGACAGTGCGAAATATGACGCGCATTTACCAGTATGTGACTAGGGTTGGCAAATGCAGCCAACAACGCGACAGTGCGAAATATGACGCGCATTTATTCGTCTTCTAAATAAGTATAACCATACAGTCCATTTTCAAATTCTGCTACAAAGTCTTTTTGCAACTGCTCACTCAGACCTGTACCTTTAACTTGCTCCGTAAAGCTGTCTAACAGTACTTCTGGCACCAGTTTGACGTATTGCAGCATATCTGCCACTGAGTCGCCCTCTTCACTTTGCAGGTAGCGAATATTACCTTGGCTGTCGACCCAGACATCAATTGCTGCGGTGTCACCGAATAGGTTGTGCATGTTGCCTAAGATTTCTTGGTAAGCCCCTATCATAAAGAAGCCAATCATTGGCGGATTTTCAGGATCATAGGCTGGCATTGGCATGGTAGTTTCCACACCGTCACCGTCGACATAATGGTCGATGATCCCGTCGGAGTCACAAGTGATATCCAATAGCACTGCACGGCGGTCTAACGGTTTATCTAAGCCTTCAATCGGTAATACTGGGAAAACTTGGTCAATACCCCATGAATCAGGCAGAGATTGGAATAATGAAAAATTCACATAAAATTTATCTGCCATGCGCTCTTGTAGTTCATCGATAATCGGGCGGTGAGCACGGTTGCTGGGATCTAAGTCTTGCTGAATACGACGGCAAATATTGAGGTACAATTCCTCAGCCCATGCACGCTGGGTTAAATCAAGAACCCCGTGAGCGTACTGGGTATGGGCCTCTTGCAAGTCGAACTGGCTGTCATGTAACCATTCACGCAGAGAACGGCTATTCCCTTGATGCTGCATGGATTCCCACGTTTCCCACAACGATACCAGCGAACGCGGTGCGTCTTCGGCTGGGGGGGACGTTTTGGTAAATTCGTTGCGCTCAACACCGATAACATTAGAGACCAGTACCGTATGGTGTGCGGTTAATGCACGACCAGATTCAGTGATCACCGTTGGGTGTGGAAGGTCAAATTCTTCACATGCATCCCCAATCGCCCAAATCACGTTATTTGCGTACTCGTTCAAGCCATAGTTAACGGAACAATCAGATTGAGAACGCGTTCCTTCATAGTCAACCCCCAAACCACCACCCACGTCAAAACATTGGATATTAACGCCTAAGCGGTGTAATTCCACATAGAAACGGGCAGATTCACGAACACCAGTAGCAATATCGCGAATATTGGCCATTTGCGAGCCTAAATGGAAATGCAGTAATTGCAGGCTATCTAAGCGATCCGCATTACGTAAAATTTCCACCAATTGCAGTACCTGCGTTGCCGCCAAACCAAATTTTGATTTCTCACCACCACTTGCTTGCCATTTGCCAGAACCTTGAGAGGCCAAACGTGCGCGCACACCTAAACGTGGTGTCACATTCAAGCTTTCCGCTTCTTTTAACACCATCTCAATTTCGGACATTTTTTCGATCACAAGGTAAACCTTGTGACCCAATTTTTCCCCAATTAAGGCTAAACGAATATACTCACGGTCTTTATAGCCATTGCAGACAATAACCGTACGAGTACGACCTGCATTCGCTAAAACCGCCATAAGTTCTGCTTTAGAACCCGCTTCGAGCCCTAATGGCTCTCCCGAATTGACCAATGACTCAATCACACGACGCTGCTGATTAACCTTAATGGGGTAAACCAAAAAGTAGTCGCCTTTATAGCCATAGGACTCTCGCGCACGTCTAAATGCGGCATTAATTGAACGCAGACGATGCTGTAAGATTTGTGGAAAACAGAACAGTGCGGGTAAACGCAAGTGCTGTTGCTCTTCTTTGACCTGATTCACTAATTCAGCTAAATCAACAAAGGTATCAGGGTTTTCAGGGTTTGGGCAAACACAGACATTTCCGCGCTCATTCACCTGATAGTAACTACCGCCCCAATACGCAATGTTATAGGTCTGATGCATTTTGCGTGCGATATTATCATTCATAATAAACTCCTGTATGGAGGGGTGAGTGGCGCATTTTCCTTCCTGCTACATGCTAATAAAGACATAGCACTGCCAAGCAGTTATGTTGGGGAAACAGCAATACTCAGATTTTAATAAAAAGTGCTTAGAATTCTAAACAGTGACAATATACGACCTTAAGCTGACAAATTAATGACTCAGCCTCGAAGGTGTATTAAAGATGTGACGGTAACTTCGTGATGAAGTAAAAAATGACAGGAAAGTAAACGCCAAAGTCACGCGGCGATCCGCATATGACGGTTGGATACTGTTATTCAGTAGATTATGGATCATTACCCATTAACCCCCAATATAACTGTTTAGCCCTTTCAAATTTCAATGTTGTAGCGCTATTTTGGCAGGTTGACCTGTTGATTTAAGCTATATCACCTTGTGTTTTTATTGAAATTCAAAAGGTTATAAACATTCCTGATAGATAGTAGGTGCTTTATTTTGCCCTACTGGTATATAACGGGAAAAAACAACCATCCGTTACGGTCGCAGTTTATACATCTATTGGGCTCAAAAAGCAAAACCAAAATGCTTAAATTAAGATAAAACTTTAAACACGATAATTCTTGTTGGAAAGTATTAGCATTAATCATCGTAAGGTCACTAACAAATATTGACTCATAAAGACGCTTTCGTTGAGCCGATAAGGCCTGAAGTCATGAAAAAGCCAAATAAGATAAAATGCCTTTTTTCTTATGATTTACAGAGACTTTGCATGCTTTATGACCTGTTATTAGGACTTTTACCTAAGCTGAGAAAGACTATTTTTGTCTCCATTCGTTTTTTGTATAAATACAGGTAGAAATTTTTACCGCATAGGGCTAGAATAGCCGTCTAGATGTTAAAACATCCAACTATAAATTCTGCGAATTCTTAAGGTATTTATCTCATGGCTACACACCTCTTTACTTCTGAGTCTGTATCAGAAGGGCATCCAGATAAAATTGCGGATCAAATCTCCGATGCAGTGCTTGATGCTATTCTTGAACAAGACCCAAAAGCTCGCGTTGCCTGCGAAACCTACGTCAAAACAGGTATGGTAATGGTTGGGGGAGAAATCACTACCAGCGCTTGGGTTGATATTGAAGAAATCACACGCAAGACTGTTCGCGAAATCGGTTACACCAGCTCAGATATGGGCTTTGATGCCAATTCTTGTGCTGTTTTAAGCGCTATTGGTAAACAATCCCCGGATATCAACCAAGGTGTTGATCGTACCGACCCCTCAGAGCAGGGTGCGGGCGACCAAGGCCTGATGTTTGGTTATGCAACCAATGAAACTGATGTGCTTATGCCTGCACCAATCACTTATGCACATCGTTTAGTTCAACGCCAAGCGGAAGTACGTAAAAATGGTGCATTGCCATGGTTACGTCCAGACGCTAAAAGCCAAGTAACATTCAAATACGATAACAACAAGATTGTTGGTATTGATGCCGTTGTTTTATCTACTCAGCATTCTGAAGATATTGAGCAAAAAGCGCTACATGAAGCGGTGATGGAAGAAATCATCAAACCGGTTCTGCCAGCGCAGTGGTTATCAAAAGAAACTAAATACTTTATTAACCCAACAGGGCGTTTTGTTATCGGTGGGCCAATGGGTGACTGCGGTTTAACCGGTCGTAAAATTATCGTTGATACTTACGGCGGCATGGCGCGCCATGGTGGCGGTGCGTTCTCGGGTAAAGATCCATCGAAAGTTGACCGTTCTGCAGCATATGCAGCTCGCTATGTGGCAAAAAATATTGTTGCTGCGGGTCTGGCTGATCGCTGTGAAATCCAAGTGTCTTATGCCATTGGTGTTGCTGAGCCAACCTCGATTATGGTGGAAACCTTTGGTACTGGCAAAGTTGACGAGTCTCTGCTGATCCAATTAGTGCGTGAGTTCTTTGATTTACGCCCTTATGGGTTGATTAATATGCTTGACCTATTACACCCAATTTATCAGCAAACGGCATCTTACGGTCATTTTGGTCGTCCCCAATTCCCTTGGGAAAAAACTGACAAAGCGGAAGCTTTACGCGACGCCGCTGGTCTGTAATACATTTAATACATTGTATTATATAAAAACCCGTCCTTGAGATGGGTTTTTTATTGCTTATGATTTCTGACTAAATTGGTACATTGACATTCCAGCAACCATTGCCAGTGTAAAAATTATTCCTTGGGAGATCCCTAACCCAGTCAATAATAAAGCAGGCCCTGGACAAATCCCGGCAAGTCCCCAACCTAGTCCAAATAATGCACTACCTATGACTAACTTTTTGTCTATTTTTTGATTAGTTGGAATCTGTAATGGGCAATTTAGCATACTGACACGACGCTTTTTAACTAAGATATAGGAAATTCCACTGATCACCATTGCAACTGCCATAGTGACCAACAATGAAGGATCCCAATTTCCTGTAATATCTAAGAAAGATAAAATTTTTGCAGGATTTCCCATTCCCGCAATAATCAGCCCCAAACCAAACAATAAACCGGAAATTAAGGCAATAAGAATGGGCATCCGTTTATCCCCCTAACCCAAAATGATGAGAAATCGCGACAGTGGCAAAAGCAACCACCATAAAAATCAACACAGCCACGATTGAGCGACGGGAAAAACGTGCCATACCACAAATGCCGTGTCCACTTGTGCAACCACTCCCTAAGCGAGTGCCGAAACCAACCAATAGACCTGCAATGATCAAAACCGCTGTGCTCGCAGCAATTGTGACTTCTGGCGTGTAAGCCAACCACGCAAATAGAATTGGCGAAATAATAATGCCTAAAATAAATGCAACCTTCCACGCGGTATCCCCTTTAGTGGGTTTTAGAATCCCCCCTAAAATGCCGCTAATTCCAGCAATTCGGCCGTTAAAAATCAGTAAAATTGCCGCCGCCACACCAATAAATATTCCGCCAATTGCTGCCGATCCGGGGGTGAAATTTAGCCAATCAATGGTCATCTTATTTCTCCTGTACAGGGCAGTAAAGTTGATATAACGTATTGAGTAATGTAAATAATTTTTCATCTGCAATCGCATAATAAATGCGTTTGCCATCACGGCGAGTTTTCACCAGCCCATCGTTACGCAACACGGTAAGCTGCTGGGAGAGTGTCGGTTGTTGAATACCAAGCTGCTGTTCCAAATCACTGACGCAAGCTTCCCCTTGTGTCAATTGGCACAATAAAATCAATCTATCTGGATTACCTAGTGTTTTTAATAAGGATGCTGTTTGTGATGCAGCCTGTTTCATAGCCAACAGCTGTTGTTCAGAGGCGAGATTATTCATATACTCACTTATAGTTCACAATATTATACATAAATACAATATATTATTTAATATAATGAGTGTCAATTATTCCTTGTTTGAGAGTACCTGCATCGCGTATTCTTAGTCTATGAAAATTATTCGAGTCCCCATTTTCCTACAACAACAAGTTATGCAAGTTTTACGCGAAAAACTGGCTCTAGCGGAACAAAAGCTGGAACAGACGTTTCCAGAACCTGTTGTTAACTATAAACAACGAGGTACTACCGCGGGTAGTGCCTACCTAAAAGAGTGGGAAATTCGTCTAAATCCGACATTACTCATTGAAAATACAGTGAGATTTATCGATGAGGTCATTCCTCATGAGCTAGCACATTTGTTGGTTTATCATGTATTTGGTCGCAAAGGGATAGCTCCCCATGGCAAGGAATGGAAATGGATGATGCAACAGGTGCTGGAGGTTGATGCAAAACGTACGCACAACTTTGCTGTTTCAACGGTCAAAAGTAAAACATTTGCCTATCACTGCGCTTGCCAAACCGTGCATCAATTAACCATCCGCCGCCACAATAAAGTGATACGTGGTGAAAACCAATATTTGTGTCGTCAATGTGGGGAAATTTTGAAACAAGGAACATGGATTGATGCTGCGGCAGAAAATTGATTTTCCTGCCGCATCACGTTTGAGGTGTGTACTTAAGCGAACTCCGTCATCACTAATTTAGCAATTTCAAAGTAAATAATTAACCCCGTTCCATCAATGAAGGTAGCGATAAACGGTGCAGAAACAACCGCAGGATCCACTTTCAATTTCTTCAAAACCATTGGAATAATTGAAGAAACAATTGCGCTCCACATGGTGATGGCAACGATAGTTAAGCTCACCACGATAGTCACTTCATAGCCAACACCTAACATCCAAGCACGGATCAGGGCGGCCCCCCCGATAGTAATGGCGACTAAAAATGAGGTTGAAACCTCTTTCTTCAACACCGTACCTAAATTACGTAAGCTGACCTCACCTAAGGCCATCGCTCGGACTAAGGTTGAGGTAATTTGCGTTCCACTGTTGCCCCCTGTTCCAATTAACAGTGGAATAAAGAATGCCAGTGAGATTGCCGCTTCGAGCTGTTCTTCAAATGCTTTTAATACTGTGCCTGTGTACGCTTCTGCCACAAACAACATTAATAACCAAACCACACGTTTACGCCATAAAGTAACAGGGCTTGTGGTTAAATAGGGTTCATCAAGTGGTGTGGTTGCGCCTTGCAATTGCGCATCCAGTGTATTCTCATCTTCAATCAGTTCTGCGATATCTTGCGGACGCAAAACCCCCATCAGCTTGCCAAACTGCACCACTGGGATCATATCTAACCCACTGTGATTAATCAGGTCACAAACATCATGACGTGACTGTTCTGGCGCAACGGAGAAATAGTTGTGGCGCATAATATCTGACACCAATAAATCTTCCGCAGATGCTAATAATGATTTAACTGAAAGAACACCATTTAAATAATTGTCACTATCGACAACAAATAAATAGGTGGGGATTTGTTCGCCATCAAGATGCTCAATAAGATTTTGTTTTACACAACTAATTGAATCTGCTACAGAAACAGGCAAATATGATTGACTCATATACGCGCTGACAGTTGCGTCATCAATTTTTGCTTGTTGAGTGTTATGGCCTTTTAGACGTGCGTCTTTCATCGCGGATTGAGCAATTGCAACTGCTCCCGCTTTGTTCTGGGTAGTGAATGTCATTTTTTTAGTCCCTAGTTACTGTTGGTTACTCAAACAGTACTCACATAGGGGCGAAACCAGATGAGAGAATGCGAAAGCTATCTCTTCGTCTCGGTTTTAGCACTATACAACGTATCCTGTATTTAGCAGGAAGTTACATGGGGATATACCTTCGGTCGATATATCCTGTCCTAATCTTGGGCGTCTCTCGACGTCGTCAGATCAGTAACCTATGTTTGTATAGGAGCCTCGCCTAACGAGATACTGCACTTTGGATGCGGCGCGAATTATACCCACTGAGAAATTAATTACCACCCTATATCTACGTTTTTTTACGCATTGAAAACGCATCGTTTAAGTTCTATTTAAGTTTTATTTAAATATAAATTCAAAACGTAACTAAATGTAAAATTACGTGCATATTAATAACTGCATCACTGTTCATTATGCAGAATAATAAAATAGCATTTAGAATAATCGTTAATAATATTAATGTTATATAACAATATATTTATCGAATTTTGAGTCAGGTATACATTTAAATGTTTTTATCTTCCATTGCATAATTAAATATAATATTAACTCGCATAATGAGTGCGGGTAATCTCTAAAACTATTATATTTTGTAATTTTTTATAAAAATAAAAAACAAACAAAAAACACAATTGTAGGGAAATTTACTTATGTTGAAATTTAATTCCAAATTACATCCCGTTTTCACTTTTTGCAATTTATTCATTTTATTTTTTATTTTAATTCGGAATTAAATATTACTGGATTTATCTTAGAATAAACTAAAAGTTTATTAACCATGAAAATTTTATTATGGATAAAGTAATTGTTGGAATGTTAACAAGCCTAACATACCGCGTAAATGATGAAATCAAAATCGCGGCGATCTCCGCTTTAGGCGATTTTAAAGCAACGATCGAATATAATGATGCCATTATACGGATCATAGACTTATGCCAAGACCCAAATAAAGAAGTTGCTGTTTCTGCAATTAACACATTAAGTAAGTTATCAGTTCATTTTATAAACAATCCGCAAGTAGAACATTAAACTTAACTCTTATTATGGGTGAGTTAATTTTTAAAATCCTTTTCCGATAACACACAGCCTAATTAATTCTCAGAAAGGCTGTATGTTATTCCTAATTATTGATTAGGCGATTTCAGTATCGCCTTGTAATTGACAACTGCAAGCTAAAACATATCCCTCAGCAATTTCTGCTGGAGTTAATGTCATAGTGCTTGTCGTTGTATAATTACCCGCGATTACTTTTGTCTTACAACTTCCACAAACACCTGCACGGCATGCAGCAATAACAGGCTGTTTGTTTTGTTCTAAAGCAGATAATAAAGAAATTCCCACCGGTACTTTAAAATCAGTTAAACGTTGGCGAATTTTCAATGTTAGCACATCTTCGCTATCAACCACTTCAGGTTCAGTTGAAAAACGTTCCATAAAGAAATGTTCGGCAGGTACGCCGAGATTAGCCGCAAATTGTTGGGCATTTTTCATGTAAGGAACAGGGCCACATGTCATCACCACCCGTGAAGCAATATCGGGGACTAATGTTTGCAGTTTTTCTTCAGTTAATCGACCTTGAGCCAACTCACCATTATCCGGTGTTTCGGCCATAATGCATAATTGTAAGCGTTCCGGATACGTACGGGTGAGTTGTTGCCACTCCTGCGCAAAAATCACCTGTTTGTCGTCTCGCACATTAAACAGCACTTTTACATGTGTTTCAGGTTGATTCGCCATCAACCAACGTGTCATTGACATAATCGGCGTCACACCACAGCCGGCTGCAAGCATTAGATATTGTTGGCTTTTTATATTCGCACAAGTAAATTCACCTTGCGCTTCAGATAACCAAAGGTAGTCCCCAGGTTTTACTGCACGAGTTAACCAGTTAGAACCCGCACCGCCTTCTAATCGCCTAACTGTAATTGAAATATAACGGCTTTGACCGGGTGATGATGAGAGAGTGTAAGCCCGCATAACATCATCACTATTTTTAATACTCACTAATGCGTATTGACCTGGCGAATACATATAAAAATCGTGATTGATTAAGTTTATCGTCCAAACATCCGATGTTTCTTGAACTATCGAATGAATTTGCATTCTATTTGGACACAAACTGCTTGGCACTGTCATCGCATAACTCCTTTAAAGGGACTTACAGCCCCTTTGAGGTTGTTGACAAAGTGAGAAAAACCACGCTTTTCCCCACTTTGGGTTTAAGGCTTGTTATATTATCTGGCTAATTAGGCTGGTAAGATCTCAGCCAAATCTTGCTCAACTGTCGTAATGCTGCGCATTCCAAACTTCTCATTTAATACATTGAGTAAGTTTTCAGTTAAGAAACCTGGTGCACTTGGCCCTGTGTAGATATTTTTTACGCCAAGAGCCAGCAGAGTTAATAAAATCACGATAGCTTTTTGCTCAAACCAAGACAAAATTAAACTTAATGGTAACTCATTGATACCACAGCCCAGTTTTTCAGATAAATTGACAGCAAGCATAATCGCTGAGTAGGCATCGTTGCACTGACCCACATCAAGTAAGCGTGGTAAGCCTTCAAGTGTGCCAAAATCCAATTTATTAAAACGGTATTTACCACAAGCCAGTGTTAAAATCAGGCAGTCTTCGGGGACTGCCCGAGCAAAATCAGTGTAATAACTTCTTTCATCACGGCTACCGTCACATCCACCAACAAGGAACACATGACGTAATTTTTTCTGTGACACTAAATCAATCACCGCATCCGCGGCACTTAATAAGGTTTGACGACCAAAACCAACAGTAATTTTGTGTTCAATTTCAGTGTATGGGAAACCCGCTAATGATTGTGCTTGTGCGATCATTTCAGCAAAATCATCACCTTCTAGGTGTTTTGCGCCCGGCCAACCTACAATACTGCGAGTCCAAATTCGATCTTTATAATCGCCGACATCTGGATCAATAATACAGTTTGAGGTCATCAATACCGGACCTGGGAACTTAGCAAATTCCACTTGCTGATTTTGCCAACCACTACCGTAATTCCCCACTAGATGCGCGTATTTTTTCAGTTCAGGGTAACCATGGGCAGGTAACATTTCACCGTGAGTATAGATGTTGATACCGGTTCCTTCCGTTTGCTCTAACAGCATTTTTAAGTCTTTCAGGTCATGACCCGAGATTAAAATGCATTTCCCCGCAACTGGGCGAACGTTAACTTCCGTTGGTGTTGGATGGCCAAATTCGCCGGTTTCCCCTGCATCTAAGATTTCCATGATTTTGAAATTCATCAAGCCAATTGCCATGGCATTATCAAGCAGTTCATTCATATCTGCTGGTAATGTGCCAAGCCAAGCCATAATTTTATGATACTGGCTATAAATTTCATTGTCGTATTGGCCTAAAACATGGGCGTGTTCCATATAAGCCGCTGCCCCTTTTAAACCATATAAGCAGAGCATGCGCAGACCATGAATATCATCACCCACTTGTACTTTATCAATATCTAGGGCAAATTTTGCGGCTTGTGCTTGCAGTGTCGGAATATCACTGCCCTCTAATTGCAAATTAATCAGTGGATGATTAAATTCCACAGCACTATTCACCGATTGACAATGTTTGATTAGTTTATCGCGCAAATAAATCGCTTCTCGTGCATAACCAATAATTCGCTCTGAATCGAAATTCACGTTAGTTAATGTGGAAAAAAATGCGCGGGGTGCAAAGCTATCAATGTCATGGTCAATAATGCCTAAAGAGCGAGCCGTAACCGCACTCGCAGATAAGCTTTGCAATACAGCAACTAATAAATCTTGCAGGTCAGATGTTTCAGCTGTTTTACCGCACATACCCTGCGCGTATGCACAGCCATTTCCAGCTGGAGTTCTAATTGTTTGTTCACATTGCACACAGTACATGTTGTTCGCCTCTTAAGTTGCATTTAAAATACAACATTAAGATTACGCCCTTTATTAGAATAAAAAAGAGGCCGCTGAAGTTATTTCACAGTTTATTGATCTAGATTAAAACCCGATGTTAATGAGAACTATTCACGCTAATTTAAGTATGCTAAGCAGATGGAGTCTGCATTTTCTTACGCTATTTTTGTTCCGCCATAGCCTTAGCCAAGAAAAAAATCATTTCCTATGCTGGTTTTGAGATAAGCCTTGGTATACTGAATATAAGTAGTTGTTATTCGGTCGTAATTAGAGAGTCCAATAAAGATGATACAGGCTAACTCATCCCCAAAATCGATATCCCCCTCAAAAGCAGGGTTATTTACACGAATAAAAAGCTCAGATAAAACGCCATTAAAGATCCTATTGCTATCCGCTATTATTGGCGCATTTGTTGGGTTAATTGGCTCTTTATTTGAAATGGGCACGACGTGGGTTAGCAATTCACGTATTCAATCTGTCGGTGACGTTGTCAGTCATAAATGGCTCGTTGTTATCGCCATGTTTTTTGTATCCGCTGTTTTAGCGATGATAGGTTATTACCTTGTAAAACGCTTTTCCCCTGAATCAGGGGGATCTGGGATCCCCGAAATTGAAGGCGCATTACAAGATTTACGCCCGGTTCGCTGGTGGCGAGTGATCCCCGTAAAATTTATTGGTGGCCTGGGTACATTGGGTTCAGGAATGGTTTTAGGTCGAGAGGGGCCAACGGTACAATTGGGGGCAAATATTAGCCAAATGTTCTATGACCTTTTTCGATTAAAAGACAATGAATCTCGCCATACTTTACTTGCCTCAGGGGCCGCTGCAGGCTTAGCAACCGCATTTAATGCACCACTTGCGGGTATTTTATTTATTATCGAAGAGATGCGCCCGCAATTTAAATATAGCTTAATCTCCATTAAAGCCGTTTTTATTGGTGTAGTTACTGCGACAATTGTCTACCGTTTAATCAACGGTGAAGCCGCGGTATTAAATATTGGGCAATTTTCGTCTGCTCCGATGAATACCCTGTGGTTATACCTTATTTTAGGGATGCTGTTTGGCGTTATCGGGATCTGTTTTAACCACTTTTTGCTGTTCCTACAAAGCCAGTTTCAACGTTTTTACCAGAACAAACTTTCGCGTTTCGTCTTAATGGGCGGCTTAATTGGAGGTCTTTGTGGGGCAATTGGTGTTTACATGCCTGAAATTGTTGGTGGTGGTTATGCCGTGATCCACCAGATGGTCGCCGGCAGCTTTACTATTACCTTACTATTACTATTTTTTGCACTCCGTTTTCTCACTTCAACCATTAGTTTTAGTTCAGGGGCACCTGGTGGTATTTTTTCCCCCTTACTAGCGTTAGGTACCCTATTTGGTGGAATTTTTGGTTACAGTGCATTAGCCATCTTCCCGGAATATCAAATCGAAGTGGGCACTTTTGCCATCGCAGGTATGGGCGCTTTATTTGCAGCTACGGTGAGAGCGCCACTAACAGGGATTGTCTTAGTATTGGAAATGACTAATAATTACCAGTTAATCCTACCAATGATTATTACTTGCATCGGTGCCACTATGATGGCGCAATTCTTAGGCGGTCGGCCGTTATATGCCGTTTTATTAGAAAGAACCTTAGCTCGCAGCGATAAACAAAAAACCGCTGAAGCTTAATGTTTCATTTAAAAAGGGGCTAATGAACGCCCCTTTTTCTGCCAATCATTGCTTATTTCTTTTTAGCAATCAAGGTGGCAAAATTTAATTTAATACGATTACCTTGTGCATCTGTACGATGTAAATGACCTGGGTTTTCGTTGTATTTTAATATTTCCCAATCTTGGTAATAGCCTTCTAGTTCACCTGGTTTTAAGAAACAGTTAAATGGCACGAAATCCAATGGCGCATCCGGTGTTTCAACCGCACAAACAATCACATTTATTCCACCAGAAAGCGTGTGCTCCTGCATATTTTTGACCACATCGGTAATTTTTTCCCGCTGTAAAAACATCAGAACAACGGTAGAAATAATTAAATCGTAATCACCTTGGATTTGATGGCTATTAATGTCATAGACCGCAGTGGTGATATTGTCGATACCCGCTTGTTGTTTTACAAAATCAATCGCCTGAATATGCTGAGGGTTAATATCTACAGCAGTGACATCATAGCCTTGTAATGCAAGGTAGAAACTATTACGCCCGCGTCCTGACCCCAAATCCAGCGTCTTACACGGTGTACAAAGGTGGTTTTCACACAGATAACGTATTTCAGAGTGAGGGGTGGTCAAACCGTGTTGTTTATAAAATTGCAGTTCAGGTTTGCACATAAACGAAAGCTGGCATTGCATATCATCACTACACGCAGAAATTCGGTGCCAAACTTGCGGCTCGATTATCGGCGGTTGGTTTTCAATATCAAACGTAAAACATTGCTCGCTGCCATCATCATTAAAAATGATAAAATCTAAAGTGCCTTGTAGCACTTTCAATTGTGCATAAGTCTCTTCTTTTGTGTTATGACGTTCTTGGAACATTAAGGGAAGAGATGCCTTATCCCAGACCGGCATGGTTTTGTAACACACTAGCTCGTTCATATCATCACCAATAAGTTGCATTTAAAATACATCTTATACTGTTAATTTATTATCTGCAAAGTATTCATCAATAAATTACTGAGCTCTTGATGTATATCAACCTACGTAATGACTGAAGGTTGATATACCAAGATTGATGACTAATAGCCTAATTGTTTTGCACTAAGCCCTAAAAATTCAAACGGTTTTGTCACCACATAATTATTGGTAGCGTCCCCTGAATAGATATGACTTTGTTCTTCACCTAGCTCCAACTTTTTCACTTTTCCTGTCTCAGCTGAGAAATCGATTTTGGCTAAATCGGTCCAGAAGATATTTGGCGTCAGCGCAGATTCAAAAAAATATAATTGGCGTTTGTGATCCACCAATGTACGCCAACGGGTTGACGAAATTTCAGGGGAAGATTCAGAACTTAAACCGTAAGGTACAGAGACGTTACGGATCACGCTAAATACACTCGCAACCGCTTTATTTGCCGTGGTATTTTGCGGAATTGCATTAACGTAAAATTGCGCACGAGCAAACCTATCCGCAGAACGGTTAGTACCCGGTAGCATCACAGTACCACCAATACCTTGCCAATATTCTTGCATCGCCAGTTGTTTTTCATAGATTGGTGAGTTAGTCATTACTTGATATTGGCGACTGTGATGAATAACTTGCTTACCATCAATATATTCAATAATCGCACTATCACCGCTGGCATCTGAAATGGATAAATGCAATGTGGCTAAACGGTTTTGACCGGGGACATTATCCGTGACCACTAGCAATGGATTTTTTTCCAAATCGGCAACCGCTTCAGCAACTGTCGCATAATTATCTAAAACATATTGCGCCCATAATGAAATCGATAGTGCCGCTTGTTTATCATTAAGTTGTGGATATTTAGACTCCGCTAACCATAATAAGTTGGCCACCAATCCTTTTTCGTTAACACCATCGGTGGTTGAAATATCGTACCCAGATGCAATTACGCTGCCGTATTTTGATGTCCATTTCACAGAATTTGGCCCTGCGACACCATCACGAGACATCCCACGGGGGAAAATCCAAAGGTTGGTGCCAATATCATATTTCCAGTCCATGGTTCGCCCAGTCATGATTTGCTCATTTTCCCCTAAATAGACAACACGGGTGCAAGCTTGGCTAACTACTGCTGGTAAAGAAAGTGTTGTTAAGGTGATGAGCGCCACGATACTTTTTTGAACAAACTTCATGCCACCTCCAAAAAAGGTTAAAACTAACATATTGATATAATAAGCATACTACATAAATGCAAATGCTAAGATGTGCGTAGATAAAGTATAAAAAATGGCAGAAGATGTGAACAAAAGAAATGTAATAATTGATCATACGTAATAGCATCTCATGACGAGATGCTATTGTTTAGCCAAAAACTAATTATTCACCGATGAAAATAAAGAACGTAATAATGCCGCTTTTTTGCCATTATCAGGGATCGCAAGGATTTCATCGTAAAAACTAATAGAAACCTGGCAAGCTAATGCAGGGGATTTTTGACCTGCTTTTAAATTCCCAAGAATAGCCGCGTCGGCGCCATATTTAGTGCTTAGTCCAGATGCTAATTGACCCAATATTTCCGCGTATTCGGTTGGTGGCATTAAAGCTTGAGTTTTACCCGCCTCACTGGAAATTAATAATTCATTGGTTGCTTGGATTTGTTTTAATAAAACCGCTTGGCTTTTCTTCGGTGGAATGATCTCTGCCGTTTCTCTTAAATGAGGAAACAGCGAATAAAAACAGGTCTTTCCTGTTGGATCTTCTTCCAATAAAACTTTAAGGTAATCATTTACTTTGGCGGTAAAATTTATCACTGCATCATCAGACACATATTCCATCCGCTCAACAACGAGTTTCATTACACTGCCGACGATTTGGTCAAATAATTGGCGACGAATATCTTCATTTTCAGGATAATACTGTGTGATCAGATGCTCAAAACTTTGGTAGGTTTCAGGGCTGATTTTTTTCACTGTCGCAATAATTGGCAGCTCTTTTTCAGCTTGCGCCAACGCTTCTGAGTGGATAGCGGTATTGTTATCCGTAGATAACACATTATTATCTTTGCTTAACCAGTAAAAACCGACGGCAAATGCAATAAATATAATGCTAACAATCAATGCGGTTTTACGTGAACTATTTGTATTCAAAGTCGCCCTGCCTTTTCTTAATCAAACCAATAACTACTCGCGTTTTCATGGTATTAGGTTTTCTTACCAAATGCTTAACCCCCTGATGACACTATGTCATTTAGGTAATTATAGTGTGCATTAAGATAACGTCCTGAATTAACCTGAAAAAAGTGATAGTGGCTATTTTAGCCTGTATCAATGAAGGCTAGCTATAGGAATAAGGGAAATTACAAGAGAAAAACGAAAGGATTGACACACAAAATCCCCCTCAGGTGTATTTACCAGAGGGGGAAAATCAAATTATTTTGTTTGAACACCTTCAACTGAAATCAACAGTTGAGCTTCTTGAGATTTAGGGCCTAAATCAGACTTAATATTAAAATCTTTCAGTTTGATATTACCTTGTGCTTCAAAACCTGCACGGTATCCACCCCATGGATCTTTACCCTCACCCATTAATTTTGCATCTAATGTGATAGGTTTTGTGACACCATTTAAGGTGAAATCACCCGTAATTTTATAAGTTTCGCCCTCTTTTTTCACTTCCGTTGAAACGAATTTCGCTTCTGGGAATTTAGACGCATTTAAAAAGTCTGCACTACGCAAGTGTTTATCACGCTCTGCATGGTTAGTGTCTACGCTACCCGTTTTGATAGTAACTTCAACTTTGTCTTTTGATGGGTCTTTTGCATCATAAGTAAAGGTACCATCAAAATCTTTAAAGCTACCGTATACCCAGCTATAACCTAAATGCTGAATACGAAATTCGATGAAAGCGTGTTGGCCTTGCTTATCAAATTGGTACGTTTGCGCAAGCGCAGAACCTGCTGTTAAAAATAGTGCGCCAGAAGCCAGACCAAGAACCGTTTTCTTCAACATAATTATCTCCACGTTACTTATCGGGGTTAAAACCCAACATTCTTTTTAATGTAATATCACGATCAAAAAAGTGATGTTTCAATGCGGCAGCCGCATGTAGAACTGACAATAGAACGACTGCCCAAGCGAGGTACAAGTGAATTTCACCCGCGGTATCCGCTTGTGTTGCAGCACCTGTAAATAAAGCTGGGACATCAAACCAACCAAATACACTGATTGGCTGACCATCAGCGGTTGAAATTAAATAACCGCTAATCAATATACTGAATAAAATAATATATATCAGAATTTGAACAGTTATAGAGCTGACTTTAGTTAATTTGCTATAGGTTGGTAATGGCTTTGGTGGCGGTGAAATAAAACGCCAAATTACACGAAATGCCATAACAATAAATAATAGTATTCCTATACTTTTATGGATCTCCGGTGCTTGATGGTACCAACTATCATAATAGCCCAGTGTCACCATCCATAAACCTAAGGCGAACATTCCATATACGACAATCGCGACTAACCAGTGAATGAGCAGAGTTAAGTGCCCATAACGGGTTGTATTATTTTTCCATTGCATGATAAAAAACCAGTTAAAGATGAAGGTGATATTTAATTAACTAAGCCATAATAATCATAAGGTGAAATTAATTTTATTCCTATCCCAAAGTTAAACAAATATTTTGTTGAAGATATTCAAATACGATCACCATTATAAAAAATAGTTTGTTATTTCATTTTGTCTATATGGGATCATAAAATTTAAATAAAGTTTTTTCCAGTTTTGTAAATCACCGTGATATCTTATTTTTAATAATGCCATTATTTCTATCTTATGCTTATCCGTTATATTCTTTTTAAGGATAAAAAATATTTGTAGAACCATTCTATTCCTTTTACATTGGTATCCTCCCTTCTTTATTTGCAGGTTTGCCTATGTATACTCTTTGGATAGCGAACAAAAATTACTCTTCTTGGTCATTGCGCCCTTGGGTTTTGTTAAAAGCGTTGCAAATTCCTTTTAACGAAAATATCTGTTTTTTTGAAAGTGGCAAAAGTAGCCATGACAAATTTCGTCGTTTTTCGCCAAGTGGTTTAGTCCCTTGCTTAGTCGATGGAAATCTGACGGTTTGGGACTCCTTAGCGATTTGTGAATATATCGCAGAAGATCACCCGCAAGCATGGCCAACCGACCGTGTTGCAAGAGCATGGGCGCGCAGTGCCAGCGCCGAAATGCATTCAGGCTTCACCACACTGCGCCAACAATGCCCAATGGATATTTCTCGTAATGTGCCATTAAAAGAGATATCCCGTGAGTTACAAGCAGACCTCGATCGCATTTCACAATTATGGCAAGAAGGACTAAAAAAATTTGGGGGGCCGTGGCTTGCAGGAGGTGAATTTACAGCAGTGGATGCGTTTTATGCACCTGTTGCGTTTCGCATTCACAGTTACCAGTTGCCGGTTAATACAGCGGCACAGCAATGGGTTGCCCGTATGCTAAGTTTGCCAGCCATGCAAGAATGGCGACAAGCCGGTATTCAAGAACCGCATATTGATCACTAACAAAATAGCGCAGGGAATTGCTCCGCTGCGCCATTTTTAGCCGATTATCGTTCGGTAAAAAATCACCTGCACGAACATCAAAATTAATAATTAAACGATTTGCTTAACAAACAAACGTATTACGTGCATTTTTACGACAAATACAATTTATAGGCTTTCATCCCAAGGATCTGCCGTCATCACATCCCCTTGCGGGGTATGCAATGTCACTTGCTCATTTTTAAACCATTCCGCTAAAGAAAAGCCACCTTTGGGGGTTTCCACATGAATATCGATAGGGCAATAAGGCGTATTGGCTTTAATCGCAAATTCAGCAAAATCTTCTTTTTGGTGGCGCGTTGGACAGCGTAGTACCACATCAAGATCGCAATCAGATAACATACTTTGAATATCAGTCGCCAATGTATAAGCACAACTGCCTGTTACTCCCCATTTCCACGGCCATTTTGTTTGTGAGATTAACCATAAGACCTGCACAGGCGGCAATGCAATAAACATCGACCGTTGCAATTCAACGGAATCAGCAACCAATGATTCTACGTTCATGATATGGGTGATCGCTGATTTTTTAATTTGTGTCGTAACACGTTGATGGGGCTTGATACCCCGTATTGCGACTGTAATGTTTGCGTCTTCTGCTTTATCTCGGTATACCGTCAATGGTAACTTACAATTCCACTGGGCCTCCACCCATTGTGGAAGCGATCCTACCTCGACATCTTCATTATTACCGACCCAAACAAAATCATGAGGATTGATTATTTGCATTGTTTTACCTTAATGATTGTGACGACTGCTCTTTGCCTATTATGCCTTTTTTGTCATATAAAAACAGAAGTTACCTCGACTTTGCTTGAGTCATAACATTTATTCCCAATCTGGTAAAATCGCCATTTCCCCTTGAAATCCCAAGGTGCTTATTATCTAATTACCTTAATAATTAATAAGTTAAATATCATTTTATGAGCGTCGTATTATGAGAGCGTTTCCGGCTATACACGATGGAATTATTTTTACCAGTTGCATGTTTTTTAGCGCAGTGACCGCTTTTACGATTTTAGATGCTCAAGCAGCCATGTGGGCAGCCTTCTCAACCTTGTATTCCTTTAATTTGTTTAATGCAGCCAAAGAATATAAAAACTACGCCTATACCACGTTTTGTTTATTGATGATTTTAGTGTCAATTTTTATTGGTGATACTCTACGCCTTGGTACCGCATTTTATCTTTACCTCGCTATCTTCTCGTTTATTTATTACCAATTGTACGGCACTGATCCTGCTATGGATCTAACCATGAAATTTATGATCATCATGTCGACAATCGGCACTATTTTGCCGGATATCTCCAAAAGTTTGGCACTGGGCTTTATTATTGGTAGTGGTGTAACACTCATTACCTATTATGTACTTAGCCATAAAATGACACGCCACAGTGTGATCACCAGCGCCTTAGTTGAACGAAATTTATTTACCCTGCGTAAAAACATTATTCCTCGATCAATGACCTATGCACTTGGGTTGCTACTCGCTTTGGCTATTCCACGTTTTATCGACCTTGGGCACTTTTATTGGACGCTGCTGACCTTTGTGTTTGTCTTACATCCCAAGTCAGAAAGTATCATCAAAATTACTTTGCAAAGGGTCTTAGGTAGTCTAATTTCTGTTTTGTTACTGTTTTTTTTATTTAATACGCCATTGATGCCGTATATTGGTTTAATTGCAATGGTTGTTTTTGCTTTTTTAATGCCAATGAGTTTTCACCACAGTTATACCTTTATGACATTTGTTGTCACCAGTTTGATATTATCTGTGCTTGAGCAAGTGGTTTATTGGCGGCACCCAACCTATGAATTGCTATTTGACCGCGTACTGGAAACTGCGTTAGGCGGCGCAATTGCTATCATAACAAGTATTATTTTAAAATTATTCCGAGAAGGAACCCCAACTCAGCAAACTGGCGAAAAAGTTAATACCCCACAGCAATAGGCTTTACTAGGGGGCTGTTGACCTTTGATGGTCAATTTTTATTCGAATTATAGCCATTTTAGGCAAGGCGAGAGGTTCTGCGCCTTGTGAACTCGGCAAAAGCCTCTCAACGCACCATTAAATGAGTGAAACGTGCGTTAATCGAACCCGTAGGGCAGCGTTTAAGGACAATAGTTGATTCAAATCGTCGTCAGTCAGTACGCCGGATCCACTTTGCCATTTTGGGAATTGTTTTTTTGAGCTTTTTTGGGCTGTAGAAATCAGTAGCAAAGATAAACAGCCCCTAGGGTAACGGCATTTTCTGATTGTTCATATTCCTCGCAAGTTAACCGGTCACACGCAAAATCAAAAAAATGCACTAAGTACATTCCGTAGAAGATAAATCTACCCTATACTTTAATAAGATGATATTTACATAATCAAACAACACTAGGGGTGACGTATGAAAATATCGATCATTGGTGCAACAGGATTTGTGGGAAAAGCATTAGTTGCTGAAGCGCTGCGCCGCCAGCATCAAGTTACCGCCATTTCTCGCCACAGTAACACTTTGCCACAACACGCTCATTTGATAACAGAATCTGGAGATGTTACGGATGTTGCTTGGCTAACCTCTCGCCTTAAAGGCCAAGACGTGGTGATTAGTGCATTCAATGGTGGCTGGAAAAACCCGAATTTATACCAAGATACTGTCACAGGAAACCATGCTATTTTACAAGCGGTACAAAAAGCCATGGTGAAACGTTTTATTGTTGTGGGTGGTGCAGGTAGTTTAAAAATCGCGCCTAATATGGATTTAATTGATTCCCCTGATTTCCCCGCTGAAATTAAACCGGGTGCACAAGCGATGCGTGAATTCAAAAATCAGTTACAAACTATAGATACCCTTGATTGGACCTATGTTTCCCCCGCTGCCATGCTTGAACCCGGTGAACGCACAGAAACCTTCCGTTTGGGAGGCACTGAATTGTTAATGAATGGCAACGTACCAGCGAAAATTTCAGTTGAAGATTTTGCCGTTGCTCTCCTTGATGAAGTGAATAATGCTCAGTTTATTCGCCAACAATTTACGGCAGCCTATTAATTAATCAGAAAAAAGCCGGTAAAAAATTTTACCGGCAAAATAGATAACAGATTTGGTGCTTACAACTTTATTTCACTTTATTCACGATTGCAGGTAACAACTTACTGCCCTTTGTGTTTGGCGGTATACACATCGCTATTGACCCAATTATGGTCTTTTTCCCATGTAAATAACCACTTACGTGTCGGCCCTGCCATCACATTTAAATAGTAGTTATCGTAGCCTGCCACAGTTGCCATTGGGTGATACCCTTTTGGCACCATAACCACATCTTTGTTATACACTGCCATACACTCATCTAATTCACGGTCGTCAGTGTAAACACGTTGCATGCAGAAACCTTGTGGTGGATTCAAACGGTGATAATAGGTTTCTTCTAAATAGGTTTCATTGGGTTCATTATCGGTGTCATGTTTATGGCTAGGGTATGAGCTGGTGCAGCCTTCGTCCGTAAACACTTCGACAACTAATAAGCTATCCGCGGCTTTATCATCTGGCAAAATATTGTGCACATAACGTTTATTATAACCATGACCTCGTTGCTCTGCGCCAATATCATCAGGACCAATTAGACGGGTTGGATAAGTCCCTTTTCCTTTCGCACTGCAAACGGCAAGTTCCAATGCAGTTTCAGCTTTAACTTCAGCAAACTCTTGTGCCGTCACATATACCGCATACGGTTTTTTCCGTTCAAACGGATCCATGCGATCACCAATATTTTCAAACTTTTGATTTGGTGTACTGATTGTCGCCTTACCAGCCACTAGTACTAAACACATTTCGTTTTCAGACGCAGGTAACGAAATGGATTCACCTTGCTTCAATTCGTATACATCAAAGTGTACATATCCCCAGTTAGCAATCTGCGGTGTAATATGCTGAGTACGCTTATGTGCATCTGGAGCATGGTATTTCGACAGTAGTTTTGACATAACTTTCCTCTGACACTTTTTAGGTTCTAGTTAGATAATTCTTTTCAGACACTAACTGTTTCATCAATTAAATCAGTTTGTGGCTAGAGGCTGCTTATCGTTAATGACCATTTTTATTCGAATTAACGCCATTTTAGGTAAGGGGAGAGGTTCGCTGCCGAGTGAATTCGACAAGCACCTCTCAACGTCGCATCAAATAAGTGAAACCTGCTTTAATCGGCCCCGTAGGGCTACATTTTAAGCATCAAACTTCATTCACATAATCGTCCCTTGATTGACATATCCATCCTGTGGATTGTTTTTCGCCCTTTTTTAGCGGTAAATTCAGCAGCAAAAATATACAGCCCCTAGGTAGGCAAACGCAGCCAAAACCCCACAAACTAAAATATAACTAACGCTTAGATCAGCCCTGCATCCTTAGCGAATTTATGCAAGTTATTGAACCCCAAGGTGGCATAAGTCAATGGATGTGCAATCGCAGGGTCTTGCTCTGCTTCCACAACTAACCAACCATTTTCATACTGGCTATTCTTCAATACCTTGAAGACTTCTGGGTAATTAACACAGCCATCACCTGGTACGGTAAAAACCCCCGCCAACACAGCATCTAAGAAGCTTGTTTTGCGGTTTTTCACATCTTTAAGCACATCAGCACGCACGTCTTTGCAATGCACATGGTTAATACGTTTTGCCCAGCGTTTTGCCACTTCAACAGGATCTGCCCCTGCAAACGTTAAATGACCTGTATCGAGGAGTAAACCCACTTCGTCCCCAGTATGTTTCATTAAGTTATCTACATCTTCAGCAGATTCAATTACCGTTCCCATATGGTGGTGATAGGCAATTTTAACCCCTTGAGATAACGTATATTTCGCAAACTCTGTCAGCTTTTTACCATACTCTTCCCATTTATCTGCTGGGAAAAGTGGGCGCATATGCACGGGTTTATTTTGATCCCCATGAATACAATGGGTTACTTCAGCAAACACCATAACCTTTGCACCAAGATCACGCAGTAATGCTAGGTGCTCTTGTACGGCTGCAATTTCTTCTTCCACACTGCGGGTTAAGAGCTCCCCCGAGTACCAGCCAGATACTAATTGTAAATCGTGCTGTTTTAAAATTGGCCCTAAAACGTCGGCTTTACGTGGGAATTTGTTGCCCAATTCAAAGCCTGCAAACCCCGCCTGACGACCTTCCGTCAAACAAGTTTCCAGTGGCGTTTCCGCCCCCAGTGTGGGTAAATCATCATTGGTCCATGTCAAAGGGTTGATACCAAGTTGGATTGCCATGATGAAGCTCCTGTGTAGGTAAAAGGGATTATTGTTTACGCTGACGCCATAGGGCTATCAGGTTTAAATAGTTTGTTTTAATTTTCTGCACCAGCTCGTCATCATTCAGCTCACCTTTCATCCATTCTAATGATGGTTTACCAAATAAAGTACGACCCACTGCGAATCCTTTAACGATTGATTTTCCTGCTGCGGCATTAAAGCCTGCTTGCAGCTCATCTTGCGGGGCATCTAACCCTAATAACACCACGCCACGGCAATATGGGTCACGCTCTTGAATTAAGGCGTCCACTGCATCCCAATTTTCCGCTTTTAGCGGGGGTAATTTCCACCAATCAGGTTTAATACCTAAGTTATAGAAGCGTTTAATAGCACGTAAGTACAGTTCATCATTACGCTCCATGTCCGCAGGTAGAATCACTTCAAGCAATAACTCATGACCCGATTGGCAGCATGCGCTATACACTTCTTGAACGGTTTTTTCTTGCTCTAAACGTAGCGGATGATTATCTTCTGGGTGGAAGAACACCAAGCATTTCACAATATGCTCTTTCGGCCAGCTCACCAGTTGGGAGCCAATATTGCCGTGTTCTAAGCACAATGGTCTTGAAGCAGGTAATTCAATTGGACGCCCAATCCACCAGCCACGCCCCGTCACATCATTTAGCACATCTTGCCCAAAAGTACTGTCACATAATAAACCCGCTTTACCTTGTAAATTCGCTTCTTGTGACACTTCAAGACTGGCTCGGAAAATCAGTTTTTTCAGGTATGGAATACAAGCAATATCCACCCCAGCGGTGCGTGCCATATCCACAAACTGAATGCGATGGTCAAATGCCATCACGCAAAGTTCATTCCATTGTGTACTACGCGTTGTGACACGGTGCAGATGGTTCAAGACTGGGTCAAGATCAGGGCGTGGTACAGCCGCTGCGCGCTCAAGGTAGTTATCTAACTCGACTTTTGTTGGCATCGCAGGCGCACAACCATGACGTGAAACCACCAGTGCACCACATGCATTCGCATAGGCACAGGCTTTTTCCCAACCGTCTCCGTTTAGGTAGCCTCTCAACAAGCCAGACATGAACGCATCGCCCGCACCTAGCACGTTAAGTACATCAACTCGAACACCCTGTACGGTTATGCCTTCATCTAAGGTTTCTGGGATTGCGCCACTGAATACTGAACACCCTAATGAACCACGTTTACACACCAATTCAGCATCTGTTAGTTGGCGAATATTTTTCAATGCTTGGACGGTGTCAGTTGTTCCCCCTGCAATATGGAACTCTTCTTCGGTTCCAACAATCAGGTCAAACATCCCTAACACTTCTTGCAGTTGCTGCGTAACCGTGTCTGAGGCAATAAAACGTGTTTCACCATCACCTAAAGAGGTTAACCCCCACAATACGGGACGATAATCGATATCAATTGCAGTTTTAACATTATTCCGTTTTGCATATTCCAGTGCTTTCAACACCGCAGCACGGGTTTTCGGGTTCGATAAATGCGTGCCTGTAATCGCTAAGCAACGGGAGGACGCGATATATTCTTCACTAAAATCATCCGGTGTGATGGCCATATCTGCGCAATTATCACGGTAGAAAATCAGTGGAAAGGTATCTTGGTCTTTGATGCCTAAAATCACTAACGCGGTTAATCTGTCTTTATCTGTGATCAGATGGCTAGTGTCGCATCCTACGCGTTGTAACTCCTCGCGTAAAAAGCGCCCCATGTGTTCATCCCCCACACGAGCTAGCATTGATGATTTCAACCCTTGTATAGCTGTGCCGAATGCAACATTACCTGATGAGCCCCCCAAATATTTGGCAAACGTACTCATATCCTCTAAACGAGAACCTATCTGTTGTCCGTATAGGTCAACGGCAATACGGCCCATACAGATAACATCTAACTTCTTCTGCCTATCCATTAATCACCCCTTAACTGCAACAGAATTAATTGATTTCTTTTACTTTGACCCAACGCTGTTCTTCGTAAGAACATGCAATAGCATCTAAAATACGCGACACTTTCCAGCCCTCTTCAAAATCTGGCCATATGGGTTTATCTGTCGCAATACCATCAATTAAATCGCGTACTTCGACTGTTTTTTGATCGTTAAAACCAATACCATGACCCGCACCACCACAAAATGGTGCATAGTCTGGATGTTCAGGTCCAACTAAGATTGTTTTGAATCCTTGGCGGTTCGATGGCTCATCGTGACGATACAGTTTCAATTCCGCCATGCGCTCTTGGGTAAATGACAAGGTGCCTTTTGTACCTGTAACCACATAGGTTAGTCCCATTTTACGACCCGAGGCGATGCGGGAAGTCTCAATCACCCCCATTGCACCACCAGCAAAACGCACCATCGCATGTGCCTGATCTTCATTTTCTACCGCCACCATCACTGAAGAGCCTGCTTTCTCCGGGCGTTCTTTGATGACAATCTCCATATCGCCACAAACCGTTTCAATATCGCCAACCAAGTATTGCGCCATATTGATAATATGTGCACAAAGATCCCCCAACGCTCCTAATCCCGCTTTTTCTTTAAAACAGTGCCAATGGATTGGTGCTTTGGGATCTGCCATATAGTCTTCGTTATGGGTACCATAGAAGTGGATCACATCCCCGATTTCACCATTGGTGATGATTTCCTTCGCTAACTGAGCGGTAGGGTTTTTCATATAATTAAACCCAACCAAGGTTTTTACCCCCGCTTTTTCTGCGGCAGCAACCATCTCTTTTGCATCATGAGAATTGAGGGCTAATGGCTTTTCACAATAAACATGTTTGCCATGTTTGATCGCTTCCATTGCCATTTCTTTGTGTAAAAAATTAGGAGAACAAATATCCACCACATCAATATTTGGATCGGCGACCAATTTGCGCCAATCATCCGTTGAACGGTTAAAGCCCATTTCCTGTGCGCGGGTTTGTGCTAACTCGGGGGTCACTTCCGCAATCATTTCACGCACGAGTTTTCCTTTTAGTGGAAAAACCGTTGATGCTTGTGCATAAGCAATCGCATGAGCACGCCCTATGTAGCCAGTTCCAATCATACCAATACGGATTTCTTTCATTTGTTCTCTCCCTCGCACATTCTGTCTGGCGCAATGGCTATCCGAATGCTTTTATTGAATACTTTTGATTTGACAATACCGTTATACGGAATATTTGTTTCATTTACAACACAATCAGAAATATTAATTTCATTATGTGATCTGGTATGAATTTTTCTGTAATCACATAATTTAAAAGAGATTAAAATAATAAAATAACTTATAAAACGGAGATTTCAGGCATAAAAAATGAAACGAATTTGAAATTAGTGAAATGAAATGGAATAAAAAAGGATAAATAAGAGGAAATGGGAAGCGTACAATTATCCGCTTCCCAACGAAAATATTAACGATGAAGAATACTTAAAAACTCTTCTTTACTTGATGTTAGCGACAGCGCATTGGCAATAAATTCATCACTAAAAATCAAGGCAATTTCTCTGAGTACATCAATATGTTCTCTTGATTTTGCAATCACACCAATCGCAATAAACATCACATTGGTTCTGTCCCATATTACGCCATCCGGAAATTGGAAAATCTCAACACCGCTGTGCAAAATGATATCATTTGCTGATTTAGGCAAGTGCGGTAATGTAATGCCATTTCCTAAAAAAGTTGAGATTTGCTGTTCTCGTTCAGCTAAAAAGTGGACGCAATCCCTGTCAACATAGCCCTTACGTTTGAATTCAGCGCCAACCATCTGCAAGACTTCGGCTTTATTTCTCGCTTGGCAACCTAAATGCAGACTTTGTGTGGTCAGTTGTTCAATCATATTCCACCCTCTTGTAAATTCATTGAGTGCATTCACCTTGTGAATGCACAGTAATTACATTGACGACAACTCTTCTTCCAGCTGTTCCAAAGATTTGTTTGATGTTTCAGGCAATAACTTCACGACAAAAACAATAGCGAGATAGTTTATTACAGCGAAAATCAAGAACACTGGACCTAATCCTAGCTCTGCCTGCAACACTGGGAATAAATAGCTAACAATCGCATTCATGATCCACATAAAGAAAACCGAGATCCCCATGGATAAGCCTCGAATTTTCAGAGGGAATAGCTCAGCCAATACAACCCACGTAAGGAACCCCATCGTTCCTTGCATCACGCCTACAAACACGGCACCTAATAACCAAATTAACGTGGCTTTCACATCTCCTGTTAAGAAGTAATCCGTCGCCGCGATTAATAAGTGTAATGAGGCCATCAGTGCAAAACCACCGACAATTAACGTTTTTCTTTTAAAGCGGTCGACTAAAAACAGTACACCAATAACCATACCACCTACGGAGAACACCCCATTAAGTACGTTGAAAACTAACGATGTTTGCTCAGAAAAACCGGCTGTTTTTAAAATTTCTGTACCGTAGTACATAATGACGTTCACACCCGTGGTTTGCTGCAATGCTGCCCACACCATGCCAATGAGAACCAATTTAAAAATCCACGGGGTATTGAAGATAAGTGCTAGATTTCGTTTATAGGCATCGGGATTTTTCTTGGCTTCTGCGGATTCAACATCCAACAATGTGACAATATCGTCGAACTCTTGCAATGCACGTTTTTCAGGACGAATTTGCTTTAAAATAGCCAGTGCTTCTTCACGGCGATTTTTGCTCATTAACCAACGTGGGCTTTCTGGCGCTCTCCACATACCAAATAATAAGCACAAAGCAGGAACAGCCTGAACAAGCAACATATAACGCCAAACGTCAGGTAAATGCCCCCAGATAGAACCGATAATAGCGTTAATTGCAAACGCCGCTAATTGACCGATAACAATCGCGACTTCATTTAGCCCTGTTAATTTACCCCGCATCTCTGTCGGTGCGACTTCAGAGATAAAGGTAGGTGCAGTCACGGAAGCCCCACCGACAGCGAACCCTAGAATAAACCTAGCAACTAATAGGACTTCAATATTCGGCGCAGCAGCGGATAAAAAAGCACCAAATAAGAATAAAAAAGACAGGTACAGTAAGTAAGTCCGTCGCCCCACATAGTCAGCAATACGCCCGCCACATACACTACCGAGCGCGGCGCCAACTAACAGAACACTCATCACTAAACCTTCTGTCGTTGGCGTGAGCCCCATATTTTCTTTTAATGATGAAAATGCGCCATTGATGACACCGGTGTCATACCCGAAAAGCAATCCGCCAAAGGTGGCTACCAATGTAATTTGGTGCAACCTTTTTCGTTGTTGTTGGTTGAGATTCATTATTAATGACATATTATTACCTTATTATTTGAATCATTATGTCAGTCAAAAAATGCCTTTTCAGTATTTAAGTCAATGCGTTAATTTAAGGATTAAATAATGAAAACACTTTTTAACACGCTGAATTGAATCGCTATTTGATTAACTTCCATTATGTTTTTAAATCTCTCCATTAGAGGGAGTTCAATTAAATACAATGAATACAACAAGTTAACAAAAGGAACAAAAAATAAGATTGTAAAAAGTCCTCAATCTATATCGGAATATAAAAAGTCTGTAGCGTTTTTTAATTAAGAACAAAGTCCACTATTTTTTTATATTTAATTTATTAGAAAAATATTTAAATATATTTGGCATTGTATTGGCGGACGAAAATAGTTTTTCGCCCGCAGATTGGTCATCGAATTTAAAACATCGTCAAAAAGACAAGCTACAACTTAATTTCTTTACCTGATTTTAATGACTCAAGTGCTTTATCCGCCAAATACAGCGCTAACTCACCATCTGTTCCTGTCGTTTCTGATGTGGCGCGACCGGCTAAAATATCCACAAAGTGTTCCCACTCGGCTTTATAAGCTTCATGATAACGTTGTAAGAAGAAATACTCTGGTTTCGCCGATAAAGCCCCTGCTTCGCTTAACAATGACACACTGTTTTCTTTAATATTCCCCGCAGTGAGTAGACCTTTTTCACCGTGTAATTCAATACGCTGATCATAGCCGTAACCTGAACGACGACTATTAGAAATCGTAGCCATTGCACCCGATGGGAATTTTAGAATAATAAATGCAGTATCAATATCACCAGCTTGACCAATGGCAGGATCAACCACATTGCTGCCTTGAGCAAATACTGAACATGGCTCTTCGCCTATCATAAAGCGCGCCATATCAAAGTCATGAATTGTCATGTCTCTGAACATGCCGCCAGACACTTTAACGTATTCTGCTGGTGGAGGAGACGGATCACGAGAAGTAATAATTAAGGATTCGGCTTTACCAATTGCGCCTTGTTGGAATAAATTTTTCAGGTGGCGAAATTGTGGGTCATAACGGCGGTTAAAGCCAATAAACAATGGCACATTATGTTCTTTAACGCTTTTTAAGCACTGTCTAACACGCTCAAGGTCAAGGTGAACGGGTTTTTCACAGAAAATCACTTTCTTGTGTTTCGCTGCAAGTTCGATTAAATCAGCGTGAGTATCTGTCGCAGAGGCAATCAGCACACCATGAACATTCGGGTCTTGCATTGCTTCTTCTGTGGTTTGCACTTTTGCTTGGTATTTTTCAGCCAAGGCAACCGCATTGGGTTGATAGGGATCGATAACAGAATAAAGTGCGGTTTCTTTATGGCCGGCAATATTAACAGCATGAACCTGTCCGATACGTCCTGCGCCGAATAGTGCTATGTTGAACATTCAAATGCTCCTTGATACTTTAAATCCACTATTTGGATAGTAAGAAATATACCAAATAAAACGTTCATTTCAATTTATAATTATTTGGAAATTATATTTTTGGGCGCTAGGTAACAAATGTTACATTAAAGTGGATTTTTAGTGTCGCTTAGATCACAAAACAATAATGCAACCTATCAATATTTGACAATAAAGTCTGCACTTTATTGCGCTATTTTCTTTCAATACTTCTTTTAACATCTTAGCGACACCATTTTTTGGAATATATATTTCAACATATTGTTTTTTAAACCATTAAAACCATAAAAAAACCCAGCAAAAGCTGGGCATAAGTAGACAAAGCTAACAGGTAAATTAGCCACGTAGAATATAAAGTGAAATGCAATCCTTGCAAATTTTCCAATAACGACCCTACCTGACGATGTTGACGTTAGAGAGAGTACCTCCAAGCCTATTTTCGGCGGTCAGTAACCGCCGATGACAATTTTCAGATAAACAAAACAGCCATTAATAGAGGCGAACGTTGTTCTCAACCATTTGCTTAATGCGCTCGGCTGCCGCAACGATTTCTGGTTTCTCAGACACTTGTGCCGTACCTGTACGCCACCAAGCTTCATAACCATTTGTCATTGTTTTTGGCAACACTTTAATGTCAATCAATACGCAACCAGAGTGTTCTTTAGCCCCTTCAAGGGCCTCCACCAACTGAGCTTCATCGTGTACCCGATAACTTTTACAACCATAACTTTCGGCATTTTTGGCAAAGTCGACCTTCACTAATGGCCCATCCATTAAGCCTGTTTGTGGGTTTCTATGACGGTTTTCAGTCCCAAAACTGCCCATGCCTTGGCTCATCTGTAAATTGTTAATACAACCAAACCCTGCGTTATCAAACAATAAAATGGTAATTTTAATGTTCTCTTGGATAGCCGTTTGCAATTCACTGTGTAACATCAAATAAGAGCCATCGCCGACCATCGCATACACAGGCTGTTGAGGTGCTGCAATTTTAGCACCGACAGCGGCCGCTATTTCATACCCCATACAAGAATAGCCATACTCTAAATGATAGGTATCAGGTTGTTTTGGCAACCAAATACGTTGTAAATCACCGGGTAATGAGCCGGCAGCCCCCACAATGATGGCATTGTCTTCCATATGTTGCTGCATCAGCCCCAGTACACGAGTCTGTGTTAATTCCGTGCCCAGTGCTTTACGATACTCTTCGAGCTTATCATCAAGGTGCCCGGCAATTTCTGGTACAAAATCCAACGGTTGATACTGAATGCTAAACAAACGATCAAGCTCATTTTTCCATTGTGCTTTAGCCTGTTTGATTTCATCGCCCCATTGTCCTTGGTAGCCTGTCCCTTTCATTTTGGCATCCAGTGCTTGCAGCCCTTCTTTTGCATCTGCGACCACTTTTAACGCATCCAATTTACTTGCATCAAATTCCGCTACATTGATATTTAAGAATTTAACCTCAGGATTGCTAAACAAAGACTTAGAAGCTGTAGTAAAATCAGTAAACCGCGTACCGACACCAATAACAAGGTCGGCTTCTTTAGCCAGTAAGTTGGCGGCTAATCCTCCCGTTGTTCCTATCCCTCCCACATTAAGTGGATGGCTGGCTATAATGGCACTTTTCCCTGCTTGGGTTTCCCCAAATGGAATGTTGTAATTTTCTGCAAATTGCACAAATGCATCATGCGCTTCTGAATAACGCACCCCGCCGCCACACACTAATAGCGGTTTTTTCTTACGTTGGATTAAGGCAACTGCCTCTTCAATACTCACCGTGGTTGCAGGACGGCGCTCGATACGATGAACGCGTTTTTCAAAGAAGTAGTCAGGGTAGTCCCACGCCTCTCCTTGCACATCTTGTGGTAAACAAATGGTCACCGCCCCTGTATCGGCGGGATCAGTTAACACACGCATCGCATTAACCATTGCTGCCATCAATTGTTCTGGACGTGAAATTCGGTCCCAATAACGGGAAACAGGGCGGAAACAATCGTTGGTGCTGATTGTACCATCACCATATTGCTCAACTTGTTGTAAAACAGGATCAGGTTGACGGGTAGCAAATGTGTCACCCGGTAATAATAACAATGGGATACGGTTTGCCGTCGCGGTCGCAGCAGCGGTGATCATATTCGCCGCACCAGGACCTACAGAAGAGGTAACTGCAAAAATTTGTTTACGTTTCTTTTGCTTAGCAAAACCTGTTGCAATATGCGCCATGCCTTGCTCGTTACATCCTTGATAAACGCGCAGGTGACCTGGCGCTTCTTCAAGCGCCTGTCCTAAACCTACAACGTTACCATGGCCAAAAATCGTAAATACTCCCTGAATAAACGGATACTGCTCACCATCGACATCAACATATTGTTGGTTAAGAAACTTTACCAATGCTTGAGCTGTGGTCATTTTCTGCTTATTCATCTGGGTCTCCATTTATTCCATGGTGGGCATTGTGAAACTGCTTTCGTGATGCTCTAAGCGCACACTCGCAGGCCAACGGCTTGTCACTGTTTTCATGCGTGTATAAAAGCGTACACCGTCATTTCCATGCACATTTAAGGGGCCAAAAATTGAACGTTTCCATCCACCAAAGCTATGGAACGCCATCGGAACAGGGATTGGAATATTAATTCCGACCATCCCCGCTTGCACATTCTCTTGGAATTCACGTGCCGTTTCACCATCACGAGTAAAAATGGCTGTTCCATTGCCATATTCGTGTTGATTAATCAGTTTTAAACCTGTTTCAAAATCAGGAACACGCACGATGGCAAGAACCGGCCCAAAAATTTCTTCTTTATAAATGTCCATTTCAGGGGTGACATTATCAAATAATGTTGGCCCGACGAAATAACCATTTTCAAAGCCTGTGACTTTAAAATCGCGACCATCAACTAACAAGGTCGCACCTTGTTTTTCACCACTGGTAATATAGTCACAAATTTTAGCTTTATGCTGTGCTGAGATCACCGGCCCCATGTCGTTTTCTTTGCCTTCAGTAATACCAGGGCCCACGGTCATTTTGGCAATTTGGCCTTTCAAGTTTTCAATCAACGCATCCGCGGTTTCATCCCCCACCGCTAGCACAACGGACAAGGCCATACAGCGCTCACCCGCAGCACCAAAAGCAGCCCCCATAATGGCATTTGCCGCCTGTCCCATGTCCGCGTCTGGCATTAAAATACAATGATTTTTTGCACCACCTAATGCTTGGCAACGCTTACCATGGGCAGATGCGGTGGTATAAATGTATTCCGCAATTGGTGTTGAACCAACAAAACTCACCGCTTGTACTTCAGGGGCTGTCAATAATACATCGACGGACTCTTTATCCCCTTGTACAACGTTAAACACCCCATCGGGTAAACCCGCTTCTTTTAACAGTTTTGCCAATGCTAATGCCAAAGAAGGATCTTTCTCTGACGGTTTTAAAACGAAAGTATTCCCCGTTGCAATCGCTACTGGGAACATCCACATTGGCACCATTGCAGGGAAGTTAAACGGTGTGATACCTGCACACACCCCCAATGGTTGCATTAATGAATGGCTATCGACGCCAGTCGCTACATTAGCGGAGTGTTCACCTTTTTGTAAGTGTGGAATACCACAAGCAAATTCAACCACTTCAAGGCCACGCGTTAACTCACCAAGCGCATCAGAAAAAACTTTACCGTGTTCTTTCGAAATCAAACGTGCTAAATCATCCATATTATCTTCAAGTAATGACTTGAATTTAAACAGGATACGAGAGCGTTTTAATGGTGATAATTTAGCCCATTTAGGAAAGGCTTTATGCGCAACTTTAATGGCGTTTTTTGTTTCATCAGCGCTGCTAAGTCCGACTTGTGCAATTTGCGTCCCTGTTGCAGGGTTAAATACTGGCGCAAAACGCCCACTTTGACTGGATACGATTTCACCACCAATGAAATTATGAATCTGTTCCATGCTGCCTCTCTTTAGCTGATAGAGTTACTTTGTGTTATTTAATGTATATGAAATATTTGTTTCATTTTCAACTGAAATTGAAATAACATTCAATATATGTGATCCAGACAAAGTTTTTATGAAATTTTCTATTCACGTTAAAGACGTGTGTTTCAAAAACTCTTTTCATCCACTATCCAAGCAATTAGCATGCCTATTTATCATGAAAAATGTTGCTACACTGCCTATTGAACAAAAAGAAAAATTTGCGCTAAGCCATTCAATTTACTGACTGAAGCTCAAATTAGTTAAGATAACAGTAGAGAAAAGGCGGCGTCATATGAACTAATTGTTTCAAAAAGATTCGACTAACGGCACAAAACAACTACAATTAGAGCCAAATCATGGAGGTTATATGTCAAGTGCATCAAATTTAAATGAGTTTCAAGAGCAAGTTCGTGCTCGTTATGACGAGCTAAGCAAACGCTTACAACAGGTGGCAAGGTATGTCCTCGACAACACTAACAGTGTCGCATTTGATACTGTTGCTGTTATTGCCAAAGAGGCCAACGTACCGCCATCCACGCTGATCCGTTTTGCAAATGCATTCGATTTCAGTGGCTTTAATGAAATGAAACAACTGTTTCGTATGAATTTAGTCGAGGAAACCGCGAGTTATACCGATAGAGCGAGGCTCTTTCGTGAAATGGATAGTGAACAAGAATTAAGTGATGATCCTGCGCATATTTTAAAAGAATTCGCCCATTCTAACGCCCAAGCCTTACAACAAATGGCGGCTAGAACACCCGCAGAAGATATGGAAAAAGCGGTGTCATTGTTAGCGGATGCACAAAATGTTTATATTATTGGCTTACGCCGTTCTTTTAGTGTCGCGACTTATTTAAGCTATGCTCTTAGCCATTTAGAGTGTCGACCTGTGTTAATTGATGGCCTCGGTGGGATGTTTAAAGAACAAATAAGTCGGATCAGCGAAAATGATGTTGTGATATCCATTAGCTTCACGCCATACGCTTCAGAAACCGTAATGGTAAGTGAAAAAGCTGCGCAGGCAGGGGCAAAACAGATTGTCATCACCGATAGCCAAATTAGTCCATTAGCCAGCTTTAGTGATGTATGTTTTGTGATCAAAGAAGCACAAGTTGATGCGTTTCGCTCTCAATCCGCCACATTATGTTTAGCACAATCATTGACCGTTGCCTTAGCCTATCGGCAAGGCAGTAAACTCGTTTAACTTTAAAGGCGCTTACCTCACACCTCCATGATTTAAGCGCCTTCCCTTTGCTTACCTTATATCTGTTTTCTTAACTCACCCTGCGTTTTTTCGTATAACTCGACATCTTAACTGTGATTTTCTGACATTATTTTCGATAAATTGTGAGTTACATCAGAAAATACAAGTTCCAACAAAACATTCAAATGAAATTATTATTTCACCCTGCTATGTTGAGATTATGTAAATTTATGATATACACCAAACGTAGGGATAAAAGCATGGTAAACACACATTTTCTGTATTTACTTGGTCATCTTCGTTTACTTGAAGAGCAGCATTCCATCATGTCCCTAGAGCGTACTGGTGTTGGTTTAATTGGCACACACACCCAGAATTTACCTTATATTCAAGCAATTAAATTAAGCTCACACCACTGTGAACTCAAAGGTGTTTGCAATATCGATCCACCTCTACCTTCCATGACCTATTTTATGTGTCAAAAGCGGAAAATAGAGGAAGTAGTTAATAATGAGGAAGTAAACTCCATCATTATGACTTCCGTTTGCAGTGATGAGTTACTCAAATTTACGATAGAACGTGTTATTGATGCGGGTAAAGATCTTTTACTCAATAATATCCCAAATTATGATGAATCTGAGCTAAATGAGTTAGTTAAACGAGCAAAGCGTAACGAGGCTCGCATCAATTACAGCCCTATACTTTCTTTTGAAGCGTCATTTGCTCAATTAAAATCCTCTTTATTAGCCAACAATGGAACTGAAACAGGGTTATTACGACTTTCTTCCCATCGGATCATAGAACCTGAAAACAGACTACCTTTCAATACACTGCGTAGCGTACTAACGCAGCAAGTTGAATTACTCCTTCTGTTATTACCCGATTTTTCGCTAACCACTGCTTCAATTCAATATTCACATCCGTTCGCAAAAATGGAGGATGGTGATGTACTCATCATAAACCTTCGCCATAAAAGCGGGTTACTCATTTCATTTGAACTGTTTTTTAATAGCGGATACCTATCCGATAAACTGTCCCTTAAGCAGTGTAACCATAGCTATGAAGTAGAAAACAAACTCGTTTTTAACCAAGAAAATCAGAATATTAATGAAGATAATGTTATTGTTAGGCAGCTAGATCAGTTTGTTCTGAAGCTACGTGGTGATACAAAATCAGTACAGGTATCTCACTGGTTACAAACTAATAAACTCACTAATCAAATAATAAACCAGCTAAATATTAGTGGCTTTATTTAAGATAAAACACAAAAATCGAATAAGTTAAGTAGTGACTTATTTTAACATGCTGAAATCATTTAAATTATCGTCAGCTTTCATTTTTTGAATACACTAAAAAGCGAATTAAAATACTAACCGTTATTAATTCATCTAATTAATTAATCATCTAATAACGTTTTAAAACGATAACGGGTTAATGCAATGTGCTACGCGCTCCACTATTAATGTTAACCACGCCATATAAGAAAGTCGTTGGCTCTAAATTAAACAGATAGGCAAACTGAAACAATGAATCAACATCAATACAGCTGTCACCATTCTCAAAACGATTCATTTCATCCTCTGAAACACCAATTAAAGTAGCTGTTTGCTTAATGCTCATTTTATGACTTTCACGCTGCATACGAATTTTAATACCTAACATTTTAGCGATATTATTTTTACTCATAATTCCCCCTAATTTTTTAAAACAAAATAAATAATGGATGCGTAAATTATCATCAGATTTAACTCTATAAATTGATTTATGATAATAAAATTTAAGTTAAACACGTCATAATAAGACTATCTCACTCATCAAAAAAAGCCAAAACAGAAATAACACATTGAAATAAAATAACTTATTTACTTTCAATGTTACATTTAATTATTGATGCAAGTCACATTTTTATTCAACAAATAACAACTAAAACAATCTTTTTCGGATTAATCTCGTAATAACATTATAATTGTACAATAGATTTTTAAATCAAAGTAAAATTTTAGCTTATTTTTTTCATATTATAAAATCATTATATGCTATTTATTGTTATTTCATTAAGATTAACGTGACAATTTGTTGTCAATCGTATCAATAAGTTTCCACTAGCAAAATTAATCAAAAAGACAAGTTCATCCAGCAAAAGTTATTTTTTCAATAAAAAAAAGTAAAATATATAAAAAACCATCCAAATAACTTTTAAAATAAGCCTTTTTTCAACAAATAGATGATGTGATTTTATTTTTAATAATGCTTTTGCAAATAATCATTAAAAAACCATCAATTAATGACATTCTTAAAGTGAAGTTGTTTTATTTTTCTTTAATATCTAATTTAGGTTGGAAATAATGAATTAAATTTTAATATTATTATATTGAATGAAAGTCACGCACACACAAAAAAAGCGTATCACATTGATTTTGTGCTAAGAAAAACGGTAACAAAACTTACTTAACTTCACATCTTTTTAATTAAATTGCCAGTAAACATGTTATCCTATTCAGAGCACCCATGAATACCCACTTAATATCAACCACCACTATTAATAGTTCTGCATTCTGTTGGTCTTAAGTAAAAGAGAAATGAAAGGATAATCATGCTACAAGAAAGCGTTATCAGAGAAATCATTCTTTGGATTGAAGAAAACTTGGAATCTCGCCTATCTCTTGATACCGTCGCCGATAGGTCAGGATATACAAAATGGCACTTTCAGCGCCTGTTTAAAAACCAGACAGGATTAGCTTTAGGCTCTTATATTCGTGCAAGGCGCTTATCTTGTTCCGCCGTCGCCTTACGGTTAACTAACGATAGTATCATGGATATTTCTCTTCGCTATCGCTTTGATTCTCAGCAAACATTTTGCCGAGCCTTCAAAAAACAATTTAACCTAACCCCCTCAGAGGACCGTAAACGTGAAGGCTGGAAAGTCGATGGGTTCCGCCTTCCTTTACGAGACAGTAAAGCATTACAAGTGCAAGTTAAATTAACGCAACTTCCTGCGATAAATTTACTCGGCGTACAACACCGTTACACTCAAGATATCAACGAGTGGAACCTCAAAACAGAAGAACTTAGACGCCATTATTGGAAATCGTTCCTTGATAAAAATCAATATGTTACACGAAACTTATACGCTATCCATGGTGTTGATCCAAATGTAAATGAAGAAGGTCGTTTCTTATATACAACCGCTTTAGACGAAAAAGATGTCGATATCGTCCCTGCGCAGGCAAAAAGCTTACAAGTGCCTACGGGAAATTATTTAGAAATTAAATTCGACAGTAGCCTTCAAGGAATTGATTATAACGATATCATTTACACTGCCTATGGAAAGGTCTTAGCGGAGATGGATATTGTACGTGGCAATGGTTCGGATGTTGAGCTCTACGTGCTGAAATCTAAACCAACCTACCATGACTTTATTAATGACCCACATAGCTACATTCAGGAACTCAATTATTATATCCCTGTTATAATTTAAAGTATTATTAATAACCCGCTAATAAATAGCGGGTTCAGACTGCTGACAAACATAACATGTTTGGCGGCAGGTTGGATAGGTTTTGAAAATAAACAAGGAAAATCAATATATTGATTTTCGCCTGATAACACAAAGTGGGAAAAACCACGCTTTTATCCCACTTTGTCAACAACCTCAACCCGCTAATAAATAGCGGGTTATTTTTTTATCACCGATTAAAAAGTTACATTCACTTTAGCCCAAAATGTTCTACCTGGCTCATTCACTGGTACATTGGATGAATAGCCAAACCCGCTATTACCAGCTAAATTTAAGTGTTCGCTGTAGGTTTTATCAAATAAGTTATCAACCCCAGCACTTAATTTCACACTTTCATTCACTTTATACGCGGTATTTAAAGAAAAAAGGGTAAAGCCCGCACTTTTGCTAAAGTCTTTCCCAACTACATTACCGTCATTAATGGCAACACGGCTTTGACGGCTGACAACACGCATTAACCCTGTTGTTGTCCAATCCCCTTTTTCCCATGACAACCCGAAGCGAGTTTCAAGTGGAGGCATCTGTGGTAGCGCTTTACCGTCCGTTCGATTTTCCCCCCATGCATAGGCAAGGCTGGCATCGGCTTTCCACTCATCACTGAGTTTTTGTGCGATACCTAACTCTCCCCCCATAATCAAGGCATTGACATTTTTCACTTGGCTCATCCGTGGATTGCTGGCGCTATAGCGGAAAAGGATAAAATCATCAACACGTCCTACATAGGCAGAAACCCACGCATTGGTCTTTTCATCGCTATATTTTGCTCCCATATCCAACTGTGTGGTTTTTTCTGTTTTTAAGCGGTCAAAAACATTACTTGTGCCGTCTGGCCCGATTTTCGGTGAAAATAGCTCCCAATAATCAGGAAAACGTTCGGTATAGCCGACACCGGCATACAACATGACAGGGGTATTTTCCAGAGAATGTTCATAACGCGCAAAGCCTGCTGGCATGACAGTGTTACGCCCTGAAGAGCCAACTTCTTTATTATTTTCGACAATCACACGATCTAAACGTACTCCGCTGACAACTTTGCCATATGTGGTGGCTTGCCACGTTAATTCACTAAATAGGCCGTAATCTTGGAATTGCGCATCTTTCACCCAACCATGGGTATTTTTACTGCGATGCTTATTGGTTTGCAGATCGCCGCCGGCACGCAGTTCATAGTCTGTCCATAACCATGTTCCCATTACACGTCCCCCGATAGTTTCACGGTCAACCCGCATTTTCATTGGCATATTCATCATACCGTGGCTACCGTGCCCCATCCCCATATGCCCCCCCATTCCACCGCCAGAGGGGGAACGCAGAGAATAGTTATCCATAATATGATCGGCATAGTTGTAATACGCATTAGCTTCTACTTTATCGAGAACATCACCTATATTACTTTTCTCAAAGCGTACACCATAACTTTCGCGTTTAAATTGAGAGCCATCCATTCCGCGTCCTGCATAACGCGCTTCCCCATCCCCTTTTCCAGCGGTCAGTTCGAGTAATGTGTATTCATCAGGCGTCCAACCCAATGCAATATCGGCGTTCCATTTGTCCCATTTCGAAGGCACTTTTTTACCATTACCATCTTTATAATCATCAGCGCGCGATTTATTACCTATCACACGCATATAGCCCGTCTCATTGCCTAAGCTGACATCCCCGTTGGCGTCCCAACGTTGATTCGACGCGGTTAATGCGCTTGCATTACCTTTAAATCCCGCCTCGGTAAAAAGGGGTTTCTCGCGTTCAAAACGAACGGTTCCCGCTGAGTTGCCTGGCCCCCAAAGTACCGTTTGAGGCCCTTTAATCATGTTGAGGACATCAAAGTTTTCAGGGGATATATACGATGTTGGCGCATCCATCCGTGACGGGCAAGCCCCCAACATTTCACTATCGTTGGTTAAAATACGTAAACGTGAACCAAACATACCTCGAAACACAGGGTCGCCGTTCGTTCCGCCATTACGAATTTGAGAAAAACCTGGAATGGTTTTGAGGTAATCAGCACCATCACTGGCAGGAACAGGCTGTCTTGGTGTTTTCGGTGACGTGCTAATTGTTAACGGTGAATCAATAGGGGCGGTGACAATCATCACTGAACTCTCTGAGATAGCGCTTTGGTTAATGTCATTTTTCGCCACTACCGATACCGAACAAAACGCGCTGATGACCAATGTTGCCGCAGGTGCAAATTTAAATTGCAGTGTGTTCATTTTTAACCTGTTTTTATATCAATAGAAATACAACTACTCTCCCCTACTGACAAAACGATATCCCCAATGGGGTAACCTCTTGAAAAAACAAAACTCAAGACGTGTACAATCCGTTTTGCGCTATAAGGCAAAAATAGAATTAAGTTGTTGAAATATGAGTGATACAAAAATCAGGTGATTGGTGGGGCTCGAGCAAGATGTAATGACCAAGGCCTAAATAACCAAAGCGTGACACAAGGTTTAAAAGGCAGGAAAAGGGTTAACGTTGCAAGCTGCCTAATAACGGCCGCAATAAACAGGATAATAAACGGGAAATGAACCAACAGTTGACAGTAACCACAGGCAATATCCTCCATCGGCGATTGCCCAATCCCCGTCATTAACATATGGTTTATTGCACCGCTGTGTTCACAATCTTCAGGCATCAGCATTCCTTGATGCGAATGCATCGAATGTTCTGCCATTAACCTGTTCTCTGTAACGTTATTGGTCTCAATGCAGTGTTTTATCTGCTCCATAGACTTGGAAATTAATGGAGCAATAAACAACATCGCGACGGCTAATAACGCCAGATAGGCAGCAAGTTGTCTGATTGAAGAGCGCAGGTGCAACGTTTTTCCGTTATCTGGGTACGAATTTATAGCGCCGAATTGTAGCTTATTTGGAAGGATGTTGTTATTGATTTTCTAAATTAATGTTAAGTGGCGCTCAATAGCACATAAGATAAGCTAAAAAGCCGTTTCCAATGATAATCAATCTATCGATTAAATTTGTACGCTTAACATGATAAGTTGAGAATAAAACGAATAACATACAATTATTCGCTTTAATATTATTGAATTACAAATGAATTAGTACTATCGATTGAGGTGACACCATTTTGCGCTAGCCACTATTCTATCTATCTCTTCCTGAGTCTGAATTCGTTTCAGTTTATCCAGCTCATTCCAAACCGTTTTAGTCAATTGAAATCGGTTCTCTTGCGTCAAACCGTTCAATTTAGCTTGTCGATATTTTTCTTTTTCTATCTTATTAATATTTTGTTTAAACTCTTCATAAACAACCATAAATTTTTTTGCTTCCTTGCCATCAGGGCCTTTTTCGACGGTTACCAATATTTTATGGCTGAGCTTTTCTTTAAGAAAATTTTTGACGATATCGGGTAATGAGTGGTATGCAGCAATTTTGTCATCTTTCGCTTTTTGAATATATTGTAGGCTTCTTGGGACTTGACTTGTTTGATAATTAGGTTGCCTTCTCGCTAACCCCCCTTTCTTAACTGGTACCTGACAAAAGCGACTTAGATTACTTGGCTCCGAACATGCTCGAGTTAATATCGGCGCTCTTAAAATATTTTTTTGATCAATATTTGAAGGCTCTGAATAGGCATGCTTTAAGGTAGGAAGTCGAATCGGCACTTTTGACCCTGTTCGGTTAATCTGTTTTATCTGTTTTAGGCTATCACTAGGTTGAGTTAGTTTTAGTCTCTGATTTACGAGATCCGTTTTAACTTTTTTATCGAATGGGAGTTGATTTAAATTCCCTATGATTGGGTGAGGGATATTCGTTAGATGAGTGGTCATATTGCTTCCTTTTATCTAGTTATAAACTGAAGCAATATTAAAAGAGCTGGTATCAGCCTTCTTTAAAAAACCGAAGCAATCAAAATGTCGGGGGAATATTAAACATCAGTGTTATACAGGCGAACACCTGTATAACACGATCAATGAAGAAACTTAATTATCAGCAGGCAAGCCTTTCTTTTCATGGAGCATCATCAGCGCTTGCTCGACGCTACGCTCGATAATCACGCGGCGTTGGTCATTCTCAGGTAGCAGTTTTAACATCATTTGCCATGCTGAAATTGCTTCTGCATAACGTTCTTGCTCAAAAGCATTGAAAGCAAAAATACTTAACGCTTTCACATTGGTACGATCTTCGGCAATCAGCTTTTTCAGTAACTCGCCACCTTGACGGTTATCTTCCGGATCAGATGAGCGCGTCAGCACTTCTGCGTAACCAATCACCACATTTTCATCTTTCGGTGAAAGACGATATGCCCGACCATATGCATCTGTTGCCATAGTAGCATTGCCAAGCACCATACCAATACGCCCTAACATTACCCATGCTTCAACATTTTGCGGATCTTCTTGTAAACGCGTTCGTAACCCTAGCGCAAGGTGTTCCATTTCCGCATTATTCAATGGTGGTTCTGATGGGTTTAGGGCTCTATCTAGCAAAGCAGGCGCTTGTTGATAAGCCGTATTCCAATCCACCACCTTTTCATAGCTACCCACTTGATAATAAGCCCCAGCCGCGACGCCCAGTGCAATTAATACACCCGGCACATAGACCCAATAACTGACTCGTGAAGCTTCGGGGATCGCATCTTCTTCACCACTTTCAACTTGCTTGATACGTACACGTTTTTTCGAGCGCGCAAAAATAATCCAGCCGCCAATAAAAATAGCGACGAACGGTAAAGCCCATAACATTATCGTTAGCGGCGTTAATGGCGGGTTATAAGTGACAAAGTAGCCATAACGCGCCACCATATAATCAACGATTTCATCTCGGCTTTTACCTTCTTTCATCAACTCATACACTTTTTGGCGTAAATCCAGCGCAATCATTGAATTAGAATCCGCAATACTGTTATTTTGGCATTTTGGACAACGTAACTCTTCGGTTAACTTACGAAATTGCTGCTCTTGTTGCTCGTTATCAAAGGTAAACACTTCCGTCGCCGCGTAGGTCACCGTTGCACTCAGTGCTAACATAAGTAAGCCCAGTAAATACCTCATTGGTTCGCCTCCTGGTTATAGCGCTCCCAAAGGGGCTTAAATTCTTTTTCCCAAACTTGCTCATCCATGGCGCCTGCGTGTCGGTAACGAATAATGCCATTACCATCAATGAGAAATGTTTCTGGCGCACCATAAACACCGAGATCAAGCCCTAACATCCCTTCCCCATCAAATAGACTTAATGCGTAAGGGTTACCCAATTCACGCAGCCATACTATTGCTTTATCACGCTTATCTTTATAATTTAAGCCAACTACACGTACACCTTGTGCTGATAATCTGTTGAGATACTGGTGCTCTGCTCGGCAAGTTGGGCACCATGTAGCCCAAACATTCAATAAGATAGGTTTGCTTTGCGTTAATACGTCAGCCTCATAATGTTTTCCGGGGTTTTCTAACGATTCCAAACGGAAAACTGGCACTGGCTTACCAATTAATGCCGATTCTAATAGACGTGGATCATCCCCCTGTGCATTCCGCATCAGTTGCCACAGCAATACCGCTGCTATCCCAGCAAAAATAAGAAAAGGGATTAAAAAGACTTTGCGGTTCATGCTGTTTCCCCTTGCAATTTGCGGCGACGATAACGTGGGTCAAACAGGCAAAATAACGCACCGATCGCCATCAGCACACCGCCAGACCAGATCCAACGAACAAATGGTTTATAATACAAGCGCATAGTCCACGTGTTTTTATCAATTTCTTCACCGAGGGCAGCGTATAAATCACGGGTAAAACCTCCATCAATCGCCGCTTCTGTCATTACAGCACGGCTTACGCTATAAAAACGTTTTTCCGGCATTAGAATGCTAACCACTTTGTCTTTATTGGTAACAGAAATACTACCAATCACACCTTGATAGTTCGGGCCGTCCGCTTCGCGTACCCCATTAAATGTGAAGGTATAACCGTGGATCGCAATGTTGTCTCCCGGTTTCATTTTTACATCACGCTCAATACTGTAGTTTTGACTAAAGGCGATCCCAACAATCGTTACCGCTAAGCCTAAGTGCGCCAATACCATGCCCCAATAGCTTGGGGTGAGTTTGATTTTTTTACTGATGCGCACTTTCATTTCAGCGAACGCTAAAATGGCGATCCAGCACGCCATCATCAGCCCCACAACAGTGAGTGCTTCGATACGATCTTCCATCAGCATAGGTAATGCGAATGACAAAATCAGGGTCATGAGTGTCGCAAAGATCAGCATTTTTTTAATTGCCGCAGGACGGTCACGTCCCCAACGAACCAATGGACCAATCCCTAATAACAGGGCAAACGGCACCATCAGTGCAATAAACATGGTATTAAAGAAGGGTTCACCGATAGATATGGTGCCTAACCCCATTTGTTTATGAACTAAGGGTAACAATGTACCAAGCAACACCACTAGCATCGCCGCGGTTAAAATAACGTTATTGCCCAATAACATGGACTCACGTGACCACAGAGCATTATTCACCCGTGAACGTACTTTATGACCTCTTAGGGCAAACACCAACAACGAGCCGCCGATCACCAGTACCATAAACGCTAAGATAAAAAGTCCACGGGATGGATCAGAGGCGAAAGCGTGCACCGAAACCAACACGCCCGAGCGCACCAAAAATGTCCCGAGTAGGCACAACGAGAAGGCAAATATCGACAACAACAATGACCATGCTTTAAATGTTGCACGCTGTTCTGTGACCGATAAAGAGTGGATTAATGCCGTTCCCACTAGCCATGGCATAAAGGATGCGTTCTCTACCGGATCCCAGAACCACCAGCCTCCCCAACCGAGTTCATAATATGCCCATGCCGAGCCTAACATGATCCCAAGGGTTAAGAAGAACCACGCCGCCATCGTCCAAGGGCGAGCAAAACGAGTAAAGGAGCTATCTAATCGCCCACTGAGCAAAGCCGCAATAGCAAAGGCAAACGCCACCGAGAAGCCCACGTACCCCATATACAGGAGAGGGGGATGAAAGATAAGCCCAGGGTCTTGTAACAATGGGTTTAAATCACGACCTTCAATCGGGAACGCCGGTAATGTGCGTGAAAATGGATTTGACGTAAAAATAATAAACAGCAAGAAGCCAACACTGACCATGCCCATTATCGCAAGTACACGAGCTACGATATCTAGGGGCATGCGATAGCTAAACAATGCCACTGCGAATGTCCAGCCACTCATTAAGAGCACCCACAGCAGTAACGAGCCTTCGTGAGCTCCCCATGTAGCGGCGACACGATACCAAATCGGCAACTGGGTATTAGAGTTATTTGCTACATAAGTGACAGAAAAATCATTCACCACAAAGGCATTAACGAGAACCAGAAATGCCCCGGTTACACAGAGAAAAAGTAACCACGCCAAAGGGCGCGATGAGGCCATTAAGCGAGCATCATTGCGTGCAACTCCCCACAATGGATAGATAGACAGCAAGACGGCTAGACCTAACGCTAAACACAGTAAAATGCTACCAATTTCAGGGATCATGACGCATTTTCCTTATAGGCTGCGGCAGGCCTCCGATGGTTTTCTTGCATCGCTTTTTCAACTTCTGGAGGCGTATAGTTTTCATCATGTTTTGCTAAGACTTCTTTCGCTAAAACATGATTATTTTCTTGTAATTCACCTTGAACGACTACGCCTTGCCCTTCTTTAAATAAGTCCGGCAAAATGCCTTCATAACTGACCTGAATTTCTGCTTCTGCATCATAAACAGTAAAAGTAATTTTTAATGATTTTGGGTCTGCATCGCGAACCACACTGCCTGGCATGACCATGCCACCTACACGTAAACGCTGCCCAACTTCAGGCATTTGCTGAGTTTCTCGTTTACCATAGATAATTTCACCGGGTGTATAGAATAGGTCAATGCTCGAACGCAGTGCGTAGAGGATCAGTGCTATCGTTAAACCAACACCAATAAGTATGGAACAAATTAACCAAAGTCGGTTACGACGACGAATATTCACATCCCCTCCCTACGCGCTTTGGCGGCTTTTTGTCTTTGCTCGCGAGCTTGCTGTTGAATGATCCCATTAATAATCATTTTTCGTTGGATCACGGTATGTACACAGAGTAAAAAAATGGGGATTAACGTCAGCGCCACCGCTAACCAAACATAAAACCCATAACCTCCCATCGCAAAAAAATCGCTCCAAGATGCAAATGCGCTAGTCATGATCACCGCCCTCCTTTCTTCACAATATCAAGTACCCAAGGGCGATTACGTTCGAGGATCAACAACTGGTTACGTAAACGAATGAGCGTTAAAGAGATAAATAAAAACAGATACCCAAGGATAGCAAGGCGTAATGGTGTACGCATCGCTGGATTGATACTTTCTTGCATACGCGTCGATGGCTGATGCAATGTTTGCCACCATTCAACGGAGTAATGGATGATAGGTAAGTTGATCACGCCAATTAATACTAAGATGGCTGCGGCTTTACCCGCTGTACGGCGGTCATCGAATGCATGCCATAACGCAATAATGCCTACATACAGAAAAAATAGAATTAATTCAGAGGTTAAACGAGCATCCCACACCCACCAAGCCCCCCACATTGGCTTGCCCCATGTCGCGCCAGTGACTAATGCAATGAAGGTAAATACCGCACCAATAGGTGCCATTGCGGCAACGGCCAGTTCAGACACTTTCATCTGCCACACCAATCCAATAAAGGCGGTGATCGCCATCGTGGCATAAATTCCCATTGACCACATTGCAGCAGGAACATGGATGTACATAATTCGGTAACTCTCACTTTGCACTTTATCCGTGGGTGCAAAACCAAAGCCCCAGACCCAACCTACCGTTAAACATATGACACTTAATATAATAAACCACGGTACTAGACGCCCACATAACCGATAAAGATTAACGGGGATGGCAAGTTGATGAAGCTTTTTCCACATAGTTTAATTACCCTGATTTATTATATTGTTAGTAAACACTGAGTGACAACATCATACAATACACATTAAAAAATCAAATATATTGATTTAACACAAATATAACTTAGGCTGATTATACTCTTAATTGATAATCAGCCTATTTCGGAACATCACTTAAAATTCATTGGGATGACCCATCATAAAATGACGATGCCTAATTAAAAGCCTGGTTCAACGTCACGCATATCCGGCAGCTTATGGGCAATCCCTTTGTGGCAATCAATACAGGTTTTGCCATCCGTGACTGCTTGATCATGCATTTTGGCGGCGACCCCTTTTTGAGCGGTAAAATCCATATACTCAAAGTTGTGGCAGTTACGGCACTCCTGCGAGTCATTATTTTTCATTCGCCGCCACTCATTTTGCGCCATCGCTAAACGGTGATCTTCAAATTTTTGCGGTGTATCGATAACGCCAAAAATTTTCCCGTATAACTCTTTACTGGCTTGAATTTTACGCACCATTTTGGGACCAAATTCATGAGGCACGTGACAATCAGGGCATGTTGCGCGAACACCACTGCGGTTAGTATAGTGAATCGTATCCATATATTCTTCATAAACATTTTCACGCATTTCGTGGCAACTAATACAAAACTCTTCGGTATTTGCCATCTCCATACCTGTGTTAAAACCGCCCCAGAAGATCACACCACTAACAAAACCAATCAGCAATAAAGTACCTAATGCTAAGCGGCTTGGTCTACGCCACCACTGCCATATACGCCCAATAAGCCCAAATAAGCCTTTTTTCTTCAGCTTATCGCCCGCTGTTGGTTTTTCATTATTGTTTACCATAATTCCCCCTTATTTCCCAAAGCCTTTGGATGGGGTAAATGTGTTATCAATGATAGCCGGCGTATCGGATTGCGGTACATGGCACTGTAAACAGAAATAACGGTTTGGTGCGACTTCTCCCAACACTTTCCCTGTTGCATCCACAAAGTGCGTCGGGCTTACACGAGGAGCCCCTGTCGTGCGGTAATTTTCGACACCGTGGCACTGTAAACAACGATTTGTGTTGGTGGTAATTTGGTAGCCATCAACGCTATGTGGGATCATCGGTGGCTGATTCACATAGTTTAGTGCCATTCTTTCTTGCTCTTTAGGGATATGAATACTTCCCTCAGTCGCACCAGATACTTCGGGTGATTGAGTCAAATCGACACCATTAGCAGCCCAAACTAGACCACTGACAACAAAGACCATGCCTGCGATTGCGCGGCTTAGCGTCTTTTTCAGGACTGAATTTTTCATGATTTAGCTCCCGAGCTCCATCGTAGTGTTATTTTAAATACATCCTCAGAACAGACATCGATACAGCGACCGCAAGTGATGCAGTCTTTGTCAGAAATCAGTGCTGGGGCTTGTTTATCAAGGACCGGGGTACGCAATACTTGCGACTCCGGACAAACGTGGAAACAATCCATACAACGGTTACAGTTTTGTTTATTCACCGCCGTAACGACCAGTGCCCCCTTACAGCCCACAACGCCATACAATGCGCCTAGTGGACAAAGGTGACCGCACCATCCATGTTCCACGACTAATAAATCGAATAAAAACAGCGCGACTAAAACCAATGCGCCACTTGCAAAACCGAAAATTAAACTGCGCCCCATTAATGAAACGGGATTTAGCCATTCCCACAGTAAAGTGCCTGTCACTGCTGAACCGACTAAAATCACCACCAACAATACATAACGAATGTAACGTGGGATCGTGGCGGATTGATTTAGCTCGAACTTACGACGCAGCCATGCCGCGGCATCAGTAACAGGGTTGACAGGGCAAACCCAACTGCAAAAAACACGTTTTCCTAAAAATGCATACACAACAAACACGATGGCAGCCCCGATCAACGCAGAGATCCCCGGTAAGTAACCACTTGCTAAGCTCTCTAATGTAATCAGTGGGTCGGTTAATGGCACAGTATCTAACAATAAGCTGCTGCTATAGTTTCCATGTAAGATCCACACACCAAACCATGGACCACTTAAAAACATAGCGAGCACCAGTAATTGACTAACACGCCTTAGCACCAACCATTTGTGACTCTGCCACCACCCTTTTTTTGCCTGAGCTTCACGTCCGGCATCACGTTTACGATTTGCCATTGCTTCCCTCCAGCCAACCAAAACGGTAATGGCGGCCTAATTCACCTTTCGCCAACTCTCTTGGCAACACTTTGATTGCCGCTTCCTCCAAAACGCAAGCTTGCTCGCATTTACCGCACCCAGTACAGTAATGACTGTTTACCGTAGGTAGGAAACGTGCGTGTTTACCTGTTCGATGGTTTTGCTCAAGTTCCAACGTGATGGCTTCGTCAATCAGCGGACAAACCCGGTAACACACGTCACAACGTAACCCTTGGAAATTCAGACAGTTTTCTTGGTCAAGTAGCACAGCCAAGCCCATACGTGCATCATTGATAGACTCAATGTCTTTATCCAGCGCACCACTTGGGCACACTTTTGCACAGGGAATGTCTTCACACATTTCACACGGATTTTCACGAGCAATAAAATAGGGTGTTCCCGCAGCCAGACCCGATGCCAATGTTGCTAATTTCAACATGTCATAAGGGCAAGCCTGAACGCATTGACCACAGCGTACACAGGCACTGGCAAATGCCGCTTCATTTAGCGCACCTGGCGGGCGAAGCCTCACTCCGCTCGCTCGAGATGTTTGTTGCTGAAGCCCCAGTACCACACCAACAGCCGCTAATCCCCCCGCTGCGCGAGCAACATCACGCAAAAAGCGACGACGACTGTTCTGGGACTTAACCTTGTTAGGATCTGTTTTCTGGGGCATGAGCAATTACACCTTTTCCAGTTTAACGGCACATTTTTTGTAATCCGTTTCTTTAGAAAGTGGGTCTGTCGCATCCAGTGTTAACGTATTGACTAATTGCGCTGCATCGAAGAACGCCATGTACACCAAGCCTTTTGGTGGTCTATTGCGGCCTCGTGTTTCAACGATGGTTGTCACATCACCACGGCGAGAAACGACTTTGACTTTATCACCACGACGCAATCCTCGATCTTTCGCATCAAGAGGGTGCATAAACACTAACGACTCAGGGAAGGCTCGGTGTAACTCGGGAACACGGCGCGTCATGCTACCGGTATGCCAATGTTCAAGTACACGCCCTGTGGACAACCACAAGTCGTATTCTTTATCTGGCGATTCTGCGGGGGGTTCAAATGGCAGTGCGAAAATAACTGCTTTACCATCCGGTTTTCCGTAGAACTGATAACCAGCACCGGCTTTGACATAAGGGTCATTCCCTTCGCTATAGCGCCACTGGGTTTCTTTGCCATCAACCACAGGCCAACGGATACCGCGTGCTTTATGGTAAGCATCGAAGTCTGCTAAGTCATGACCATGTCCACGACCAAAACCGGCATATTCTTCAAATAAGCCTTTTTGTAAGTAGAAGCCCAGCTCACGAGATTCATCATTTAATTGGTCATCGGCTAATTCGCTGATGGGGAATTTTGTCACTGCATCGTTGGCAAAAAGGACGTCGTATAGGGTTTTACCGCGCAGTTCTGGTTTTTTCGCCAGTAACTCTTCGGGCCACACTTCGTCTGTTTTAAAACGGCGAGAGAATAACACCATCTGCATTAAGTCAGATTTTGCTTCACCCGGTGCTTGAACTTGTTGACGCCAAAATTGCGTACGGCGCTCTGCGTTGCCGTAAGCCCCTTCTTTTTCTACCCACATAGCAGTTGGTAAGATTAAGTCGGCAGCTAATGCACTGACCGTTGGGTAAGGATCTGATACCACAATAAAGTTACGAGGGTCGCGCCAACCTGGCATACGCTCTTGGTTGATATTTGGGCCCGCTTGCATATTGTTGTTACACATCACCCAGTAGAAGTTCAGCTTACCGTCTTTTAAGGCACGATCTTGCGCTACCGCATGTAATCCGACTTTGTCAGGAATGGTACCCGCAGGTAATCCCCAAACACTTTCCACTTTTTCACGGTGTTTTTCATTAGTCACCACCATGTCCGCAGGTAATCGGTGTGCAAATGTGCCCACTTCACGAGCAGTACCACATGCTGATGGCTGACCAGTTAAAGAGAAAGGACCGCAGCCCGGCTGAGAGATTTTGCCAGTTAATAAATGTAGGTTGTACGCAAGGTTATTTGCCCAAACACCACGCGTGTGTTGGTTAAAGCCCATCGTCCAGTAAGAAACAACCTTAGTTTTCGGATCTGCATACAGCTTCGCTAATTCTTCTAACTGGTCTTTTGGTACGCCAGTCATTTGCGCGGTTTTGTCTAAGGTATATTCTGCAACAAAGGCTTTGTACTCGTCCCATGTCATCGGTTCAGATGCATCAGAACCTGCATTTTTGGCACTTTTTTCTAATGGGTGAGTTGGGCGTAAACCATAACCAATATCTGTTGCACCACGGCGTAAGTTAACGTGCTTATCAAGGAAGTCCTGATTAACGGCATTGTTTTGAATAATATAGTTCGCAATGTAGTTCAAGATCACCAAGTCAGACTGTGGAGTAAATACAATGCCGTTATCCGCAAGTTCAAAGCTACGGTGTTTAAACGTAGATAAGACTGCAACACGTACATCTGGGTTCGACAAACGGCGGTTGGTTATGCGTGACCACAAGATTGGGTGCATTTCAGCCATGTTTGAGCCCCATAGAACAAAGGCGTCGGCGTGCTCAATATCATCATAACACCCCATCGGTTCATCCATACCAAATGTACGCATAAAACCGACGACCGCTGACGCCATACAGTGACGTGCATTCGGGTCTAAGTTGTTAGAACGAAAACCGCCTTTAAACAGTTTAGAGGCGGCATAACCTTCCCAAACGGTCCATTGACCAGAGCCAAACATACCGATCCCTTCAGGACCTTTTTCTTTTAGGGTGGTTTTAACTTTTTCTTCCATGACATCAAACGCTTGTTCCCACGTAATTGGTGTGAATTCGCCATTTTTGTCATATTCTCCGTCTTTCATGCGCAGCATGGGCTGCGTTAAACGGTCTTTTCCGTACATAATTTTCGGTAAAAAGTAACCTTTGATGCAGTTTAACCCACGGTTTACAGGGGCTTCAGGGTCACCTTGGCTCGCAACAATACGGCCATTTTGTGTGCCCACAAGAACACCACAACCTGTACCGCAGAAACGGCAAGGGGCTTTATCCCACTTAATGCTTTCTTGTTGACCGACGACTGCTTTCGCAATACTCGGTGTGCCAATACCGGCCGCCGCAGCAGCGGCCGCTATCGCATTGGCTTTCATAAAGCTACGACGACTGAGTTTCATAATCTTCCTCACATTGCTCATCCTGCTGGTGATACACCAACGAAACATCTAGCACGCCGTCAAGATCGCGTACTAAATCAATAGTATCTAACAACGTTTTACTGCCTTGCCCTTCAACAACGACAATCAGTTTTCCATTTTCAGGGGCGCTAATCGCCACTTCACAGTTCGGAAACTGATTTATTTTTTCAGTCACAGCAGATATTCGTTCGCTTTTTACTTGTACAATTAAACTGCACACTTGGTATTTACTGTGCATGTTCATGCTCCACGGTAATGGCTGATACAGGGCAACTGGCAACACAGGCACCACAGCCTGTACAGCTTTGTGTTTCTATTTTTGGCTGGTAAATACCTGCCAGTGACGGACGAAAAGAGATAACTTCAGGTTCACAGCTGTCTTGGCAACGACGGCATTCAATAGATTTAAATGCAAGGCAGTTGTCACCGATAGAAACGGTGATATCCCAAGGTTGGGTTTGTTGTGGCAGGAAAATAGGTTCAGGACAGGCGGCTGCGCACGCATAGCAAAAGGTACATTCGCCACGTTTAAAATCAACAACGGGGTACCCTCCCGCACCCGCTCGCAAAATTGTCGTCTCACAACTTTCCAAACAGGCATTGCAACGGGTACACATTTCAATAAAGTGCGCTTCACTACCACTCCATGGCGGTCGAACCACTGGCGCTGCATTACGCCACGCACCAGTTAATACTCCCCGACGGGTGAGATCAACCATGTTATTTCCTTTACATTGCCAACAAAAATCGTAAAAAAGTACTGATAAACCGCAGTTTTTATATGTGTATTATTTATGAGAAATATTAACGATAGAGGTTATAAAAATACATACTACCTAGTGGGTAAAAGGAGTAATGACCGCACTGATAACGGAAATTAACGACATCAGACATCTTAGTGATTTTTAAACATCAAAATGACTAAAAATAGAGAGTGTTGACAGTTTTTTAATTATTCATTAACAACTATTCAATATAGATTTTTAATTTAACCGCGATTTTTAATGTTCCAAGTTTAATTCAACACCAAAAAATACCACTAAAGTGGTAGATGCAATGTCATTTTTAAAGAAAATAATTGCATGTTTTTTGATATAACTCACTATTTATTTCTTATTTTAATTTTCAAAATATAAAAAAGGTTAAAACAAATTAAATTTCAATTAAAAATCAATGCAGTATAAATACAAACTGATTCTTTTCAAATAAAATCGTTTACTGAGATAGTATTTCGAACAGTCAACTTTAAAACTAGTCAATAATAACTATAGCAGTTTCTTTGTTGCTTTACTTTTATTATTTAATTGCATCTTGTTTCTTTAATCCAAATTATCTTTTGATCAAAAACAATATTTTTTGTGTGGTTTTTTGTTACACATATAAGTTGGCAATGTCTTGATAGCATCTGTGCACTTGCTATCAAACCTCTATAACAAAAAATACCCAAAATCGTTCGAGCAAGATATACCCTCTAAATAAACCGCTCGAAAAATGAAGGGATAGTTGGCTCACATTACTCGAGGCCCGTTTTATGGCAAACATAAGAAATAATGTACTGTGCTTACTGAGTTTAATTGCAGGAATATTTCTCTTTACCTCTGTTCATGCACAAACTCCTATTCCGGCTAAGGATGGCTCATCCACGATAAATACGCGTAATGAAACTTTCGAAGCCGCTCACCCAGATCAATATCACTCATGGCGAGCAACATCCGAACAAGCAAACCGCGAAGATGCGCTTGCTGAAGATCCTCGCTTAGTTATTCTTTGGGCTGGATACCCATTCTCCCGTGATTATAACAAGCCTCGGGGTCATGCATATGCCCTTATTGATGTGCGCGAAACATTGCGTACTGGGGCACCAAAAGATGCACAAGATGGTCCTTTACCAATGGCTTGCTGGAGCTGTAAAAGCCCCGATGTCGCAAGACTCATCCAAGAACAGGGTGAAGATGGCTATTTTGAAGGAAAATGGGCAAAAGGGGGGCCAGAAGTTGTTAACGTACTCGGTTGTGGTGACTGCCACAAAACTAACTCAGCGGATTTTGCTAAAGGGAAACCTGAATTAACCCTGACACGCCCTTATGCTGAACGCGCCATGGAAGCCATTGGCAAACCATTCGATAAAGCCAGCCGTTTCGACCAGCAATCCATGGTATGTGGTCAATGCCATGTTGAATACTACTTCTCTGGTGACAAAAAAGCCGTCAAATTTCCATGGGATAACGGTACCAAAGTGGAAGATATGGAAGTCTACTACGACAACATTGGTTTTTCTGACTGGACCAACTCATTGTCGAAAGCCCCAATGCTAAAAGCCCAACACCCAGAATATGAAACTTGGAGTGTGGGGATCCATGGTAAAAATAACGTGACTTGTATTGATTGCCATATGCCAAAACTGCAAAACGAGAAAGGCGAGCTGTATACCAGTCATAAAATTGGTAATCCATTCGACAATTTCGAGCAAACTTGTAGCAACTGCCACACTCAAAGCAAACAACAGTTGCAAGATGTGGTGGCAGAACGTAAACACGCTATCCAAGAAATGAAAATCAAAGTGGAAGATCAGCTAGTTCGTGCTCACTTTGAGGCAAAAGCGGCTTGGGATGCAGGTGCAACCGAAGATGAGATGAAACCAATCTTAACCGATATTCGTCATGCACAATGGCGCTGGGATTTAGCGATTGCCTCCCACGGTATCCACATGCACGCCCCAGATGAAGGCTTGCGCATGCTAGGTGGCGCGATGGACAAAGCCGCTGATGCACGTACCAAGCTTGCTCGTCTGTTAGGTTCTAAAGGCATCACTCATGAAATTGCTATCCCAGATATTTCCAGTAAAGAAAAAGCACAACAAGCGATTGGTTTAGATATGCAAAAAATCAATGCTGAGAAACAAGAGTTCTTAAAAACTGTTGTGCCGCAATGGGATGAACAAGCTCGTAAAAATGACCTATTAGCCAAATAACCGCGATTTGCCCCGATGATAAGGGGCAATACAACCAATGGAGTAATTATGAGCGTACTACGTTCGTTATTCACTGCTGGGGTGCTGGCAACAGGCTTATTATGGGCAGCAGCCGCCTCCGCTACACCTCAAATTGCTGAGGAAAATGCCGATGGCCGTTGGGTTGTCACACAGCAACGAAGCGCTGATGGCGCATGTTTAGATTGCCACAAACCTGACAAAGAAGGCATGCACGGCACACACTCAGAAGTAATTAACCCAAACAATAAGTTGCCTGTGACTTGCACCAACTGCCACGGTAACCCAGGGCCTGATCACCGAGAAGGGGTCAAAGATGTTATGCGCTTCAATAACCCGATGTACGGGGTAGAACAGCAAAATAGCGTCTGTTTATCATGCCACTTACCTGAGCAGCTGCAAAAAGCGTTCTGGCCCCATGATGTCCACGTGACCAAAGTGGCCTGTGCCAGTTGCCATGACCTTCATCCAAAACAAGATATGATGAAGACACTGACCGATAAAGGCAAAGTGAAGATTTGTGTCGATTGTCACTCTGAGCAGCGTGATAACCCTGCTTTCAATCCAGCAGCGGTGAAATTGCGTAAGGAGCAGCCATGAGTTGTTCTCGTCGTCAATTCATTATTTATTCAGGAGCACTGGCAGCGGTAGGCGGGATAGCTGGCCAAACTCTCGCGAATACCATGAAAATAGACGGCGTTCGCTACGGTATGATCCACGATGAAAACTTGTGTATCGGCTGTACAGCATGTATGGATGCGTGTCGCGAAGTTAACCAAGTCCCTGAGGGCGTTTCACGGTTAACCATTATTCGTAGCGAACCCATCGGTCAGTTTCCAGACGTCAAATATCGGTTCTTTCGCCATTCCTGCCAACATTGCGAAAGCGCACCCTGTGTTGATGTCTGCCCAACAGGCGCTTCTTTTATCGATAAAACTACGGGGATTGTAGATGTAAATCCGGACTTGTGTGTGGGCTGCCAATACTGCATTGCGGCATGTCCTTACCGTGTACGGTTTATTCACCCTATTAATAAAACAGCGGATAAATGCGATTTTTGTCGAAAGACCAATCTGAAAAACGGCAAACAACCTGCTTGTGTTGCATCTTGCCCAACCAAAGCACTGACATTTGGTAATTTAGATGATCCTAAGAGTGATATTTCTTTGATGTTAAAAGAAAAACCCACTTATCGATTCAAAATCGCACTTGGAACTCACCCCAAAATGTATCGAGTTCCATTCAAATATGGGGAGGTTAGCCAATGAGAACAGCTTCAGCTTTCCATTTTGAATCACTGGTTTGGGACTGGCCTATCGCGGTTTACCTGTTTTTAATCGGCATTTCTGCGGGTCTTGTTGTATTAGCCGTGTTACTGCGTCAGTACTCCCCTAACGCCGCTGGCAGTGACAGCACGTTAATGCGTACCACACTGATTTTAGCGCCAATTACCATTGTAGTGGGTCTATTGATTCTAATTTTCCACCTAACACGTCCATGGACATTTTGGAAATTGATGTTTCATTACAGTTTCACCTCCGTTATGTCAATGGGGGTCATGCTATTCCAAGTGTATATGGCGGTATTAGTCGTTTGGCTGGCTAAGATCTATGAAACCGAACTGATTGGCTTACAACAAAAATGGCTGCCGAAACTGAGTATTATTCCGCGCATATTAGCCATGTTAACTCGAGCTATGCGTTTCCTCGATATCATTATGCTCGTTTTAGCGGTACTACTCGGTGCCTACACGGGATTCTTGTTGTCTGCTTTAAAATCCTACCCGTTCTTAAACAATCCACTATTACCCGCTTTATTTCTATTTTCTGGAATATCGTCAGGAATTGCCGTGTCATTAATTGCGTTAGCGTTACGTTATCGCAAAAATATCCATAACGACGAATCAGCCTTTTTGCATCGTGTAGAAGGGTTTGTGATTTGGTTAGAGATATTCCTATTAGCCGCGTTTTTTGTCGGCTTAGCCTTAGGTGATGATGGTAAAGTGCGTTCATTAATTGCCGCACTAGGTGGCGGTTTCTGGACTTGGTGGTTCTGGATTGGCGTGGTTGGCTTTGGCTTTATTATCCCATTAGCCTTAAAAAAATGGGTTGATAAAAGCCACGGAGCAGCAAGAATTTTAATGGTCAGTGGTGCAAGTTTATTCGGCGTATTTTGCCTGCGATTCTTTGTGTTATACGCAGGGCAATTAACGGTTGCATAACGTTTAAAGAAATAAAGGTGATAATTGGAACTAATACTCCCAGAAGTGGGCTTTATCTGCCTTGTGCTGGCACTGGTTTTAACCAGTTTCCATGCATTTTTTGGGTTTATTGGTCACTTCAGACACGTTCCGAGGCAAATGTCTCAGAACGTGTTTTGGACATCTTTGCAATTTATCCTATTACTTAGTGCTTATCTCTGTTTAACCATCAGCTTTATTAACAGTGATTTTTCGGTGGTTTATGTTGCCCAGCATAGCCACCGGCTCTCTCCGTTGTCGATTAAAATTGCAGCCGTGTGGGGTGGACACGAAGGGTCTTTATTCCTTTGGTTACTGTTTATTTGCGCTTGGAGTACCTTATTTGCGTGGCGTTATCGCCAGCAAAAGCATCCATTATTTTCCTTAACACTCACCGTACTTGCCACCATTAATACAGCTCTATTGCTGTTTATCGTGCTGTACTCTGATCCCTTTGCTCGTATTTTTCCTCCCGCGATTGAAGGGCGCGATCTGAATCCGATGCTGCAACATTGGGGCTTAATTTTACATCCCCCACTTCTTTATTTAGGTTATAGCGGGTTAATGGTTGTTTGTGCCTTAGTGCTCGCCTCACTATTATCGAATGCGTTTAACAAAATAGCGGCTTGGCTGTGCTGGCGTTTTCTTGTCCCAAGTTGGTGTATACTCACTCTCGGCATTATACTTGGTTCATGGTGGGCCTATAGCGAATTGGGCTGGGGTGGATGGTGGTTTTGGGATCCTGTCGAAAATGCCTCTTTATTGCCGTGGCTTAGTGCAACCGCACTACTTCATAGCTTAACGGCTTCTCGAAAAAATGCGCTTTATCGCCACTGGTCAATGTTACTGGCGATTGCCACGTTTATTCTCTCTTTATTAGGTACCCTGATTGTCCGTTCTGGCATTTTAATGTCTGTGCATGCTTTCGCATTGGATAACGTTAGAGCCGTCCCTCTCTTTATTTTATTCTGTTTTTTAAGTCTGAGCAGCTTACTTGTTTACGGTTGGAAAGCCAAAATTACCGACAACACTTTACAGAGTAGAACACCGCGTGAGATTTATTTATTACTCACACTGATTCTATTTGTCGCTGTCTTATTTATTGTACTCACAGGTACGTTGTACCCCATGATTTATACACTATTTGGCTGGGGGAAAATTTCTGTAGGTGCACCTTACTTTAACCACACCTTATTGCCATTTAGTATATTAATGTTACTAGTCATAACATTAAGTGCATTTAATCCCCATAACAGAAAACGACCTCTTATTTATATTGCACTCTTATGCCCATTGATTGGCTTGCTTTTAGCATCTCGCGGTATCATTATCGCTACAGCCTGTAGTTTATTCGCGGCTATTTTACTGGTTTTATGGCTAAAACCAGTTAAAACTATTCGCCAACAGTTCCCTGCTTTAGTCGCTCATACGGGCGTAGTTATTTTTGCCGCAGGTATCGCGTTTTCCGTAGGCAGCCGCCAAGAAACTAGCGTGAATCTGGCTGTTGGGCAAAGCGTCTCATTAGCGGGCTATCAATTCAAATTCACCGATTTACAATTGGCGGCACAACCCAATTACACTACCGAAAAAGCCATTATTTACGTCACTCAAGAGAATCAATTTCAACATAAATTAATAACTGAACGTCGTTTTTACCTCGCTCGCCAGCAATTAATGATTGAACCGGCTATTCATTGGGGGTGGCTACGTAACTGGTATGTCGTTTTAGGCGAGAAGAGTAGCGATCAACATTATGCTATGCGTTTCTATGTACAAGACGGTATACAATGGATATGGGGCGGTGGCGCATTAATGTGCTTAGGGCTATTAATTGGCTGGATACGAGGGCGAAAAAAACATGATTAATCTTTTACGCGCCCTATTCTTATTTATTGTTACCTCAGTAGCAAACGCGCAAATTGTGGATACGTGGCAATTTAATTCCCTTGAAGAACAAGAATACTCATTGCAGATTGCCTCACAATTGCGATGTCCGCAATGCCAAAACCAAAACTTATTAGAGTCCAACGCTCCCACCGCGGTCAGTATGCGGCACCAAGTGTATAAAATGGTAGCCGAAGGAAAAGACAAAACCCAAATTGTGCAATATATGACTGACCGCTACGGCGATTTTGTTTTGTATAACCCCCCTTTCACGTTTACTACCGCCATCCTTTGGTTATTACCTTTTTTTGCACTTTGCCTGATCACCTACTACTTCTTACTCGCTATGCGCATGCAAAAAAAGGGAGTGACAGCACGCCCCGTGAGTGAACAAGAGCAATTACTGACTATACCGAAAATTAATCCGTTACTAAATGCATGGAACCGTAAGCTGAATATATTGCTTATCATCTTATTTGTTAGTGTGCTTGCAAGCTATTTTTTACTCCCCCGCTTCCAATTAACTTATAATGAATACCAACGGATTTCAGATCCAATAAATGTATTTACACCATTAGAAAAAGAACAAAGTGACCTTTTACGCTTACAAAATAATATTCGCCAATTCCCCGAGAATGGTGAACTTTGGGCAATACTTGGAGAGTATTATTTATACCAAAATAGCTACGATAATGCCTTAGTGGCCTACCAACGGGCAATCAAATACACAGGGGAAAATGCACAACTCTATTCAGCAATCGCCACCGTACTATATTACCAAGCAGGGCAACATCTTACAGATGACGCCTTAGCTGTTATCAACAAAGCGCTCAGCCTTGACAGCCAAGAAGTGACAGCCCTAATGTTAATCGCTTCCGATGCATTTATGAATGCAAACTATGATAAAGCTATTCAAATATGGCAAAAGTTGCTGGACAGCAATAATCCAAGAATTAATCGAGCTCAACTTATTGAAGCGATTAAAATGGCAAACCTTATGAATAATAAATAATGATATTTTTATTTCATTATTAATTACGTTAGTTATTAACATGTGCTAATCTGTTATTAAGTAATATTCCTATCCAGCTAAATAATGTCATTGTGTTTAAATGTGTAATTTTTAGTTTCTTATTGATTGTTATTATTTCCCCTCTATATTACTTAAAAAAAACTTATGCTATATTAAACGCAATCAACACCCCTTAATGAACATAAGTGGAATTTCGTAAGTAATTTAGCCATATAACTTCTATATATCTTTTAACTATAATATTTATACTTACGTATTCATTAAGGAAATTAAAATAATTACATATAGAAATAAACGCTATGAAAAATAAGATATTTTCATTTTTAGTTATTGGCCTTATTGCTGGCGCTTCTTTTATTGGTGGCGTTGCAAGTAACTATACACCTGATTTAGATATTGTTGCTAAATCACAAAAAGCGGTGGAAGACTTTTTAGCTTTCCCCAAAACTGCTGAGTATAAAAATGTTAAATATCATGAAATAAGAGAAACTCTCGATCATGGTATGCTCGGTTATGTTTGTGGTGAAGTCCTCATTTTCACTCCCCAAAACTCTTATAGTTTTAAGCGGTTTATTGTTAAAACATACCTACATAAAGATGGACGAAATGTAGTTTCTATTCCATTAATAGATCGCGAGGATAAAGAATATCCAAGTGATGACTTTAATATCATTTGGAATAAATATTGCCACAGTTAACAATAGGTAAACATTTTACTCCATATATTTCTAACTAAATTTAATAAAGATAATATAGATCAAATATCAATTTAATATTTAATAAAAATAACTACATTTAGGCTTATACATACCAACAAAATAATAACCCCATATATTTTTATATGGGGGGTTAAGGTTGTTGACAAAGTGGGATAACAGCGTGGCTTTTCCCACTTTGTGTTATATATGTGGGCATTAGCAACTACTCGAATTTTGACGACAACAACAGTCTGCTCCGGTAATCTCAGCTTCTTGGATCGGTGGGCACTTAACTGAGCCGTAAGAGCAAAAAACACAACAATCGCCTTTTAATGGTTTTAATAAAACACCACAGTGTTTACATTCATAAAACCATTGGCATGCATCCGTTGGCATTTGTTCAGTTTCCGATTTTCCACATTCAGGGCACGTAATAACTGACATTAACATTATCTGCTTATTGCTCATGCTGGCTCCAAACATTCTGAACCTATTATGACTGTCTTACTAGAATAACAAGTATCTACGACGATTTCCTTGAGCTAAAAACAGATTGAACTAAAAATTACTATTCTGATAGTAATTCGAGCCGGCTTGATATAAAGTCTTTCCCCTTTTTTCCTTGGTCACTTAATTTTTGGAGGCGAGATGTTTATTGGCTTTGATTATGGAACATCTAACTGTGCTGTCGCAATAATGGAAAATGGCGCACCTCGATTATTACCTTTAGAAGGTCAGCAAGCTTACATTCCATCGACCCTTTGCGCACCAACGAGAGAATCCGTCTCTGAGCATTTATTTCGCCACTGTAAAATTTCACCTTCCGATGATATTGGACAACAAATTCTAAGAAGGTCGATAGCATTCAATCAAGAAGAAGGCATTGAGTTAGTGCCTGAAGATATTGTGTTTGGTCAGGCCGCGTTAGATTTATACCTACGTGATCCTCGTGACGTATATTATGTAAAATCACCTAAGTCATTTTTAGGTGCTTCAGGTTTACATGAAACACAAATAAGTTTTTTCGAAGATCTTGTTTGTGCGATGATGCGCAATATAAAAGACACAGCTGAAATAAGTACACAAAATCCGATTACGGATACAGTGATTGGACGCCCGATAAACTTTCATGGTCGTGGTGGTGAAACAGCCAACCAACAAGCGGAAGCAATTTTATACCGCGCAGCAAAACGTGCAGGATTTAATCATATTGCATTTCAATTCGAGCCCGTTGCGGCTGGATTAGAATACGAATCAACATTAAATAACGACCAGATAATCCTCGTTGTTGATATTGGTGGTGGGACAACAGATTGTTCATTAATTCAAATGGGGCCAAGTTACCGCGGCTCTGAAGACCGAACACAATCCTTATTAGCACACACAGGCCAACGTGTGGGGGGCAATGATCTCGATATCTACCTTGCTTTAAAACAATTGATGCCACTTTTTGGTATGGAGAGCCAATCACTATCTGGACTTAAAATGCCATTTTTACAATTTTGGAACCCGATTGCCATTAATAATGTGGAAGCGCAAAAAGCATTTTATTCACGAGCAAATTTATCCGCTCTCACCCGATTACAACAAGATGCCAAAGAACCTGAAAAAATTGCGCGTTTACTGGAGGTTTATCATCAAACATTAGGCTATAGCCTAGTTCGTAAAGCCGAGGAAGCCAAAATAGCCTTATCGGATAACAGCGCGTATTTGGCGCAAATTGCACTCATCAATAATGTATTGGAAATTAACATTCAACAAGAGCAGATGGTTGAAGCTATTGAATCACCAAAAAGTAAAATGATTGAATTAGTCAAAGAAGCCGTCATCCAAGGTGGTGTACAACCTGATGCAGTTTTTATCACAGGAGGCAGCGCACGCTCGCCTATATTACATCAAGCCATTGCCCAAGAACTGCCTAATATACCGATTGTAAAAGGTGATGATTTTGGCTCTGTAACTGCTGGGTTAGCACGCTGGGCAGAAACTTGTTTTAAATAAAAAAGATCGCGATATTTTCCCAAAAAAATGCCGCACTCGGCGGCATTAACACTAAACTATTTTTTTACTTTATGCACAATATCAAAGTACTTATCTTTACTGTCTTGTTCTGGATAAATACGGTAAGTATATTCTTCCGGTGTCACCGTAACGTTTTCAACAACACGGGTAAATAGCACTTCGCCTTTATCATTTTTAGCCGTTAATGAGCGAGTTTTCCCATTCTCATCAAATGACCAATCCCCTTTCATTTTTGGTTTTCCATCGAAAGTGGTCATATTAAAAGTACCATCAGGATAGTATTCTGCTAAACCAAAGAAATTAGCGACTTGTTTATCATCTGCACTCACGACTTTTTTGTCTTGGTCTAACGCTTCCGTGGTTGTCCAGACTTTACCGACCATAATTTCTTCGTAAGCATTTAATTTATGTTCCGCACTTTGAGCTTGAGTAGCAGCTTGAGTTGTAGCGGCTTGAATACCAAATGACATAGTAGATACAACAGCAAATAATGTAGGTACTAATAACTTTTTCATTTTCTTCCTCTCAATTAACGCTAACAACAGAATGGATTTAGGTTAGGTTAGCGACATGAGTCTTATTATCAAAATAGTATTACGTTTATTTACAAGATAACATTTTGTTACACGAAATATTTAGATTTTTAATCTACATAAATTCAATTTAAATATTACCTATACTGTTAGCTTTGAATTCAGTTTTATTATCTTAGGTATTCTGATGTTGGCATTATTATTGTGCATAACACTGTGGAAAGCCTTTCTTTTGGAAGTTGGCTTTATTGCCTTTTTCTTGTTTTATACTTATGTATTTAATCAGGTACAGGATATTTTGCGAGTACACTTATTTGAACACGAAGAAAGACATAACCGCATTAAACTTCACCTTAATAACTATGCCAAAACTTAGACATCATCCTGAGCTTTTTAGCTACTCCATACTTTTAAAATATGTATTTGATTGATTTTTATAAAAATATAGAAAATCACTTTGAAATAGACTATCTCAAGAGTTAGTTGATATCCACTAGCATTTGCAATTGATAATTATTTGCATATAATGCAAGCCATATTTATTTTTATGAATAATAAAATTATCTCCAGTTAAACAATAGTAAAAAACCAATAAAAGCATGTCGTTATCATCATCCCTTCTTAACTAAACTGAAAAGGATACTGAGAGTATATGATGAATCGGAACATCTTGATGTTTATCCTATCAATAACACTACATGTTTTGGTTATTAGCTCTTTTGTTTATATTACGAGCGAATCTTGGAACAAAAAAAATCAAGCGCAGTGGGAAGCACCGCTCATCTCAATAGCGCTAACTCAAGCTGTGAAACAAAGCTATCCCGCAGAAATCCCCTCCTCCCATACAGCGCCGGCAGAAATAAACACTGAGATCTTGGTTGAAAAAGCAGTGATCACAGTCCCTAAAAAGCAGAAAAAAATTGCGAAAAAAACAGAAGAACCTATAACGCCTAAGTCAACCACGGTGGTAAAAAACACCGAAAGTCCTAAAAAAACTGCCGCGAAAAAAACAGCTGAGAAAACTGAAATAGCACAACAGCAAAATGGTGATCATGTCCCCTCTCAATCTTTAGGGAGTAGAAACCCAATAACGCAGCAAGCTTCAGGCACAGTAGATAACCAATTAATTAATGCTTATCGTGAAAAATTACGCCAAGAAATAGAGCGTCATAAACAATACCCACGTCGAGCCAAGAAAATGAAAGATCGCGGAATCGCCAAAGTCCAATTTCAGCTTAATCAGAAAGGAGAAATTAGCTTAATTCGTCTAGCCAGTAGCTCAGGGAGCGAATTATTAGACAATGCAGCACTACTGGCAGTGCAAAAAAGCAACTCAGTTGGTCAACCACCCGTAGGTTTTGCACAATCAATAACATTAAATATTGAATTTAATTAACATTAAGAATTAAACTCATTACGATTAATGGTATTAATAAAAAACTGCACTAACTGCAAACAATTTAATTAAAAATTAATATTGAAATAACAAATAAGTTAAAAAAAACAATGAAAAAACATTTTTTATTAGATTAATTACGCCGCATTAATAAGAGTTATTAATTTTTTAGTCAATACATAAAATTTTTCTCTATTTTGCCTTTAATCATTTAAAATAGAGAAATATATTCCAATTACGGCTAATCGTTAACAAAAAAAATCATAACACCTCGAATAAACATCAGATAACCCGTTATTTATCAAACGGTTAAAATATTAAATTTTATTAATGAAACCAGTTAGTTATCAATAAGCTACTAGTCCAAAAAATATTAATTCATTGATATGACGCAAAAAACAATCTTAATCAACTAGTAATATGATTTCTTGAAAGCCATATATTTAATATGGTCATTAAGGGTCATCTCAATGAATATAAAAAATAAATTATTAAATAGCCCTATTTCAAGGCGTAGTGTCGTGAAATCTGGGGCTGCAAGTGGATTATTTGCAGCAGTAGGTAGCCTATCTCTTCCTTTTAATGCAAAAGCAATGAATACCCCTTCTTCCTCAAATCCCCCCGAGGACAAAGTTGTTTGGAGTTCATGTACCGTAAACTGTGGAAGCCGCTGCTTATTGCGGTTGCATGTCAAAGATGATGAGGTATTTTGGGTCGAATCCGATAATACAGGTAACGATGAATATGGCAACCATCAAGTTCGTGCTTGTTTACGTGGCCGCTCAATTCGTCGCCGAATGAATCATCCTGATAGGCTGAAATACCCAATGAAGCGTGTCGGCAAAAGAGGTGAAGGTAAATTTACCCGAATTTCATGGGAAGAAGCGCTCGATATCGTCAGCGACAGCTTACGTAATACATTGAAAAATTATGGTAACGAAGCTGTTCACGTCTTATATGGAACGGGTGTTGATGGTGGTAATATCACTAACTCTAACGTCCCTTATCGCTTAATGAATTCATGTGGTGGATTTTTAAGCCGCTATGGCAGCTATAGTACCGCTCAAATTCGTGCAGGTATGAGCTATCTGTATGGTTCACAGGAAGCCAATAGCCCTGATGATATTGCAAATACTAAACTTGTTGTCATGTTTGGTAATAATCCAGCCGAAACTCGTATGAGTGGAGGCGGAGTCACCTATTATATTGAGCAAGCACGTGAACGCTCAAATGCGCGAATGATAGTCATTGACCCTCGCTATAACGATACTGCGGCAGGTCGTGAAGATGAATGGTTGCCTATACGCCCGGGTACTGACGGAGCCTTAGCCGCCGCCTTAGCCTATGTCATTATTACTGAAGGTATGGTTGATCAGGCTTTTGTTGATAAATATTGCGTGGGTTATGATGAAAAAACACTTCCAGCTTCCGCACCACGCAATGGTCACTATAAAGCCTATATTTTAGGTGATGGGGCTGATGGTGTAGCGAAAACACCTCAGTGGGCCTCAACCATTACGGGGATCCCAGCCGATAAAATTATTAAACTAGCACGCGAAATTGGGCAAACTAAGCCCGCTTATATTGTTCAAGGCTGGGGGCCACAACGCCATTCAAATGGAGAACAAACCGTTCGAGCTATTGCAATGCTCGCCATTATTACAGGTAATGTAGGGATTAGCGGGGGAAATTCAGGCTGCCGTGAAGGGACTTATGATTCAGGTGTTGAATGGTTCCCTATGCTTGATAATCCTGTAAAAACACAAATATCCGTATTTACATGGACTGATGCAATTGAACGCGGAACGGAAATGACCGCGACTCGCGATGGTGTAAAAGGGAAAGATAAACTGGATGTGCCAATTAAATTTTTATGGTGCTATGCAAGTAATACGCTAATCAATCAGCACAGCGAAATCGCGCGCACTCATGATATTCTGCAAGATGATAGTAAATGTGAAATGATTGTCGGTATTGACCATTTCATGACTGCATCGGCAAAATATTGCGATATTTTACTCCCTGATTTAATGCCGACTGAGCAAGAAGACTTAATTCCCAGTGAATCAGCAGGAAATATGTCCTACATGATCTTAGGGCAGCCAGCCACCAGTGCAAAATTTGAACGCAAGCCTATTTATGAAATTTTATCTGAAATTGCAAAACGCTTAGGTCCAGATGTTGAAAAAACATTTACCGAAGGCCGTACTCAACATGAATGGGTTAAATACCTCTGTGAAAAAAGCCGCGAACGCTTTCCGGACATGCCAACTTATGAAGAGATGAAAAAGGTCGGTATTTTCAAACATAAATGCCCTGATGAGCATGTAATTGGTTTTAAAGCATTTCGTGATGATCCACAGGCCAATCCGCTTAATACTCCATCAGGAAAAATCGAAGTTTATTCGGAGGCACTCGCGGAAATTTCACAAAATTGGGAACTATCTCCAGACGATATTATCGACCCATTACCAATCTATGCCGAAGGATTTGAGGGGCATCAAGATAAATTACGCGAGAAATACCCGCTTCAAATGATAGGTTTTCACTATAAAGCCAGAACCCATTCTAGCTACGGTAATATTGATATATTAAAACAAGCTTGTCGCCAAGAAATTTGGATTAATCCCATCGATGCTAAAGCCCGCGGGATCAAACAAGGTGATATTGTAAAAGTGTTTAACGACAGAGGGGAAGTACATATTCCTGCCAAAGTTACGCCGCGAATTATGCCGGGAGTAACCGCAATGGGACAAGGTGCTTGGTTAGATGCAGATATGTTTAGTTCAAAAATCGACCAAGGTGGATGCATCAATGTCCTTACGACACAGCGACCATCACCGCTTGCCAAAGGAAATCCGCAACACACTAATTTAGTCGAAATTGCGAAATTGTAAGGAACCCGATATGTCACAACAATATGGTTTTTATATTGATACACAGCGGTGTACAGGATGTAAAACCTGTGAACTGGCTTGTAAAGACTTTAAAAATTTATCAACAGACGTGCATTTTCGCCGTATTTATGAATATGCAGGTGGTGATTGGACTGAGCAAAATGGTGCTTGGCAACAAAATGTTTTTTCCTATTACCTGTCAATTTCTTGTAATCACTGTGATGACCCGGCCTGTGTCAAAGTATGCCCAAGTGGTGCAATGCATAAACGTGAAGATGGTTTTGTTGTCGTTGATGAAAGTGTTTGTATTGGTTGCCGTTATTGCCATATGGCCTGCCCTTACAGTGCGCCTCAATTTGATGCAGAAAAAGGTCATATGACTAAATGTGATGGCTGTTTTGAACGTGTCGCCGAGGGTAAAAAACCGATTTGCGTCGAATCTTGCCCACTACGCGCGTTGGATTTTGCTCCTATTGATGAGTTACGTGCAAAATATGGCAACCTAAATGAAATTGCTCCCCTCCCACCCGCACATTACACCCAACCGAATATTGTTTTAAATCTTAACGCCAATTGCCGTCCTGTTGGTGATACTACGGGCTATCTCGCAAATCCGGAGGAGGTATAAAATGGGTGCTGGCTTACATGAATATCCGTTAATTCTCTTTACTGTTATCGGACAAACCGTCGCAGGTGCATTTATTTTAATGGCACTTGTTTTACAACTTAAATCTTCTGCACAACAACACCATCAAATCGTGATGAGTATGTTTGGATTATGGCTATTAATGGGGATAGGTTTTTTATTATCTATGTTACATATGGGTTCACCATTACGCGCTTTTAATTCAATGATACGTGTAGGACATTCTGCATTAAGTAATGAAATTGTCAGCGGATCCCTCTTTTTTGCCTTAGGGGGATTATATTGGCTTATTTCATTTTTTAAAAAAATGCCTCAAGCACTTGGTCAAACTTGGTTAGTTATCACCCTATTTGTTGCTGCATTCTTTATTTATGCCATTTCCCGCGTTTATCAAATTGACACCGTACCAACATGGTTTAATCAACACGGTAGTTTGCAATTTATTCTAACCAGTTTAATTGCAGGCCCTGTATTAGCCTCATTTTTATTGCGGATTGCCAGTTATGATATTACTCGGGTTCGTTCCTTTGCGCTCATCAGTATTATCGGTGTTATTGCTAGCTGTATTTTAGTCACATCGCAAGGATATGAACTCGGTTTGATTCAAAGCTCTGTGCAAAAAGCCAGTCTATTAGTTCCTGATTATGCATCATTAATGGGATGGAGGACCCTCTGTTTATTCCTTGGTTTAGCTTTTTGGCTTTACCCTTTTACTAAAATGAGAGCCCCTTCAACTATCAGCTTATTAATTGCTGTTTTATTGATCATGTTTGGTGAACTCATTGGGCGTGGTATTTTCTACGGATTACATATGACTGTAGGTATGGCTGTCGTAGGTTAAGTGCTCTTCATGAGGGGAAACTTTTCCCCTCATCTCATCGACAAAAATCTTATGATTCGTTACGATGGTCAAGTGACGATAAAACCAATATGTTGATATTGCTAAAAAACAAGTAAAACTTAACCCCTCTATTTTATCTAAAATTCAAATAGTTAACCCACTTTAGTAAAATCAAAAAACAAAGCGAATTAGTATGGAACAAAAACAATTAGATGATTTTTCACTGTGCATCCAAACTTTAGGCGCACTATTTTCCTATGACCCTTCAGATCCTCGGGTTAACAAGCTCATTGCGTTATTTAATACCAGTGAATGGCTCATCGAATGGCCTTTTACGACGCATTATGATTGCCAGCACATCGATCAACTATTCCAAAGCCAAGCAACGCAACCTGAATCGCTAAAAGCGGCCTATGAGCGGTTATTTATCGGCCCAAATGCGCTCCCAGCGCCACCTTGGGGATCAGTATACTTGGATAAAGAAAACGTATTATTTGGCATTTCCACATTAGAATTAAGGGCTTGGCTAAGGAACAATCAAATTAATATTGAGCTAAATTCAAATGAGCCTGAAGACCATGTTGGACTGTTATTTTTATTAACGGCGTGGATTATCCAAAATAAACCAGAGCTATTGGCTGATTTATTGGAAATTCATTTTTTACCTTGGGTATATCGTTACTTGGAAAAAATACAATTACAAGGCAATTGTGCTTTTTATGAAGCGGTAGCGCTATTGGCAACCAAAACTTTAAAACATTTGCAAAAAGAAGCTCAATTAACGCCAGTAAATAAAGTGCTATATCTATAGCGTTTAAAAAATATTATTGGCTTAATCACAAACTCCCTAATTAAATATTAGGGAGTTTCAGACTGCTGACAAACATAACATGTTTGGCGGCAGGGTGGATAGGTTTTGAAAGAAAACAAGGAAAATCAATATATTGATTTTCGCCTAATAACACAAAGTAGGAAAAACCACGCTTTTATCCCACTTTGTCAACAACCTTAAACTCCCTAATTAAATATTAGGGAGTTCGGTTTCGTTAAAGATGTTTTGTAGGAATACGGCAGTATCCGCTAAAAAGCAATAAGCTGATTTAAATCAGGGATAAACGAAGTATTATAGACTCCCTGTTAGGTATGCGGTGTAACATCTTCTGGTAGCATTAAAACAGGTCAGGACTGTTCTTCCTTGCCACAAATATACACTAACTCTTTTCGTGGTTTTTCAAAGACTATATAACAAGCCCTATAAAACCTAACCTTCAGATTATAATCTCGATAATGCATTATCTAAATCCGCTAATAAATCGCTAATATCTTCACAGCCAACAGAAAATCGTAGTAATCCATCCGTCACACCTTGCGCAATGCGCTCATCTTCAGGAATACAGGCATGTGACATCATCTTAGGGTAAGAAATAATTGATTCAATTCCCCCTAAACTGACGGCAACTAATGGAATACGGATCGCCTCTAAAAATAACTTCACATTTTTTTCATTACCTAAGTCAAACGAAACGACCATTCCGCCATTTCTAGATTGTTGCATATGAACATGGTGATTTGGGTGTGAAGGTAAGCCCGGATAAAATACTGTTTTTACTTTAGTATGCTGGTTAAGATATTCTGCAAGCATTTGCGCATTTTCACTAGAGCGTTCAACACGCATAGCCATCGATTTTAATCCACGCATTGTCAGCCAACTATCGAATGGTGCTGCAATGCTACCTATAGCAACCGCTGATTTGTGTAGCCACTTTGCATATTCAGCATTATTTGTCGCTACCGTCCCTAAAATAACGTCACTGTGACCATTGATAAATTTAGTGGCACTATTAATTGAAAAATCAATTCCCAGTGAAATAACATCCGATAATAGCGGCGTCATAAATGTATTATCACATATCGTAATGAGATTACTCTTTTTCGCTAAATGAATAACCCCATGTAAATCCGTTACCTGTAATGTTGGGTTAGACGGGGTTTCAATATAGAATGCTTTTGTATTTTCTTGTATTGCGTTCGCATAGTTTTGTGGCTTTGTTGCATCAACAAACGTCACTGAAATACCATAACGTGGTAAAAATTCCGTCATTAATTGATAAGTGCCACCATAAATATTTTTGCAGGCAACAATATGATCACCCTGACTGAATCCTAATAAAACTGCACTAATTGCAGCCATACCTGATGAAAAAACCTCAGAATATTTGGCATTTTCAATTGAGCAAAGAGCTTCACTTAGTGCGTCACGTGTTGGATTTGAAAAACGTGAATAAATATATGCGTAATTTTCTTCGATATTACTTTGTGAATAAGTTGATGATTGATATAACGGAATAGATGAGCTTCCCGTATATTTATCCGTCATTGGATAACCGTGTATAACTTTGGTATTAATCTTCATAGGTACATCACATTTTAAATAGGTTTAAATACTTGCGACATGGATTTCAGGATACGCAAATAAAGCGGGTGAACCACCAGTATGAATAAAAAGAATTGGCTGATTGCCTTCTATTGATTCATTTAAAATATTATCAATTAACCCGGCCATCGCCTTACTGGTATAAACAGGGTCAAGCAAAATGCCCTCTTTTTGTGCTAATAACTCAATCGCCTGTTGCCCTTTGTTATTCGGTGCACCATAAGCTGGCAAAAAATATTGATCCCATAATTGCACTTTCGGAAAATCAGTAAGGTTTAATAATTCGCCAATTTCATTTTGTAATTTTTCAATTTTAGGCTGTTGCTGTTCAATAGTACGTGAAACCGTCACACCAATAACGGGCGTTTGGGGTAGTATTGTGTGTAACCCCATCGCCAAGCCTGCTTGTGTACCAGCACTACCTGAAGCAACAATCACAGCAGCAAATTCAACATTATTTGTTTTTTGCTGTACAATTTCCACGGCACAATTAACATAACCAAGTGAGCCAAGCGCGTTCGACCCTCCTACAGGGACGACATATGCATTTTCTAGGTTCAACGACTCAATGAGTTCTTGCATCTGTGCATTCGGATCAGTTAATTCTGCACAAAAATAGCAGCGGGTATTAAATAAATCCGTCAGTAGCTTATTGCCATTGTTTAAATAAAGGGAATTCCCGCTTTGTAGTGGGTTCTCCAATAAAGCGACACATTCTAAACCATACATTGCTGCAATCGCCGCCGTTTGACGAACATGATTTGATTGTATCGCGCCAGCAGTCACTAATACTCTGGCTTTTTTCTGTAGCGCATCTGCAATAATAAACTCTAACTTACGTAGTTTATTGCCCCCCATGGCTAGGGGGGTTATGTCATCACGTTTAATATAAATATCACGACTAAGATATTCAGAAATATTATTCAATTTCATCAATGGCGTTGCAGTGTGTAATAAATCAATTTTTGCTATTGATGAAAGTCTTTCTTTTATATTCATTTGAATTCCTCCTCTATTAATATGTAAAACCTAAATAGAGGTAAACCATGAGAGCAAATGCGGCTGTTACTGTGGCATAAGGCATTTGAGTTCGAATATGTTCAATATGGTCACAATCTGTTGCCATAGAGGCCACGATCGCGTCACTCGATATTGGTGATGTCATATCCCCGTATATTGATCCTGCAATGGCGGCACCAATCATATATTCCACAGGCATTCCGACAGAAATACCTAGCTGCACACCAATTGGGATCATAATCGCAAACGTTCCCCACGATGTCCCTGTTGCTAATGACATCACCGCACTAATTAAAAAGATAAATCCAATTGAGAATGCAGGGGAAATGACACCAGACGTGACTTCCGCAATATAAGCTCCTGTATTCAAATCGGAAGAAACAGTCCCCATTAAGAATGCTAAGATCATAACTGAGCTGATTTTCACCATACTCGCGTAACCGATATATAATTCTTTAAAGAAACTTTCAATATTTAAAACACGACGAGCTAAAAACCACACAAATGATACTAGAGTTCCAAACATGACTCCCCAATATACGGATGTTGAACCGCTACCTTTACTGAAATCCCCATTACCAGTGATATATAAAGCAATAGGCACCATTAATACTGTGGATAAAATAGGAATAAAGAAATTCAAAGAGGTATGGCAATTTGGGTGTTTAATAATTTCTTCATCATCCTGTTCTGTATTTTCCGCAGCTAAAATAGTTAACGATTCTTCATGTGCTCGCAATTCTGCTTTTTTCATTGGGCCCCAAGCGAAGTTGGAAAAAATGTAAAATAGAACTGAAGCTAAAGAAAACCATGCCATGATATTAAATACCATCGAGCTCGCTAAAATTTCAAAGGGCTCACCAGTAATAAAACCTTTTGATATCTGAACACCAATCACCCCCATCATCGCTGCTCCCCAGCCGTTTATCATGGCCGATGAACATACAGACACACAGGATGTTTGCACGATATATGACATTTTTTCTGGCGATACACCATAATTTTTCGCTAGGGTTTTTGTCGAAGCACCGGCGATTAATTGATTAATTGAACTTTCAATAAAAATTAATGAAGTAATAATCATCGCCATTAATTGAACAGCTTTTCTATTTTTTATTAGTTTCGTTTTATTGGTCAATAACCTAACGAGAGATCTAACCCCTCCCGTGACAACAACAAGGCGCATAATACCGCCTATCATGACCATAAATAAAATTGTTTTTGTATTTCCCGGTGAAGCAAAAGTATTAATAATTCCATCAAGCGTTCCGTTAATTCCTAATAATATATTATGATCGTTAATAACGGTAAACCCAACTAATATTCCCAATAATAAAGATAATATAACTTGGCGTGTAAAGATGGCTAAAAGTATCGTAACCAGTGGAGTGACAATGGTCCATATTCCATAATCATTCATGGGATGCTCTCTTATTATAGTTTATTGTGATTTTAATTAAGATAATGCTTTTTCTAAATCATTTAATAAGTCATTAATATCTTCAATACCTACAGATAAACGTAATGTGGTATCGTAAACATGAATACTTTCTCTTTCTTCTTTGGTCATAGAACCGTGGGACATAGTGGCTGAATGGTTAATCATGCTTTCCACACCACCAAGAGATTCTGCTAACACAAAATAAGTCACCTTAGATAAAAATGTTTTGGTCGCTTCAATATCACCTTTTAATTTGATTGTCACAACTGCACCACCTGTTCGCATTTGTGTTTGACATAATTGATATTGAGGATGGGATGGTAAGCCTGGATAATAGACGTGTTCAATTTTTGGATGCGTTACTAAATATTCGGCAACTTTCTGTGCGTTACTGCATTGTGCTGACATACGTAATGCCAATGTTTTTAAGCCTCGTAATGCGAGGTATGCATCAAAAGGAGAAGCAATTGCACCGAGTGTGGTTTTCAGAAAATCAAGACGGCTGGCAATATCTTCACGCTGAGTGATCACCGCCCCGCCAATTAAATCAGAATGACCACCTATATATTTACTTGCTGATAACATCACTATATCAGCCCCTAATTCCAACGGTTTTTGGTTCCAAGCTGTTGCAAAAGTATTATCCACACAGGTTAAAATGTTATTTGTTTTAGCTAATGCGCAAACTGCTTTAATGTCTACTAACTCTAATAAAGGATTAGTTGGGCTTTCGATCCAAATTAAACGAGTGTTACTCTTTATTTTAGATGCGATCTCTTTAAGATTATTTAAGTCGACATAATCTATTTCGTGCCCACAATTTTCAGTTGCAATGCGTTCAAATAAACGGAAAGTTCCCCCATAAACGCCTTTCATTGCAATAATATGGGAGTCTTTTGGTAGTAAGTTTAATACTAAACTTGAAGCTGCAACCCCAGAAGCCGTTGCTGTTGCATAGATCCCACCTTCAATTTCGGCTAATAGAGTTTCATAAGCATAACGTGTTGGATTACTGCAACGGGAATAACAATATTCTCCATGCTCCGTTAAACTTTGTTGAACAAAGGTACTAGCGGTTGTGATTGCTGGGAAAATAGCATGATTGACAGTATCTTGCTGTTTCCCACCATGAATTAAAACTGTAGCAATATTCTTAGTCATTATAAAAACCCAATCATAGAATAATAAAAAAGCGTGTATTTATATTTGTTGCTAAAAGAAATATGCCATAGAGAAATAGAAAACTTTTTCTAAAAATCGATGACTTTATACAAATTTAGAGAAAAATTTTCTAAATCAAAGAAAAAACCAATAAAATACAATTAGTTATATAATTACAGTGAAATGAGTGAGCCGTCACAATATTATTATTTAGTTTATCAAGATACACTTATTAGACAGTAAACAGCCTTTAACATATTAAAATTAAACAATAATTGTATCTTAAACGTTAATTGTATTGCTGATCATTGTGAACAGTGGTTATAACAATCATGATTGATATAATAGTTTTATCTGTAATTACCCATATACTTTCTAGCTGTTTGCTACTTAACCACTCAATAGTAGAAAGTTATTCTCTTTAGTCGTTTAAGCTCTGCTCTATGCTTACATAAGCTGATATATAAATAGACTACAGCAACATTGAACTTTAAGAACAAAAATTAACCAATGAGATACCGATAAAACAGCTAAAATCAACCGTCAAAAATGCCCCTGCCCATTGGTGTTTTTCTAATGATTATTCCTGCTCAGTTATTGGAGATCTAACCTATTCTCCAACGTTATTTATGAAAATAGATGATATTTTATTATGATTAGAAACGGCGTACCCATTTTGCTTTAATAAGTTGCCTAATACAAACCTCACTCATTGATCAATATATATTCAATTTAAACATTAAAAACCATAAAGTTTATTATGTTTATTACATGAGAGAAAAATAACAAGAGTTAAATAGAATTTTTTTGTCACGAAATATGTATATATTATATAAACAAATCAAATAAAATCGAATCAAAAAACTGGTGACGTAAAACAAAAAACCAAAATAAAAAAATACTTAATAATTTATGGGGAATGATTAGATTTATTTGATTATTTTAAGTTAGCCCTTTGATGTCAATACATAACATGAATATCAAATAATCATCTTGTATCTAATTTATTTAATATGGTAGAGTCGAAAAGTACTTACAACAGTAAGTATCCTGCGTATTAGCCTTACACAAGATAGTGAAAGGATATATTGAATCATTAAATTAGGTTAAGTTAGCTTTGACATTAAGAAAATCACAGGGACGATAAAATGCTTATAAAAATTATTAAATTATTTTAATTGAATAATTGCAGTTAAGATTTTCTTATAGTGCAGTACATATTCATTTCATTTAAAGAAAAAGAATATTGTTTATATTGCACTTATTCTGTCCATTATTTTCTAATGGAATGACTTGCATAGAATACAATAAAAATAGCTAAATTACCGTCAAACACAATATTAGGGATCCATTATGACTAATCAATTTTTAGTACATGAACCTGCCATGTTAAAGTTACTGGAACACGTCGTAAATATTGAATCAGGCTCTTATGATAAGGCTGGTGTCGATAATCACGCTGCCGTTTGGTGTGAGAAATACCGTGAAATGGGGTTTGAAGTTGAAGTCATTGAAAACGAATCTTTAGGCAATAACTACCGCATTTATTATCCTTCCGTGAAGGCTGAGATCTTAATTTTACTGCATTTAGATACCGTTTTTCCTAAAGGTACTGTTGCAGAGCGCCCATTTAGAATCGAAGGTGATAGAGCCTATGGTCCTGGTGTCATTGATATGAAAGGCAGCCATGTCATGGTGTATCAAGTCATGAAACAGCTGTATGACAACCAAGACACTCGTTATAAAAATATAGAGATCTTACTGAATTGTGATGAGGAAATCGGTTCTATTTCATCCCGTAGTGTCATTGAAAAATGTGCTCTGGGCAAACGCTATGCACTTGTAATGGAACCTGCACGTGCCAATGGTGCTATTGTTAGCGCACGCCGTGGCGTAGGTACCTACGTACTGAATATCGAAGGAAAAGCCTCACATTCAGGAATAGCGCCTGAAGCAGGTATCAGTGCCATTCAGGAATTATCTTATAAAATCCAAAGCTTACATGCCCTATCAGCTCACGACCAGGGTTTATCCGTCAATGTTGGTTTAATCTCCGGTGGAACCTCAGTCAATACCGTTGCACCAAATGCGCGCGCAGAAATCGATGTGCGGATCTCCTCAGATGAACAAGGTGTTGAAATCGATAAAAAAGTTAGAGAAGTATGCAGCCAACCTGTATTGGACGGTATAAAGCTAACGTTAACCGGGGGCATTAACCGTCCACCGATGGCAAAAACTGACGAAAGCAGCGTACTTATCGATATTATCAAGCAAGAAGCTACGCAATTAAATATCGAGCTAATTGATGTTTCAACCGGGGGTGGCTCAGATGCCTCTTTCACTGCGGGTGTCGGCACAGCCACTGTTGATGGTTTAGGGCCCATCGGTGGCTACCAACACAGTGATAAAGAATATTTAGAAATTCCATCACTAACTGAACGAGCTCAGTTATTTTTCAATGTATTACAACGAATTACACAATAAATAATAATCCAACAGGATAATAATATGGCAACAACGTCAACAAACACAACACCACCCAAAAAACGCTCAGAAGGCTTAAATCCTTACGTTTTATTGTTTTTCATTTTAGTTATCGCAGGTATTGCCACGTGGATCGTTCCCGCTGGGCAATATGCATCAGAAACTAAAGTTATAACCATGGTCAAAGATGGTATTGAAACTAAAGTTTCTAGCTCTTATACCATTCCGGGTAGTTATGAGCGTTTGCCAGAACAACACGGTATTTTGCCGGGGCAAATTTTCACCTCTATTGCAGATGGCTTAATTAAAGCTGCACCAATTATCTTTTTAATTATTTTTACTGGTGGTGCACTGCATCTTCTCGAAGAAACAGGAGCCATTAAAAAAGTACTGAATAATATTTCACGCAGTAAGAAGCTCAATGATTTCTTATTAATTACAATATTTTTTGTGGTGTTTTCTATTTTAGGTACCACTGGTATTGTCGTTAACTCAATTATTGCATTTGTTCCTATTGGGTTATTAGTCGCAAAGTCCGTTGGAATGGATGATAAATTTGGTGCTGCGCTGGTTTATGTTGCTGCCTATTCAGGATTTAACGCCTCAATTATGGCACCAATGACAGTTGGTTTATCACAAGGTTTAGCCGATGTTCCACTGCTTTCTGGCCTTGGTTTTCGGATGGTTATTTATATTGCCTTTGTTATCGCTGGTATCTTATTTTTAACCTTCTATACCAAGAAGTGCCGTAATCAAGGCATGGTGCGCCCAGAAATTGCCATTGATGATGCAGAGCAGCAAACTTCAAAAATTTCTGCCTTGCATATCATTACGTTATCTTTTAGTGCATTCTGCTTAATCGGCTTTATCTTCGGTGCCGTAGAATGGGGCTGGGGTGAAAAAGAGATGATGGCGATGTTTATCATCTTAGGTGTTGGTGTGGGCGTGTTAAACCGTATGTCGCCAAATACCATTGCAACGGGCTTTTTAAAAGGCTGTGCGGGCATGGTCGGTGGGGCATTTATCGTTGGTATGGCGCGTGCAATTGCTATTGTGTTATCTGATGGCATGATCTTAGACACCATCGTTAATGCAATTATTTCGATGATGGATGGCTTACCAAAAACCCTTTCAGCGTTATCAATGTTTGCAACTGCTGCCATTATGCACTTCTTTATTTCTTCCGGTTCGGGTGAGGCCGCAGTATTAGTGCCAATCTTTACCCCTATGGGCGACCTATTAGAAATCACCCGCCAAACTACGGTACAAACCGTTCTATTAGGGGAAGGCGTGGTGAACTGCATTAACCCAACATCTGGGATCCTAATGGCGGTACTGGCTACGGCGAAAATCCCTTATACCAAGTGGGTGAAATTTATCTGGCCATTGGTATTTGCATGGATTGTTATTTCTATTGTGGCATTGGTTTATGCTGTAATGACCAACTTAGGGCCGATTTAATCCCTGAAGAATAACGTCCAAATAGACTAATACGACACCACCTTTTTGGGTGGTGTCAGACTGCTGACAAACCGATTAGGTTTGCCAGCAGGTTGGATAGGTTTTGAAAATAGCCTATTTAGTGCTCTTCGCATTGTTTATATCTAAATTCCTCTATAGCTTGCCTTTGTCGCCTTCATTAAGAATTAAAAAACAGACAGTACCCTGTAGGAATAGTATCATTGGCGCCATTAGCTCCTTTTTATTATTTGAGATTTTATTGTGACTTCATTTGCTGACCTTAACGCGCTAAGCGCAGAACAACTATCCAACCTACAAGAGTTAGGTTACCTCAGCATGACGCCGATCCAAGCGGCTGCCCTCCCCGCTATCCTTGCTGGGAAAGACGTTCGTGCGCAAGCCAAAACTGGTAGCGGTAAAACAGCTGCATTCGGTTTAGGTTTATTACAGCGTATAGATGCAAAATTATTTAAAACCCAATCATTAGTTTTATGCCCAACTCGGGAGCTCGCAGAGCAAGTCGCCAATGAGTTACGCCGCTTAGCCCGTGCAATCCCTAATATAAAAATACTCACTTTGTGTGGTGGCGTGCCTTTTAGCGTACAACGAGATTCCCTTGCTCACGGGGCCCACATCATTGTAGCGACACCGGGTCGTTTGCTTGATCATCTAAACCGCGAAACCGTTCAACTCGATGCATTACAAACCTTAGTGCTAGATGAAGCAGATAGGATGTTAGACATGGGGTTTATGCCTGACATTGAAACGGTAATAGATTATGCACCAATAAACCGACAAACCGTGTTGTTTTCTGCCACTTGGCCCGATGAAATTGCCCGTATTAGCCAACAAATTCAGCACGATCCCCAAACGATTGAAATCAATAGTGTTGATGAATTACCCGCTGTTGAGCAACAATTTTATGAAGTCTCTCGCCACGGTAAAATCGAATTATTACAACAATTATTAAGCCGAGAACAACCCGCTTCTTGTGTGATTTTCTGTAATACTAAAAAAGATTGCCAAGCAGTATATGACGCATTGAATGAAAGCAAACAAAGTGTTTTGGTACTGCATGGTGACTTAGAACAACGTGATCGTGACCAAACATTGATCCGTTTTGCAAATGGTAGCAGTCGCGTATTAGTTGCTACCGATGTGGCTTCCCGCGGGTTAGATATCAAAGCCCTTGAAATGGTTATTAACTATGAATTGTCGTGGGATCCTGAAGTTCACGTGCACCGTATCGGTCGTACCGCTCGTGCAGGTGAAAGCGGCTTAGCCATTAGCTTATGCGCCCCTGAAGAAGCCCAGCGCGCAAATGCCCTTGAAGAAATGCTGAATATGAAGGTGAACTGGCAATCCGCACCTACTGGTCTGCGTATTACTCCACTTGAAGCCACTATGGTCACGTTATGCCTTGATGGCGGCAAGAAAGCCAAAATACGCCCAGGGGACATTCTGGGTGCGCTCACTGGGGATGTGGGTCTTGATGGCGCGGATATTGGCAAAATTGTGATCCATCCTACTCACGCTTACGTGGCAGTAAAACGCGCCGTTGCTCAACAAGCATGGAAACACCTACAACAAGGCAAAATCAAAGGTAAATCAGTTAAAGCGCGATTACTAAAATAACCTTTGCCCTTCTCATTTAGCGTCTGAGCTTATTTGGACGCTAAATTTTTCTTTTTATTTCTTATTTAACATCAAGTTTGAACTCATTAATTAACCCAATGATAGTTGACCATTGAAATCAATCGCTATATAAATAAATTTATATCGAAATATTAGGTTATATCACAATGAAAAAATATCTTATTGGTTTTTTGGTTTTATCTTGCACATTCACTAGCCTAGCTGAGCGACAATTTATCGACCAATTAGGTCGGAAAGTAGTGATTGATGACCAAGTCGAGCGCGTTGCCGTCCTGCAACACCAAACGTTAAATTTACTGGTTCAATTAGATGCAACTGATAAAATCGTCGGGGTAATGGGCAATTGGCGCGAACAACTAGGGCAAAATTATGAAAGACTTGCTCCCGAACTGGTCAATATCCCCAATGTCGGTGATCTCAAAAGCGTCAATCTTGAGAGCTTAGTGCAATTGCAACCCCAAGTGGTGTTTGTCACCAACTACGCCCCGCAAGAAATGATTGATAAAATATCTCAAGTGGGTATTCCAGTGGTTGCGATTTCATTGCAAAAAGACAACAACAACACTGCCAAAAACAATGTCAATCCTGAGCTGGTTAACGAAGAACAAGCGTATAACGAAGGCTTAAAAGAAGGTATTGCGCTGATTGGGGATATCGTCAATAAACCCGACAACGCAAAAGCACTGATTAAAGAAACTTTTGATAGCCGGGATATTGTTGCTCAACACTTAAAGAATATCCCTGAAAATCAACGTATTCGCGCCTATATGGCAAATCCTGAGCTCACCACTTATGGTTCAGGGAAATATACAGGTTTAATGATGCAGCACGCAGGTGCAATGAATGTTGCCGCCGCAACTATCAAAGGATACAAGCAAGTATCCTTAGAACAAGTGATTAGCTGGAACCCTGAAGTGATTTTCATTCAAGACCGTTACCCAAGTGTAGTGGATGAAATAAGCAACGATCCTCGTTGGCAGGTGATCGATGCTGTTAAAAATAAACGCGTCTTTTTAATGCCAGAATATGCCAAAGCATGGGGCTATCCGATGCCTGAAGCGATGGCATTAGGTGAATTATGGATGGCAAGTAAGCTCTATCCACAAAAATTTTCCGATATCGATATTGATGCAAAAGTGAATGATTGGTATCAAAAATTCTATCGTATTCAATATCAAGGCAACCAATAATGCATATTATGGCGGCAGGCAGTCTGCGTGATGTATTGACTGCTATTTTAACGCATTTTCAATTAGCGAAAAAACACGAAATAACCTGTGAGTTTGCCCCCGCAGGTTTATTGAGGCAAAAAATTGAGTCCGGTGTACATTGTGATCTTTTTCTCTCTGCGGATCAGACGCACCCTTTTGCCCTAGTAGAACAAAACATCGCCTATGCCAGCCAGCCTTTTATTACCAACCGTTTGGGGATCACCACAACGGCACGACTCGCCGAAGAATACCCGAATTGGCTACAGTTACTCAGCATCCCAGAGGTGATCATTGGTACGTCTACGCCACTCGATGACCCTTGTGGCGACTATGTTGTACAGCTATACGACAAGATCCGCCTGAATCACCCCCTCCTTGCTAAGGAGCTCCAAGCGCGTACTCGCCATTTAGTGGGGGGAAAAAACAGCCCCACAATCCCTTCAGGTCAATTAGCTTCCCAATGGTTAATCAGCACCCATCAAGCTGACTTATTTATTGGTTATCATCACTATCAACAAAAAATAGCAAAAATCCCCACCCTCGCCACGCTCTCAATTCCAGATCACGATAATATTCAAGTAATTTACGCGATGGCACTCATAACAAAAAAAGCAGAAATTTTCGCAAATTACCTATTACAGGTTGAATCACAAAAACTTTTTATTGAACATGGTTTTACTTCGCTAGGATAAATCAATGAAAAAACCAATTTTAATTAAATAAATTAAAAATATTTAACAGTATACGAAAACGTTTGCTTTTTATTTTGATGGCTATAAAATGCGTCGGATTTTTTGGCCTGAGAAAAATAACTGGAGACAATCGTGCCTGAAGATAACAATTATAGTCATGGCCCCGTGCCCATATCCGCGCGAAAAGGCGGACTAGCATTAACCTTTGTGATGCTAGGTTTAACGTTCTTTTCCGCCAGTATGTGGACCGGAGGCGCTCTCGGTACCGGTCTTAATTTTCATGATTTCTTCCTCGCAGTTCTCATTGGTAATCTTCTTCTTGGTGTCTACACCGCATTTCTTGGTTTTATTGGTTCAAAAACTGGCTTAACTACTCACCTCCTCGCACGCTACTCCTTCGGTATTAAAGGCTCATGGCTCCCTTCATTTTTGCTTGGCGGCACACAAGTCGGCTGGTTTGGTGTTGGTGTTGCGATGTTTGCTATCCCTGTTGGTAAAGCCACAGGCTGGGATATAAATTGGTTAATTGGTATTTCAGGTATTTTAATGACCGTCACCGTATTTTTCGGTATCTCCGCGTTGACGATACTTTCTATCGTCGCAGTACCAGCTATTGCGATTTTGGGAAGTTATTCTGTCTACCTCGCTATCACCGATATGGGGGGAATAAGTGCCTTGCAAGCCGTGGTACCGACAAAACCTATCGATTTTAACCTTGCACTGGCTATGGTAGTCGGTTCGTTTGTCAGTGCTGGAACCTTAACTGCGGATTTTGTTCGCTTCGGCCGTAAACCCAAAGTTGCCGTTTTAGTCGCCTTAGTGGCTTTCTTTCTCGGTAACTCATTAATGTTTATTTTTGGTGCCGCAGGGGCCGCATCACTGGGAATGGCAGATATTTCAGATGTGATGATCGCCCAAGGTTTATTATTACCTGCAATTATCGTTTTAGGTCTAAATATTTGGACAACCAATGATAATGCCCTTTACGCCTCAGGCTTAGGCTTTGCCAATATCACCGGGTTGTCCAGTAAAACCTTATCCGTTGTGAACGGGGTCGTCGGTACGCTGTGCGCATTATGGCTATATAACAACTTTGTGGGCTGGCTGACTTTCTTATCTGCCGCTATTCCGCCAATTGGTGGGATTATTATTGCTGACTATTTGATGTATCGTCACCGTTATGACACGTTCGATCGCAGTAAAATGCGTGATGTCAATGTTAGTGCATTAATCGCCGTGGCGGCGGGTGTGATCGCAGGGCATTGGTTACCCGGCATTGTACCTGTTAATGCCGTACTTGGTGGTGCTTTGTGTTACGCTGTACTAAACCCTTTATTTAATCGCCGCCGTGCCACTGATTCGGAGATGACTCGTGCATAATCAAACAATTAAACATATCCTAAATGTCCGCTTACCAGAGCGTGATGGTTTATGGCGCATCGATATCGACAATCAAAACATTACGGCAATAGTGCCGCAAGTTCCGGGAGAAATACTGCCTGATAGCCTAGACGGTGAAGGTGGACTTGTTTCAGCCCCTTTTGTTGAACCCCATATTCACTTAGATACGACCCAAACTGCGGGACAACCAAGCTGGAACCAATCTGGCACGCTGTTTGAAGGGATTGAGCGCTGGGCTGAGCGCAAAGCCATGCTCACACACAATGATGTGAAAGAGCGAGCTTGGAAAACATTGAAATGGCAAATTGCTAATGGAATTCAACATGTTCGCACTCACGTGGATGTATCTGATGCCACGTTAACGGCATTAAAAGCGATGCTTGAAGTGAAACAAGAAGTTGCCCCGTGGGTAGATTTGCAAATTGTCGCCTTTCCACAAGAAGGCATTATGTCTTATCCAAATGGTGAAGCGCTCCTTGAAGAAGCTTTGCGACTTGGTGCTGACGTCGTTGGTGCTATTCCTCACTTTGAATTCACCCGTGAATACGGTGTGGAATCGCTACATAAAACCTTCGCATTAGCTGAAAAATATGACCGTCTGATTGATGTTCATTGTGATGAAATTGATGATGAACAATCACGCTTTGTGGAAACCGTTGCTGCGCTAGCCCACGCCAAGGGCATGGGTTCTCGTGTCACTGCAAGCCATACTACAGCAATGCATTCTTATAATGGCGCTTATACCTCCCGTTTATTCCGCTTACTAAAAATGTCGAAAATCAACTTTGTAGCCAATCCGTTAGTGAATATTCACTTACAAGGACGATTCGACACCTATCCAAAACGTCGCGGTATTACTCGTGTTAAAGAAATGCTAGCCGCTGATATTAATGTCTGCTTTGGTCACGATGATGTTTTCGACCCGTGGTACCCACTTGGCACAGCCAATATGCTGCAAGTCCTACATATGGGGTTACATATTTGCCAATTAATGGGGTATCAGCAAATCAATGATGGACTGAAATTGATTAGCGAATACAGCGCTCGGACACTGAACTTACAAGACTATGGCGTTAGCGAAGGTAAACGGGCAAGTTTATTAATTTTACCCGCCGAAAATGGTTTCGATGCCGTCCGTCGTCAAGTGCCTGTGCGTTACTCTATTCGTGATGGTCGCGTGATAGCCAATACCCAACCTGCGGTAACCCAAATTCATCTGGCAGAAACAGAAACTATCCGTTATGGCTATTCTCCACTCGTTTAATTATCGATAATTAAACTAATTAATCGCGCTCAATGAAAATTTGAGCGCTATTTTCCATTCAGATTATCTGCAAATAAAAATAGCCATCTATCCATCTACAACCCTTTAAAATACCATATAAAAACAGTATTCATCTTGTTGTCATCTGTTTGCACTAAACTAAAAATCTCATGTTCTAAAGGAAATTCACTCCTTCTTTTAGCTTATTTTTGGTGATAAGTGCCTTTTATGTTAGTTAAATGTAATTTTGATTGAAATTAACACTGAAGGTTTTATATTTTTTAGAGAGTTATATGAAACTGGATTTGAGCTTTATTTATAGCAATAATAACGCTAATACACTGTCTGCCATGCAGTGGTGGTCAATATTCCTGTTTTGCTGTACCGCGAATACGTCACAAATAAAGTTCTCTGAATCCCACTTTGCTAAAAATTGGAGATCAGATGAGTACTGAACATGCTGTTAATCAAAAAACCTCTGTCGATTCTTGGAAGCGCATTGTTAACGAGCTACTAAGCGAGACTGGCATTGAAATTAATGGTTCCCAACCTTTCGATATTCATGTCCATAATGACCAATTTTATAAACGTGTCTTACAACAAGGCTCCATTGGGTTGGGAGAAAGTTATATGGATGGTTGGTGGGACTGTGAGCGCTTAGATATTTTTTTCCATTATGTATTACGCCATGGGCTCGATAAAAAACTGCCACATAATTTCAGGGATACACTGAAAATTGCTATGGCTCGCATCCGTAACTTACAGACACCAAAACGTGCACGTATTGTTGGTGAAGAGCATTATGACCTAGGCAATGATTTATTTTCACGCATGCTTGACCCTTATATGCAGTATTCTTGTGGTTATTGGAAAGATTTAGAGAATCGCCCCGAAAATTTATCATTGGCGCAAGAGCAAAAATTAAAGCTGATTTGCGAAAAGCTGCAATTAAAACCGGGAATGCGTTTGCTTGATATTGGCTGTGGTTGGGGTGGACTGGCGGCTTTTGCTGCAAAACATTTTTCTGTGTCAGTGACTGGTATAACGATTTCCGCTGAACAGCAAAAATATGCACAAACACGCTGCTCAGGACTTGATGTGCAAATTCTTCTCGAAGATTACCGTAATTTATATGATCAATTCGATCGTATTGTTTCCGTTGGTATGTTTGAACATGTTGGTCCGAAAAACTATGCCACTTATTTTGATGTCATAAAACGAAATTTAAAACCAAATGGCTTATTTTTGTTACATACCATTGGCTCCAACCAAAATAAAGTGAATGTCGATGCATGGATCGACAAATATATCTTCCCAAACGGCTGCTTACCGTCATTGCAAAATATTGGTGATAGTAGTGAAAATAAATTAGTGATGGAAGACTGGCATAATTTCGGTGCCGATTACGATAAAACAATTATGGCTTGGTATTCACGTTTCCTAGAAGCATGGCCTGAACTGGAAAAGGATTATACCCCACGCTTTAAACGAATGTTTTCTTATTACTTGAATGCCTGTGCTGGCGCTTTTCGTGCTCGTGATATTCAGCTATGGCAAATATTATGGAGTCCACAAGGTGTCGAAGGTGGGCTAAGAGTCGCGCGGTAAATCCTCAATCTGCGATAAAAAAGCGAAAGGCATAACAACCAAGAGTTTAACCCATTTATTCTTGATGCACTTCGCTTAATAAATGTTTTTTATGTTTGATGATGCACATCTAGCACGCAAAACACCACTTATTGCCGATAAATTTCTTACAATCAAGGGACTTAAAAAACACATTTAGATACTTTTATGACAATTCAATATAGGCAGTGTCACACATCACAGCTTGCTGATAATGAAAAAGAAACCTTGTTCGATATGTTATTTGTTGCCTTCGACGGTGACTTCACGCGAGATGACTTTGAACACTCATTGGGGGGCATGCACGTTTTTGCCTATGATCAACATCGTATCGTCGGACACGTCGCGGTTATTCAGCGCCATATGGCTATCAACGATAAGCCGATTTCTGTAGGTTATGTAGAAGCGATGGCGGTATTGGAAAATTACCGCCGTCAAGGTATTGGACGTGAATTGATGTCTAAGACAAATACAATCATCGCCAATTGCTACCAACTTGGCTTGCTATCAGCCTCTGACGAAGGATTTAATCTGTATCAATCCCTTGGTTGGAAAGTGTGGAAAGGCAGATTATTTGAGTTACGCCAAGGTGCCTATGTTCGCTCTGAAGACGAAGAAGGTGGAGTGATGGGATGGTCAAAAGATCCTTCCATAGCGTTTACTGACGCCTTGTATTGCGACTTTCGCGGTGGTGATCAGTGGTAATAGCTTTAATCTCAGGTCGATAACCATAATTTCGCCTTATTGACTGACGGTAAGATCTGGCTGAATAAGGCTATAAATTTGTTTTTTCAATATTGTTTGCGTCGCCAGTTGATAAACCTGTTCGGCGACATCGGCCCGCATCACTAATCCATGGGCTTCAACGTGTTGCTGTAAAATTGCCTTCCCTGTAGCTTCACCATGCAATAACCCGCCCGGTCGGACAATTGCGAAATCAAGGGAACTGGTTTGCAACCAAGATTCAGCCAAGGATTTTTCCCTTACCGCTTGCCCGAAAGCAGCCCTTGCACGCAAAGAGAGGTAAGGCCATGAATCCCCACAACCTAATGATGTCACCAATACCATACGGGAGATCCCCGCCTGTTCTGCACAATCAATTACCGTACGATGCGCTAAATAATCTTGCGAACCTCCCATGGTCGAAATCACCGTGGCACTCGTGCCCGCTGCTTGACAAGCAGCGGTTACCACTTGGCTATCACACGCATCCCCTACAACAACGTGAACACCTTGTAATGACAACTTTTCAGCCGTTTCCCTGTTGCGCACCACCGCCACAGTTTGCTGCTTATTTGCAATTGCAAGTTGAGCAATCATACTCCCTACGCCTTTCCCTCCGGCACCAAAAAGTAGCCACTGCGCCATAAATTAACCTCGTTATTCACTAATCATTAAACTCTACGCTAGCAAATTATTTTAAATATAAATACCTTTCATTTGGCTAATACCATCCGCTAAATTTAAACTCGCCTTATTTTTCTCTCTATTAGTTCGTGTAATCCCTCATCACCATACCCAGTATCAAAACAAATAACCATCAGTAATTCTAATGATTAAGCTGCAAAAATGATTCATATTCAAATCATTAAAATGTGATTTATTTAACATTTCTATTAAAAAAATAATTGGCAACTAACGATAAAAGATAACTAAACCCAATAAAAAACAGCGTAACATCAACAAGTAACAGTTAGCAAAAAAACTCTATTACATTGATACCCCTAAATATTTTAATGTTAATGCGAATAATTATTATTTGCTTTTACATTATTATTTGTTTTAATGTGCGATAAACTATATAGCCATCATGATGATTTAAATTAGCCGTAACATCTTTATTTCCTTTAATAAAAATGGAGTATTTCGATGAAAAAGTTAAATATTATCGCTCTAGCTTTCGTTACTTGCGGAATGTCTTTTGGTACGTTTGCTGCGGTGGGCTCAGGTCAAAGCCAAGATTTCAATACCAATGCCCCCTCTATTAAAGTTGGACCAACTGAAGGCAGCGCGGGTGGTCATGGTGGCGCAATAGGTGACCCAGGGATTGGTGTCCAATCAGTACACAATGGAAAAATTATCTCCTTCTCAGGCTTAACCAAAATGGCACCAAAACAATCTGGAAACGAGGCACATGTGATTGCGATGCCTAACAGTGGCGGAGCACATAATAAGATGGGGGTGTTTAACTTTGCCCAAGTAGCTGATGCAGAAGTTTATTTTGGGGAGTGGTCATCAACAGGTGCAGCAACTGATACAACACATACCGCGTATTATTCAGGAAAAGATATCACGACAAATATGCCAACGGCAGGCACTGCGGAATATTCCGTTAAAGGTATCAACCAATACAGCGGTGGCGCTATGGCGACAGGCACCCTAACCGCAAACTTTGGCACCAAATCATTAGCGGGGAACATTGGTGCAACCAATATTGATGCCACCATTAAAAATAATGCCACCTTCGTAGGAGATGCAACACTAAATGAAGCTGTAGGTAAAACTCGCGGTCATTTCTTTGGCGACCAAGCCAAACATATTGCGGGAGTGACTGAGTTTAGTGACCACAGTAAAGACATGGCGTTTGGCGGAAGCCGTGGGAATATCGCGCAATAATCCATAATTTCGCCTTTATCATCAACGGTGAAAATGGATTTTGCTGTTGATGACAAACTTTCAACATCGAAACTGACCTATGCGATATTCTTTTTTATTACCATTCGTCCTTATAACGAGCTCTTTATCTGTATTCTCAGCCAATATCGATATCGACCGCGAACAATTGTTATGGCAAAAAGATAGGCAGAGTTACCGCGATAAAAGCGCTCAGTTACCCGATGACAGCCAGCCCCTACTCTCTGATAGCTTGTCCATCAACTTTAATGGGCAAATTTACTCCCTTGAAAATAATGTTCAAGATCTTGGGCAAGCCATTTATCTGGCCATAAACCACCGTCAATTTCAGGACGTACAGCGTTTATTAGTGCGTTATCAAGCCTTACCTGATGCGGATCCTTTATTAGTGTTGTTTGCTAAAGCTGAAGTGGCAAAATCACAAAAAAAATATTCGCAAGCGATTGATTATTACCAGAAAATCCTAGAACGTTCCCCTAAATTTTTACGTATTAAATTAGAACTGGCTCGCACCTATTATGAAGATAACCAAAACAGTGAATCATTGGCTCTATTTAATAACCTGATTGATGATAAAAATTTAGCATTACCTGCAAGTGTCCAGCAAACCATCCAACAGTTTATTGACGCGATTGAAAACCGAATATCATGGACGGGAAGTTTATCACTTGGTTATAAATACAATAGTAATATCAACCAAGTACCAGATAAAAATACACTGTGGGAAACTCCAAGCGGCACATGGAAAATGGCCGACCCGATTTCTGCTTCCGGCTTATCCTTTGATGCCAGCTTAAGTAAAATTGTACCTATTTCAGGGCATCATTCCCTACAAGTCAAAGGAACAACCTATGGAGATCGTTATCCTCATGAAGGGGAATTCAGTGAGAATACCACCTCATTAGCCACCTTATATCGATTTAATAATGCCAATAGTACTTTTTCTGTCGGTCCACAACTTGAATTCAAAACAGTGGACGGAAAAGGTCGATACCATGGCATAGGAGGGCGAATCGATGGTGACTACCAATTTACTTCCCGTTTCATTCTGACCGCATCTGCTGATCACCAACAACTTCACTACCAAAAACCCTATAACAGCGCAGATGGTAGCCGTTCCAGTTTACATCTCACAGGGATTTATGGCCTAACAACGGAAACTTCACTGTTTTTAGGGGCTGATACGACTCGCGTCAAAACAGAAGTTCGCAGCGATGATTACGAACAATTAGGTGTTCGCACAGGTTTTTTTAGCATGTTAACTCCTGATATCCATTTATTAGCTTTAGCCACCTATCGGGAAAGCCAGTTTCAAGATTTTAACGCCATGTTAAATGTGAAACGTCACGACCGTGAAACTATGTATTTTGCACGGCTCAACTTTCCTAACTATTCATTCTTTACGTTTACCCCTTATACCAGTTACCGCTTTCGCGATAACCGCAGCTCGGCTGATGTGCTCTACTCCTATCATCAGCACGAAATTTCTATCGGGGTTGAAACCCGATTTTAAGTGTTATGGCATAGAGAAACTAAAATGTATAAATTCAAATTAAATCCAGTGGCAACAGCAATCATAGCCACACTCGTCTTTCCAGCAACCACCTTTGCAGAACAACAAGAACATCTCGGTACGATCACTGTTGAAGATGCAGCAAAAACGATCAAAGAACGAGATAGACAAGGTTACGATGATCAATATGATGCCAAAGGCGCTAAAGTCTATTTAGGTAAGGATCTCGTTGAGCGTTATAAAGGCACCAGTACGGCTGATGTCTTAAACAGCGCCATAGGTGTATACAGCGGAGATGCTCGTAATAGCGGTGCATTAGACCCCAATGTTCGCGGTATTCAAGGGCAGGAGCGCGTCCCCGTCACTGTCGATGGTACTGAGCAATCTTTAACTGTCTGGCGCGGTTATAGCGGTGCGAATAACCGTAATTATATTGATCCCAATTTGATCAGTAGTATTGAAATTGAAAAAAGCGGTTCTTTAACTGGCGATATAAAAACCTCTATCGGTGGCGGTATCGCAATCCGCACGATTGGTATCGATGATGTGGTCGCACCCGATGAGAAATTTGGTTTTAACTTAAAATTAGAAACCAGTAGCAACTCAACAAGGGAGCGTATCCCGAACTTTGCTTATGGAGACGACTACCGCGATCATCCTGAATTGTATAAAAATAAGAATTTTGTTTACTCCGACCCTGCCGTCAATATCATCCCAAAGTCGCGTGGTAATGCACAGTTTTTTAATTTCAAAGATAATAGTGGGCGGATAACCGTCGGTACAAGACAAGAAAAATTTGATGTTATCGCCGCTTATGCATACCGACGCCAAGGTAACTATTTTGCAGGTAAAAATGGCGCGCACCGCTACAAAGAACCCGTTCAGTTAAATGAGCAACAAACCTTGCAGCAACAACTGGGACCAGACCCTTACCTGCCATTTGCCGCAAATATCTATCGACCAGGTAAAGAGGTTACCAATACATCAAACGAGTTAGAATCATACTTAATTAAAACCAATTTATACCTCACAGAGAACCAAACATTGCACCTTGGTTTTCGACGTAGTGAGAGCACTTACGGTGAAATTATGCCGTCACGTATTAATTTCCAAGAGCTCGAGGGTAAATCGGTTGTTCCTCAGTGGCCTTTAGCTCATTTTACGGTGAATGCCTATAATGCAGAATATGCATGGCAGCCTGATAACAACCCTTGGATTGACCTCAATGCCAACCTCTGGATGACTCAATCTGTTGGCGACACCAATACATCTGGTGGCTACCCTAGAGAGCCGAAAGAACGGGATTGGGGTTTTGAAAATGGCTATGGACCAGGTAGAGACCCTAACATTGATGGCTCATTGATCAATACCGCGGCAACCAACTCGGAAAATGACCGCATTGGCTTTAACTTACGCAATACTATGTCATTAACATCGAACCTCGATTTAACCCTGCATGGTTCAATGCTAAAAGAAAAATTAGACTCCAATGATGTGGTTCCATCACAAACCGCCAGCCCGTTTATTGCCCTTCCTCGCAAAGGGCATCGCCAAGAAACCAGCTTCGCTTTTAACTTTAACTATCGCCCGACAACGTGGTTAGAACTCGATGCAGGTGCAAAATACATTGATGGCTGGACAGAAGATGATTACTTAAAAGAACAAATGCGAAAGCGTGTTAACGGCTTCCAAAACCCCGATCAACGTCTAGCCAGAAATATAAACTATAGTCGGATATTAACCCAGAGCGAGTATGACCAAGCGATCGCTAATGGTTACAAACCCTTTGCAGGCGGCTATCGTAATGACAATATTTTAAAGTCTGTGCTTGGACTCGAAGACGCTGACTATAACGTGTTCATTGCACCGAGAAAAAGTGGTTCCTCGCCTGATGAAAATGGTGTTTTAGATGTTAGCTTCCAAACAAAATGGAAATCAGATAAAGATGGCCGCTATACCACCAAAACCAATCCATTCCACAATGGTACACTTGACTCACAAGCGAGGGCAATTGACCCAGCAACAGGCAAAGAGGTGTATGTCTATAATAACGCCTATGAGCACCCTGCTGATGAAATAAAACGAGAACTGACAGAAGAAGAAAAGTGGAAATTTCCCGGAAAACAAAAAAGCCATGGTTGGGCACCTGCTTTTGGTGCCAATATTTATCTAACCGACAATGACCGCATTTATGCTCGCTATATCGAAACCATTCGTTTACCCAGCATCTTCGAAAATAGCATTGGTTTTGCTGGCCAGAGCGAAGCGCGCAAAGAGAAAATGACCTTTAAGCCAGAACGCGGTAAAACCATAGAATTTGGTTATTCCCGTAATCTACAAGATTTACTTGGTGCTGAACGCTTTGCTGATATCAAAATTGGCTACTACCATACGGTAATTGAAAATGCTTTTGACCGTGATGGAAGACTCAATTTCATTCAAGTAAAAGAACATAAAACCGCAGGTATTGAAGCCCAAACTCGTTACGACAATGGCAATTTCTTTATGGATATTGGCGTAGATTACCGTTTAAAAAATGAAGTTTGTGATGATGCTGAGCCCGCAAAATTAGATATTGCTAACCGATACAATGTCTCTCACTGTACCACCGCGGGTTTCCCTAGCGGATTTTTGCGCACGCAACTTCAGCCAAAGTATGCCATCAATTCGAACCTTGGCATGCGTTTTATGGATGAAACACTGGAGGTTGGTACGCGTTTGCGTTACACCAGCAGCGTACAAAATAAGGATGAAAAAAAACTAATACAACGTTATCCGGGCAGTTATTCAATGGCGAATAATAGCCCTATGCATTGGGCTCCAAATTTTACCGCAGATGCCTATGCAAGTTATCAAATTGATAAACACATGAGTATCGAGTTTTTAGTTACTAACCTCACCGACCGCTACTATATTGATCCATTAACTCGCAGCATGATGCCTGCCCCGGGAAGAACATTCCGATTAGCCCTCAATGCTCAGTTTTAGCACTTAACCACTATCAGCGCTAAATAACCTTAGGGCTGATAGTGCTTTCAGTTGAAAATTTATTCGACTGCTATCCTATTCTTGCTTTCCAATTAACAAATGTTCAATTTTGAGATCTTGATCAAAAACCCCTATCAATGTAGGTACATTTTAATTTATCAAATTTATTTGAGAAAAATGAAGGCGATTACCATTAGATAATTCACCCGAAAACAGCATATTAATTAGATTAAAATAAAAACCAAAGCCCTTAAAGTTTATTACTAATGCTATTTAAAATTCAATTATCCCAATTATATAAATACATTAAAAAGGATTATTTTTTCAGAATGAATAGAAAAATAACAACAAAATCACACAACCTTATGAATTAGTGGTTTTTGACCTAAATTCAGTAAGTAATCAAAAATATTTATGAAACAACATGTTAAAAAATTAAAATTATTTTGTATCTCAATGAAAAACAAATAAATATCATTCATTATTCAATTGAGAATAATTCTCTTTATTTCAATTTATTAATAAATATTAATTTATAGATTTTAACCATGCCTTTTAGGCATGGGTAAGACTTTTTCGGAATATTGTCAGGAAAATAGTTTCATGGATAGTATGAATACGCAAATAATGCTTTTTATTATAAATATATACGAATTACTCTTAAAAACATTTCCAATGAAAGGTAACACTATGGGTATATTAAAAGATAGTAAGTTGCTTTTGGTTAGCTTACTGATCATTCTTCTTTCGGAAGCAATAGGACAAATTAAAATCAGCCTTGTGATGGTTTTTCCAATGCTTTATTCCATGTTGATGGGTGGTATTGTCAGTTTTCCAAAATTCAAAATTCTTAATGAACAAAATATGGCGCGTGCGAGCTCGATTATGAGTGTCGCGTTAGTTATCTTAATTGCAAAATTAAGCACCTCTGTTGGTGCATCTTGGGAAAAAATTATTCAAGCAGGTGGTGCCCTGATCCTTCAGGAAATCGGCCACTTTATCGGAACTATCTTGCTCGGTTTACCGCTGGCCATCATGTTAGGAATGGGACGTGAAGCTGTTGGAGCAACCTATTCTATTGGTCGTGAACCCAATATTGCCATTATTGAAGCTAAATACGGTTTAAGTTCACCAGAAGGCCGCGGCGTTATGGCGATGTATATCTGCGGTACGTTATATGGTGCCGTCTGGATGGGGGTAATTGCCAGTGTTATCGCTGGACTCGATATTATGAGTCCACTTGCGTTAGCCATGGGGGCTGGTGTGGGTAGTGGCTCGATGTTAGCAGCATCAGTTGCACCGTTACTGGAACTTTACCCTCAACATGCGGCGGATATCCAAGCATTTTCATCATCCGCAAACTTGATGTCTTCCGTTTTAGGTCTGTACATCTATATTTTCTTCTCCTTACCTTTTGCCTCTTTCTTGTACAACAAACTGAAAAGAAAACGTGCAACGGCATCAGCAGATACAGAATAAGGACACGAAATCATGAAAAAGATGGCAGAAATTGCAATAATCATCGTATTAGTTATCATCTTTACTTCACTGGGTGATGCACTAGGGGGGTCAATCTATGGCCGCGGTAGCTTTAGTGCAGTCTTTACTGACTCACTGATTGCGATGGCACTTTTAGGGGGTATGTCATTTGTGGCGTACTTAATCGCCCAAATTCCGCCACTAGGTAAGTTACCTGTTATTTTCTGGGTATCTCTAATTGCTGCGGGTCTGTGTTCACCGTTATTCCCTTATGATAAAGAAATGATCGCCATGACAGGCAAAATCTCACTTGCCGTGATTAGTACTACGGTGCTTGCATTCGCCGGTCTTTCACTCGGTAAAGATATCGAAAAATTTAAAGCCATCTCTTGGCGGATTATTCCAGTTTCACTGGCGGTATTCACGGGAACATTCTTATTCGCGGCACTTATTGGTCAAGTGACTCTTTCATGGAGTGGCGTTATCTAATTAGAGGAAAATATTAACCATGACAATGACCAAAGACCAATTGAAAGCTAAAGTTTGTGAAGCAATTGCATCCAATAAAGATGCTATCAAAAAGCTCGCAGACGATATTTGGGCAGAGCCTGAGCTCGGTTACAAAGAAACCAAAACAGCAAAAAAAGTTGAAGCAGCATTCTCAGCTTTAGGTGTTAATTACCGTAACCAACTGGCCTTGACCGGGGTTAAAGCACGCTTGAAAGGCGGTAAAGGGAGTAAGCACAGTATTGCAGTGATTGGCGAGTTAGATGCTATCATTTGTGCAGAGCACCCTGATGCAGACGACCTTACAGGGGCAGCACATTGTTGCGGTCACAATGCCCAAATCGCCAATATGATGGCCGTGACAATTGGTCTGGTTAAGTCAGGTGCAATGGCGTATCTTGCGGGAGACGTGGTTCCCTTCGCGGTTCCCGCAGAGGAGTATGTCGAGCTTGCTTATCGTAATAAATTGATTGAACAAGGGAAAATCAATTATATCGGTGGCAAGCCCGAGCTAATTTCACTTGGGGAATTTGATGATGTGGATATGGCAATGCAAGTCCACTTAACCAGTGTTAAACCTGAGCGTGATATCGGTTTTATCGAGATGTCGACCACCACTAACGGGTTTATTGGTAAGCTAATTAACTACAAAGGTAAATCTTCCCATGCCGCCGCTGCACCACATTTAGGGGTGAATGCACTCAACGCGGCCATGATGGGGATAATGGGGGTCAATGCGATACGCGAAACCTTCCAAGAAAAAGATTATATTCGTTTCCACCCCATCATTACTCAAGGCGGTGATTTAGTTAATGTCACCCCAAGTGATGTACGTATGGAAAGTTATGTCCGCGCGTCAAACGTCCCCGCGATGGTGGATGCCAATGAGCGGATCACTCGCGCATTAGTTGCAGGGGCAATGTCAGTTGGTGCAGAAGTGGAAGTGAAAGATTTACCGGGTTATCTGCCACTTTATAACAATGAGACACTCAATAACTTACTGCAAAACAATGCCCATGATTTAATTGGCGAAGAGAATGTTTGGGTTGCTGAACACATGACAGGCAGCACAGATACTGGCGATCTTTCTCATATCATGCCAGTGAGCCACCCATGGATTGGTGCAATACGTGGTGGATTACATGGTAAAGATTATATGGTATTCGATGAGGATATGGCGTATATCCGCCCGGCTCAAATGATGGCTATGACGATTATCGACCTATTGTTTGATGACGCAGCTGGCGCTGATGAACTCATTAATAATTACAAGCCATTAATGAGCAAAGAAGAATACCTCGCATTTATTAGCTCCTTTAAGAATTAATTTTTATCCCCCTAAATATAATGCTAAAACTTAGGGGGATTTTTTCATTCACAGCCCTTACTTCTCTTTTATTTTTATTTACCATCGCTGTTTTGAATATATTAAACTTGACTATCCATTCTTTATTTAGAAAACAAATCAACTTATTCTAAATTACCTTTCAAAATATCTCACCCTTATGTCAAATTATCAAAAAAGATAAATTAAAATTATCTTAAAAATTCAATAACCCATAAATATCTGATAGATAAATTAATTACTCTATTAATCCTCTTTTTATTTATTACCATCCCTATTATTCATGAACCATGCAATACTGATATGATATAAATACGATCCTCATCACGCATACTTTATTAATATAAACGTTAAAATCTAGCTAACCAATAATAATCAACAATGACCACTAACAGATATTGTCTGAGAGTCGGCTTATTTTGAATAATAAAATGCAGTTATGTTACGTCAGTGCGATATCAACAATTGAGCGCGCTTACATCAGGGGCCCTTTTATCAGCATGAAAATTGCTTTCTGTATACGGGAAATAATGTAATGACCAATAAGTACAATATTAGCGAAAAACTCTTTGCGCTTGAGGCATTTAGCAAAAAAACGCGCCAAGACTTACATAAAATCCCTGAGTTATCAGGTCAGGAATTCAAAACGTCGCAATACTGCCGCGAGCTAATGCAAAGTTTTGGCTATAACATTCGTCTTTTTGAAGGTTATACAGGCTTTACCGCAGATCTCATTATTGATCCCGCTAAGCGCTTAATTGCTTATCGTACCGATATTGATGGCCTTGAAATGCCAGATTTAACCTGCAACGAATACAGCTCAGTGCATGAAGGTTGTGCCCATAACTGTGGTCACGATACGCATATGACTATCGCCCTAACCGCCGCAAAATACCTCAGTGAAAATCGTGATGAGCTAACCCATAACGTCCGCTTTATCTTCCAAATGGCAGAAGAGGATATGCGTGTTCCAGGTGCCAACAAAATGGTCGAAATGGGCTGTATGGAAGGCGTTGATGAAGTTTATGGTTTACATAATGATGCCGCATTTGAAACTGGCTATATCAAATTTAATTCCGGCGTGATGTCCTCGTATGGTTCCGCTTGGACATTGGATGTACATGGCATCTCCGCCCATGGCTCAACACCGCATAAAGGGTTAGATGCTATCCGCGAAGCAACACGCATTATCGATTATATGGATTACATCGTGGCGAAAAAAACCGATCCTTTCAGCCCCGCGGTATTTGGCTGCGGTATGATCAACGGTGGAACCATTCCAAATGCACTAGCAGATCACGTTCAAGCTCGTGGCACTATTCGTTCAATGGACGAAGAAACTGACAAAATTTTAAAAGCGAGCTTTAAAGAAATTGTTGAGCGTAGTGAAGCAGGCGGATTTAAAACCACATTAGAATGTAGTGGATACCCCGCTGTCGTTAACCATCCACAAGCCGCTAAAGTGATTTATGATGCAGCAGCGGCATTCTTACCTGTTGAAAATATTGAGCCAAATGGCAAACCGATGACAGGAAGCGAAGACTTCAGTTTTATGATCAATGCCACCAAAGACAAACTTGGGGCTATGTACTTTTTAGGTAGTGGCAGCCAAGAAAAAGGCATTAATAACTACCTGCACGCCAACCCGTATTTTGTCGACGATGACTGCCTATTAATTGGCGCTCAAATTTTTATTAATATCGCGACACGCTAAAAATAAAATAAGACACACAGCACTCTAAAGCCGAATAATAGACATTATTCGGCTTTTTTCTTATAGTTCAGGTAGTGAACGGTATAGCTGATCCCGCTGGTTTTTATCCGTTGGAACCCATTGTGCGGATTGGTGAATGTAATTTAAATCAAGATGAGGAGCATAGCTGGAAATAAAGTCATACATATAGTCTTTAAGGTGCATATGTCGACTAATACAAACGTGGGTATAACTGGGCTTCACCAAATTACTGATATCAATGCAGCGCAATGTTTCACTGTCTTCTTCTGGATCAAAGGCCACTGTCGAAATGATGCCAATCCCTGCCCCGCGCTTCACATAATATTTAATAATTTCCGTATCGACTGCCGTTAGCACCACATTTGGTGTTAACTTGTTTTGATAAAACACTTGGTCAAGTTTTGATTGCCCAGTAAAACCAAATACATAGGTAATTAGCGGATACTGAGCAAGTTGTTCTACCGTTAATTTATCACACTGCGCGAGTGGGTGGTCATGAGGAACAATAACGCTACGTGACCATTGATAACAAGGTAATGCTAACAAATCATCATACAGATGCATTGATTCTGTCGCGATAGCAAAATCCACATCACCATTGTTCACCATTTCCGCTAATTGGGCTGGCGCACCTTGATGAAAATGGAGAGAAATATTCGGGTAACGCGCATTAAATCGTTCAATCACTTTTGGCAATTTATAACGGATCTGTGTGTGTGTTGTGGCAATATGCAGGTTTTGTTTAATGGACGTATCTTCGTGAGAGACGATATTTTTGATTTTATCAAACTGCGCCAAAATATCGCAAGCAACTTGGTGAACTTGTTCTCCAATCGGACTTAATGATAGTAAGTTATTATTTTTCCGATTAAATAACGAAACATTCAGCTCATCTTCCAATAGTTTAAGCTGCTTACTCACCGTAGGTTGCGAGGTATACATTTTTTCAGCGGCATTCGTGATATTAAAGTCACTTCTTACCACCTCAACAAAACTTTTTAGCTGACTAATGTTCATTGCTGATTTATCCAGTTTAAATGGATCAAAATAAGAATCAAAAGAGGTAATTTTTATACAACATGCAAGGGGCTATGCACAACAATTGTATCACAAAAAGACAAGCTCACTAAATTAACGGCTATTCATGATCCCTTTCTAAGGATAAAACTGAGTCAACCTTGGCATAGGTTATGCATTTATTTTGCAATGACCTCTATTTATAGCACTATCCAAGGAGCTTCTCATGAAAGACAATAATATCTTTGATTTACGTCTCCCTGCAGAAATGGCTAAAGTTGCGGAGCAAGCAGGCCTGTATAAAGTCAGCAAAAAAAAGGAAATTAGCTTTTTTTTGGCGATTATGGCTGGTATTTTCATTTCTATCGCATTTACATTCTATATTACGGTCACCACAGGCGCTGTTCCCGCCAACTCTCTTACTAAATTAGCGGGAGGGCTCTGCTTCTCATTAGGGTTGATTTTAGTGGTGGTTTGCGGCGCGGATCTTTTTACTTCGACAGTACTCACCGTCATGGCTAAAGCCAGTAACTTAATCACTTATAAGCAATTGATTAATAATTGGATACTGGTTTACCTCGGCAATTTTGTTGGCGCAATTTTCTTTGTTTGCCTTATTTGGTTTTCCGGTCAGCTAATGAACAGCAATGGTTTGTGGGGATTAAATGTTTTGCAAACGGCAGATCATAAAATGCACCATACCTTTATTGAAGCCGTTTGCCTTGGTACATTATGTAATTTAATGGTGTGTCTCGCCGTTTGGTTAAGTTACTCTGGTCACTCTTTGACCGACAAAATTGTCGCTTTGACACTACCGATCGGCATGTTTGTCGCCAGTGGCTTCGAACACAGCATCGCCAATATGTTTCTTATTCCTCTGGCTATCGTTATTCGTAATTTTGCACCCGACTCATTTTGGGATGCCATTCACAGTTCTGCAGATAACTTCCCTGCCTTAACTGTCAGCAATTTTATTACTGACAACCTGATCCCTGTTACCATTGGCAATATCATTGGCGGCGGCGTATTAGTGGGCATTACTTACTGGTGGATCTACTTAAAAAATCAAAAAAATGAGCATTAAGTATTTTTTGCTATCTCTTTTAAATCCCTTAGTGCTTATTACCACTGGCCGGCCTTTTAAGCCAGTGGTAAGTCGGGTTCACTTTGATACACTTCCCGCAAGCATCCCTAACTTAATTTCATTCAAGACTATACTCAGCAATTCTAATTTTAATTGCCTATCACGCATTTATTTTCTAACTCCCAACAAAAAAGCCGTGTCAGTGGGTGGTTGTCGCGTTGTGATATTTCAATAATAGCCCTGATTTTGTCACAGGTTACATCAATGACTTTATGATTAAGAATGGGATGATTGCCCCTGTCTTTGAGGACATTGAAGCAGATCTTAAGGCTAATCAGCGCCTTCCCACAAATACTGTTTGAGCTTTATCTTATCGTTTGAGTCAAAAACAATACCTTCACTAATCAGCGCTTTTTTATGCCGAACATAACTCTCACCTTTAACAGACAATTTTCCTTGCCCATTAATCACGCGATGACAAGGTAGTGAGCTGTCTGCTGGAATGGTTCGTATCACTTGGCACACTTGGCGCACATAAGTGGAATAACCTGCCATCTTAGCTAGTGTGCCATAAGTGACAACCCGACCTTGAGGAATACTGCCTATTAGGTGATAAATAATGTCTTGAAAGCTTGGCGCGTCATTCATCGTATATACTCTGGATTCAATAGGTTATCTAAAAACTTAATGACACTAATCAGTACCGATAAGCCCTTTAATATCGACAGATAGACTATCATACGCGGAAAACAAAGGTGAGCAATGTCCTAAAACACCCCATTTTTATTGCGTTGGCATCCTTCACCGACCGGTACCCCATCTCCTGCTACAAAATGCTACGAGTAGCATTGATATCGGTGTTCTCACTATATCCGCATTCAATACACACAAATTGACTTTATGACTGGCGATTTTCTTTTGTTGTATGACCGCTATCACTAACGGGTAGATGTGGGCCCCTTAGTAACACTAAAAAATAGTGTTAAACAAAAAATTGTCTCTTTCATCTTCCCATCTCATCAGTTAGTTTCAGTCAGGTTAGCCCAGAAAGAGTGCAAATTCTATTCGTTATCTAGTTTGTAAGTTGTGTATCCAATTGCGCCAGCAAAAGGCATTTTTATTACTGCAAATTCAACGGAGCCATAGCTTGTTTTAATCGTTTTCTTCATGCCTTTATTTTCAAAATCACGGCAGGATTTTGAAAATTCAGCTAATGGCGTAGTATCTATACCCAGAGTTGATAAGTAGTTAATTTCTTTAAGTATATTACCGCAATCACTCTTTTTAAAATCATTCACAGGAAATGAATTTACAACGGATATTAGCCTGTTATTTTTAAAGCCTAGCATGACGGTGCTAGTCCATGGCATAAAAGGCTCTTGTCCCTCTAAAATAAAGTCTATCTCACATGCCTTATACCCACGCAGGCTTTTGCATTTGGTTAAATCAATATTCCCAACACTATCAATGTGTTCAAAGCTTTGTCCCCATTCCAGACCAAATGGAGCTTTAGCATCACTGTTTGGCTCTGCTGCATATCCATTAAAACAAGCTAGCGTTAATAACCCCGCAATAAGTCCCTTTTTCATACATCACCATATTTAAGTTAAGTGCGCAAATACTAGGATATATGCAGATTTCAGGCAATAAAAAACCCACCCGAGTAGGTTGTTCGCCTTTCTTTTCTTTAAAGTAATAACCTATGCTGAAGCCTAACGATGTGCCGAGGGCGCTTATAATAATTGATAAAACTTTATCTAGTTCAAGCAAAGAAACCTTACTTGCTGCCTCGGCCATTCCTTTTTCACTCAATGACTCCATCCATAAAACCGCACAATAGTTATAAAAAAGAACGAAGATACAGCCACCAGCAATTGAAAGACAAAACCTCGGATAAAATATGTCGTTAGCTTCCCTCTGGCTTCATTATCTGTTCTAGACATTTCTTTTTGCTGATCTGCATCCATCTCAGCAAAGTTTGATTCCTTTACGTGAATCAAACTATCAACCCCGTCAAGAGCTTTATTAACAGAATCAGTCATGCACCATCCCTCAACTATTGCCGATTTTCTTCAATGCTTGTCCATAATCTTTTAGTAATGAATCAACATATTCATTAGAGTGAACAGTTGCCTCCATAACTTTCTCCAATAACTAACGGTGAATATCTTCTCGCGGGTTGCCAAAATCACACAACTGAAGATTGGCGTAAATTTACTAAGTGTGAGATAGAGGAAATGGGTGGCAATGCAATGCTTAAATTCTCCCCTCGCCTATTAGATATAGCGGATCTTTACTTAGGCAAAGGTGATCGCCCGCTATGGCTAAATGAGCCTGCTAACACGGATGAATAGTTTGAGTTGATTAATAGATAGGAGATAGAGACTTAACGCAAGACATTAATGAGTCAGTTGATTCTTTGATTTCTGAAGAGGTTATAGGTATGACTAATACCCGCCTAACTCTTTGACCGATGGTTAATTTAAATTTTTTATTAAATATACTCATAACAGAATCTTCCTTATAGTTGTTTTTCGCATACTCATAAAGATTGTATTCTTTTTTTAAAAAAATAGTTAAAAACGTATCGCCACTATCAGCATCATTTATTTCTACCCGTCCAATCCCCTTGCAATGCAAGGTATAAGTAGATTCATTCGATTCAAACTTTAAACAAACATCATCAGGCTTGCACTGATTAGCAGCAATTGCCGATGTTGAGAATAAGAGAGCGGCAACAGTAATTAATTTCATAATCACAAATCCATTTATTTAAGTTAAGCGAAGTATAACAGTATTTTAGTTAATAACGGAGGAAGTATGTCAATAACACTGAAAGTATATAAAGACTCGCCAGAGCATAAAGAATAGAAAACTTCCGCTTTCATGATTTGCGGCATACATGGGCGAGTTGGTTAATTCAGTCTGGCGTCCCGCTTTCAGTTTTACAAGAAATGGGCGGCTGGGAGTCGGTTGATATGGTGAGAAGATATGCTCACTTAGCACCTAATCATTTAACCGAACACGCAAAGCAAATAGACACTATTTTCGGTACTTGCGTCCCAAATACGTCCCAGTTAGCAAAAGTGGAGAATTTTAAATGATGGTAAGTGATTGAAAATTAATGGTACGCCCTACAGGATTCGAACCTGTGACCTACGGCTTAGAAGGCCGTTGCTCTATCCAACTGAGCTAAGGGCGCATGGTTAATGCGGGTAGCCTATCTGGCTGATGGCGTTGAATTATACGGTTGCTGAGCGCCGAGTCAATGGCTTTTCGCTACTAAAATAACGATATGCTCATTTTATGTAACAGTTTGAACTGACAATAGCGTTAACTTCTGACAAAATAGAGCCATCAACGTGCCTCATATATGGATTAAGTTATAGATGTTAGCAAAAATTATTGATGGGAAAACGATTGCGCAGACAATTAGGCAGGAAGTTGCCCAAAAAGTACAATTACGTTTAGCACAAGGAAAACGCGCTCCGGGTCTCGCTGTCATTTTAGTCGGTGCGAACCCCGCTTCACAAATTTACGTTGGCAGCAAACGCCGTGCTTGTGAAGAAGTCGGTTTTATCTCACGCTCTTATGATTTACCCGATACCACCACAGAAGCTGAACTTCTGAAACTGATTGACGATTTAAACCAAGACACTGAAATTGATGGCATTTTAGTCCAACTCCCTTTACCCGCTGGTATCGATAACGTCAAAGTGATTGAGCGCATTCAACCCGATAAAGACGTTGATGGCTTCCATCCTTATAACGTAGGTCGTTTATGCCAGCGCGCACCGCGTTTACGCCCTTGTACACCACGTGGGATTGTCACCCTGCTTGAGCGCTATAATATTAATACTTATGGTCTTAATGCTGTGATTATTGGCGCATCGAATATTGTCGGGCGTCCAATGAGCCTTGAATTATTATTAGCAGGTTGCACAACAACCGTCACTCATCGCTTTACCAAAGACTTAGAGCAACATGTACGCAATGCTGACCTACTGGTTGTGGCAGTCGGCAAACCGAATTTTATTCCAGGAGAGTGGATTAAACCCGGTGCCATCGTCGTTGATGTAGGCATTAACCGCTTAGAAAACGGCAAAGTGACAGGGGATGTAGACTTTGATGAAGCCTCAAAACGTGCAGCGTGGATCACGCCTGTGCCGGGTGGTGTTGGCCCAATGACGGTGGCGACACTGATCCAAAACACGCTGCAAGCGTGCGAAGAGTATCACGATATTTAATGTATTTTGGAGTGGTTAATGGAAATTTTCTATCTTGAAGGGCACCCACACGTTGAACTGTGCGATTTGCTCAAGATCCAAGGCTGGGCTGAAAGTGGCGCAATGGCAAAAGCCATGATCGCTGAAGGGCTAGTGCAGGTTGACGGCGTAGTAGAAACCCGTAAACGCTGTAAAATTTTGGCGGGTAAAGTTGTCTCTATGGGCGACGAACAAGTCAAAGTTGCAGAGTAAGATTTTGGGTAAATAGGTTAGACTATTTACCCATCTTTCCGTCAAGGAAAGGTATCCTTAGGAGCATACACAAGTATGTGACTAAGGTAACTGAGCGCAGACAACAACGCTGTGGTTTGAAATATGAACAATGACAAATAAAAACGACCAAGTTTGTATCCATCCATACCTAGCCGTTTAATTTTAATTTCTAAGTTCTAAGTTCTAGCGGTACGCTAAAGAGTTCAAATTACAGCTAGGTGTCAAGGGAAGGTATCCTTAGGAGCATACACAAGTATGTGACTAAGGTAACTGAGCGCAGACAACAACGCTGTGGTTTGAAATATGAACAATGACAAATAAAAACGGCCAAGTTTGTATCCATCAATACCTAGCCGTTTAATTTTAAGTTCAAAGTTCTAAGTTCTAGCGGTACGCTAAATAGTTCAAATTACAGCTAGGCGTCAAGGGAAGGTATCCTTAGGAGCATACACAAGTATGTGACTAAGGTAACTGAGCGCAGACAACAACGCTGTGGTTTGAAATATGAACAATGACAAATAAAAACGGCCAAGTTTGTATCCATCAATACCTAGCCGTTTAATTTTAAGTTCAAAGTTCTAAGTTCTAGCGGTACGCTAAATAGTTCAAATTACAGCTAGGCGTCAAGGGAAGGTATCCTTAGGAGCATACACAAGTATGTGACTAAGGTAACTGAGCGCAGACAACAACGCTGTGGTTTGAAATATGACGCGTAGGCGCGTATTTATTTACTTACGACGCCATGTAGTACCTGCCGATGAATCTTCCAATACAACCCCCATCGCCGTCAACGCATCACGCGCTTGATCTGCCAGCGCCCAGTCTTTGCTTTGGCGCGCATCATTACGTTGCTTAATTAATGCTTCAATTTTTGCCACTTCTGCGTCATCTTCACGTTGAGCGCCGCCTTTTAAGAAACTTTCCGGCTCTTGTTCTAGTAAGCCGAGCACGCCCGCCAACTCACGGAGTTCTGCTGCCATACCATTAGCTGCTGCCATATCTTCCGCTTTTAGACGGTTGACTTCACGCACCATATCAAATAACACAGAATAGGCTTCAGGTGTATTAAAGTCATCGTTCATGGCTTCAATAAATCGTGCTTTAAAAGCTTCTCCGCCCGCAGGTTTAGCTGACTGATCTGTACCACGTAATGCCGTGTACATACGTTCTAATGCGCTACGAGCTTGCTTTAGGTTTTCTTCGGTGTAGTTCAGTTGACTACGGTAATGGCCCGACAATAGGAAATAACGTACAGTTTCAGCATCGTAATATTCCAATACATCACGGATGGTAAAAAAGTTATTGAGAGACTTAGACATTTTCTCTCTGTCCACCATAACCATACCAGAATGCATCCAATAATTAACATATGGACCATCATGAGCACAGGTAGATTGTGCAATCTCATTTTCATGGTGTGGGAACATTAAATCCGAACCGCCCCCATGAATATCAAAATGATTGCCTAATGTTTTACTGTTCATTGCCGAACACTCAATGTGCCAGCCAGGACGACCTAAGCCCCATGGAGACTGCCAACTTGGTTCTCCCTCTTTGGACATTTTCCACAGCACGAAATCCATTGGATTGCGTTTCACATCTGCCACTTCGACACGAGCACCCGCTTGCAACTGTTCTAAATCTTGGCGCGACAACAAACCATAATTGGGATCCGTTTTAACCTCAAACATCACATCGCCGTTATCAGCAATATAAGCATGACCTCGTTTAATGAGGCTCTGAGTCAGCTCAATAATTTCATCGATATGGTGCGTTGCACGTGGTTCGCTATCAGGACGTAAAATATTCAGTGCATCAAAATCTTTGTGCATTTCTGCAAGCATACGTGTAGTGAGTTCTTCAACACTTTCATTATTTTCTGCGGCACGTTTAATGATTTTATCATCAATATCCGTCACATTACGCACATAATTCAAATCATAGCCTAAATAACGCAAATAGCGGCTGATTGCATCAAATGCCACAAATGTACGGCCATGGCCGATATGACACAAGTCGTAGATAGTGATGCCACACACATACATCCCAATCTTTCCTGCGTGGATGGGCTTAAACTCTTCTTTTTGACGACTTAGTGTATTAAAAATTTGTAGCATCTGGACTTTTCCATGTAAGTGAAAAATGATTATCGATTTCTATGGGTAAAATACCATGTTATTGAACCCCGATCACCTTAAGAATGCAAGGGTTTACCCTGCCTTTCCTTTTTAAATTCAACCGGTATTTCACACACACCTATTATGCTATAAACCGCAGACAAAACGCACTGTCACTTCAAGTCAGGTTTTATCTGTGATATAAACGTGCAGATCTCAACGCTTTCGCAAGATAGCGCACAAAAAACAATTATTCAGGATAGCTATTATGGTTACATTTCATACCAATCACGGCGACATTGTTATCAAAACATTTGACGATAAAGCGCCAGTCACTGTCGAAAACTTTTTAACATACTGCCGTGAAGGTTTTTACAATAATACCATTTTCCACCGTGTTATTAACGGTTTCATGATCCAAGGCGGTGGTTTTGAGCCGGGCATGGAACAAAAAAACACGAAAGCGCCTATTAAAAACGAAGCAAACAACGGTGTAAAAAACACCCGTGGTACGCTGGCAATGGCTCGTACTAACGATCCGCACTCTGCTACTGCACAATTCTTTATCAACGTTGTTGACAATGACTTCTTAAACTTCCGTTCAGAGCGCCCAGACGGCTGGGGTTACTGTGTATTTGCTGAAGTGGTTGAAGGTATGGACGTGGTTGATAAAATTAAAGGCGTTCCAACTGGTCGTAGCGGTTTCCACCAAGACGTTCCTCGTGAAGATGTTGTGATCGAAAAAGTGACTGTCAGCGAGTAATCCTGATCTTATGTCCACTTACATCATTGCAGATCTGCATTTGAGTGAAGATGAACCGGCGATCACCGCCGGTTTTATCAATTTTATTCAACAACAAGCTATTCACGCAGACAGCCTGTATATTCTCGGTGATTTCTTCAATTACTGGGTGGGCGATGACGATGATAATCCCCTTCATCAACGTGTTGCCAATGTATTGAAACAGCTCACAGAAAAGGGCATTCCTTGCTATTTTATTCATGGTAACCGTGATTTTTTAATTGGCAAACACTATGCCAAGCAATGTGGCATGACGATTTTACCGCAAGAAACTGTTCTCGATATTTATGATAAGCGCATTTTGATTCTACACGGTGATACTCTATGCACCGACGACATGGCCTATCAAAACTACCGTAAAAAAGTCCATACCCCTTGGATCCAACGCCTATTTCTCACACTTCCTCTCTTTATTCGCCGTCGGATAGCGCAAAAAATGCGTAAAAATAGCCAGTATGCCAGTAGCATGAAAGCCGAATCCATTATGGATGTTAATCCGCAAGCGGTGGTTAATGCATTAAAAAAATATCAAGCGCAATGGATGATCCATGGTCATACCCACCGCCCTGCCATTCACGAAATCAACATTGGTGGTAAAGTGCATTTTCGTGGCGTATTGGGTGCATGGCACCATGAAGGTTCCGCCTTTGTTATCAATGAACAAGGTATCGAGTTAATTTTTTTCCCTTTCGAATAACAGTGACGTAAGTTGTTGGTTGTTAGCATGTCTGTTTGCTTACTAATTAATCACGCAAACGTTTTCCTTGCTGCTTTGTCGTGATATGATCGGCACAATTCAATTCTCCACCTTCGGGTGACGTTTTTTTTCAATACAGGAAAGCACTCAATGACTGCCCAAGCTTCTGCTCAATCTGCGGCAAAAATCGCCATTGTTATGGGTTCAAAAAGTGATTGGACGACCATGCAGCACGCTGCTGATGTATTAACCGAGCTCCAGATCCCTTTTCACGTCGAAATTGTCTCTGCACACCGTACACCTGATAAACTGTTTTCTTTTGCAGAAACCGCCAAAGAAAGAGGCTTTGATGTGATTATTGCAGGAGCAGGTGGGGCTGCTCACCTACCGGGTATGCTCGCCGCTAAAACATTAGTGCCTGTTTTTGGTGTTCCTGTACAAAGCGCCGCACTCAGTGGGGTTGATAGTTTATATTCTATCGTCCAGATGCCAAAAGGGATCCCTGTCGGCACACTTGCTATTGGCAAAGCGGGGGCGGCGAATGCGGCATTGTTAGCTGCACAAGTATTAGCCATCAGCGACTCAAACATTTTTAACCGTTTATCCATATGGCGCGAAGCACAAACCAATGATGTACTTAATAACCCAGACCCGAGGGATGCATAATGAAACCCGTTTGCGTACTGGGTAATGGCCAACTTGGCCGTATGCTGCGCCAAGCAGGGGAACCTTTAGGTATCGCTGTGTTCCCTGTCGGACTGGACGCAGAGCCTGAAGCCGTTCCTTATCAGCAAAGTGTTATTACTGCTGAAATCGAGCGCTGGCCTGAAACACCATTAACCAAAGAATTAGCCCGCCACAATGCGTTTATCAACCGAGATATTTTCCCGCGTTTAGCTGACCGATTTCCACAAAAAAGCCTATTTGATAGCTTAAACTTAGCAACTGCCCCGTGGGCTCGACTCGACTCCCCTGATCAGTGGCCCGAATTGTTTGCTAAGTTTGGTGATTTTTTGATCGTCAAACGCAGAATTGGCGGCTATGACGGGCGTGGGCAATGGCGTGTACGCCCGGGTGATGAAATCAATCTGCCTGCTGAAATCTATGGTGAATGCATTGTTGAGCAAGGGATCCCTTTTGATGGCGAAGTGTCCGTTATTGGTGCACGTAATGCTGCGGGGGACTCGGTTTTTTACCCGATTACGCACAACCTACACCAAGAGGGGATTTTGCGCACTAGCGTTGCTTTTCCAAAGTCCACCAATCCTCAACAAGCACAAGCCCAAGCTATGTTAAGCGCAGTCATGGATCAGCTCGGTTATATTGGTGTTATGGCGATGGAGTGTTTTGTTGTAGGCAATAAACTGCTGATCAATGAAATTGCACCGCGTGTGCATAATAGCGGACACTGGACACAAAATGGTGCCTCAATTAGTCAATTTGAATTGCATCTGCGTGCCATTTTGGATCTACCAATGCCATCTCCAGAAGTAGACAGCCCTGCGGTCATGGTGAATCTAATTGGTACTGATGTGAATATTGATTGGCTCAGTTTGCCACTGGTTCATCTGCATTGGTATGAAAAAGAAGTGCGCCCAGCCCGTAAAGTGGGTCATTTAAATCTCTCCCACCGTGATTGTAACTTGTTAAGCAACACGCTTAGCGCATTAATACCGCTTTTACCAAATGAGTACAAAAGTGGCATTGAGTGGGCAAATGCAAAATTAGACTGGTACTCTCATCAATAAATAGAGAAAATAGCCATTAATCGATGCCCGAACTTATTTTCGGGCATTTTGCTATTTTCGCCGTCATCTAGATGATAACTCTCCTGACTAAAGGTGTGCGGCATTACTGGAGTTACTATGTCCTCGCAGCATTTTAGTCCGTTTTATCAGTGGTGTATTTTAATTCTCTTAGGATTAGTCTATTTTTTAGCCACCGCCACAACCTTCACCTCTTTAGGCGTGGTTTTACCAGAAATGATCAGCGAGCTGAAGTGGAGCTGGAGTGAAGCAGGGTTCGGTTTTACCTTATTAGGTTTAACCTGCGGCTTAGCCAGTTTTCTTCCTTCACTGTTAATCCGTAAAGTTGGCGTACGAACTACATTATTGTTGGGTACCTTGGTGTTTATTGCGGGGTTCTATAACCTATATTCCACCAACGCCATTAGCACCTATTTCCTCGGTACAGCGTTAATTGGTATCGGTTTTACCTTACTAGCTACAGTACCAGGCACTTACGTGCTTTCTCGCTTATTTGAAAAACAATCTCTCGCCTTTGGTTTGTATTTCACCATTGGTGGGCTCGGCGGGGTTGCTGGTCCCTGGATTTATTTCTACGCATCTAACCAATTAGGGTCGTGGCGTATGCACTGGGTACTGTGCGCAGTTTATCTGAGCATTATTACGTTAATCACCATTTTTATGTTACGTGAAGGCAAGCAAGAGCAAGAGCACGCCAAAAAAGTAATGCAAAAGCAGATCAGTGATGCAAGTAAACCGATTTACCGCACCGCTGAGGTGTGGACAGTTGGTCGGGCTCTGCGAACATGGCAATTTTATTTAATTGCTGCAACTTATACGTCGTTCTTATGGTGTGGGATCACAGTGAATAGCTTTGCTGTTGCCCATATTGAAGAGCGTGGCTTTGGTATGACAGTCGCAGTTTCATTACTAAGCACAATGGCTTTTGTTAATGCATTTTCACGATTTATTGGTGGGGCCGCAGGGGAATGGCTGGAACCGAAAAAACTGCTGATTGGCAGCTTAATTATCATGGTACTTGGAGTGATCTTCCTCAGTATCGCAACGTCATGGGTTTGGTTGATTTTGTTTGTTTTGTGCGTAGGGGTCGGTTACGGCATGACGTTTTTGGCATCCAGTGTTTTGTTGTCAAACTACTTTGGTCGTGGTCCATATTTAGAGTTATTTTCTGTCGTTAATTTAATTTCAACTATTGCTTGCTTAGCACCATTTATTGCCGGGGGGATCAAAGACTACACAGGTAGCTTTACCCCTGCATTTTTGATTATTGCTACCCCTGTTGTGGTGATCCTTGGTTTAACCTTAATGATGAAACCACCTGCCTTAAACAATCAATAAAAAATCCCGAGTGCTGGCTCGGGAAAGCTAAAAACCAAGGGAAAATAATCATAAAACCAGATATTGGATCACAACATGCGTTTCATATTGTGCCACCACAAGGGGCATTCGGGTGGCACAAAGTCAATCAAGGCTTTAACAATTCAGGCACTTTCAACAAAATAAATTCATTATCATCAGCTTGGTTCGGCTCGCGGCTCGATGAGAATGGAAAGTTATTATCGTTCCCCACGATAATATGTTCATCATCAACCACATCCACATTTTCAATTGTGAAGAATGGGAAGGTAAACACCCCCTCATTCAGTGCCTTCCTTGCTTGATTATTCGGGTCTTTAATATTCATCAAATCAATATAGGCTTGTTTATCAACCATCCCACCAACATTTTTATCTGAAAATTCAATGCGATAAACGCGTTTAAACTTCGCAAGATGACTAAAGCAATTTTCGGTATTTGTGCTGCCCACAGCACAGGCTTTGTCTGAAGTCCCTTCCCCGTTGTCACGCTCAATAATGAGCCCGTGAGTATCATCAATTAAATTAAAATCACCAATCGCATTCTGGTTATCTTCAAAAAGATATAACCAGCTTCTACCCGTCCAATCTTGCTTTTTCACATCAAATTCAAGAATGCGAGCAGCACGTTTGCCATCCACATTTTCATAATCTTGTATTTCATCGCGCCAAATTGCCCCTTCAAGCATCGGGTACAGTTTTGAACCATCTGGTGAGGAAGCCATCCCTTCAAACCCTTTTGAACGATTGACTTGGAAAGCCACTTTATCTGTTGGTTTACCCGGCGTGGTGACTTGGTAATGGTCTGGAGAAACCACTTTTTTAGCTTCTACTTGCGTTTCAAACAGGGCTAACACTTTGCCATCCAAATCCATTTTTATCAGGTATGGGCCAAATTCATCCCCTACCCATAGTGCCCCATCAGCAAACTGAAAACTCTCTGGGTCGAAATCACTGCCCGTTAAATAACGTTCCTTAGTGCTCTCATTAATAATGTGAAAAGGAATGACTTTGTCAGGATCATGGAAGAAAACCGTTTTCAGTGGCGTGGCTTTACCTGATTTAAAATCAATATCGTATTGCGTCACATACAACATGGAGTCTGGTGAATTCACTTTATTACCAAACCCGTTATCCGTTAATACCCAGTAGGTACCATCCGCCATACGTTTAATCCCTGAATGGCCTTGCAACGGCTGCCCTTTAATTGGGATGGATTTCCCTGTTGGGCGATCTGCCGATTTTCCTTCTACTTTGCCGAGGGTCTCGACACGTGTGCCAGTGGTGAATTTCCCACTCACTTGCAGATCTGAAGGGGCATTTTGCGGCGCAGGAACAGTGGAATCAACAGGCAAAATAGCATGCCCCGCCAGTATGGCTGGCACCTCTTGTTGAGCAAACCCTGAGAGACTAAATGAAATTAAACTTGCCAGTATAGAAAAGGAACCTAACTTCCATTGAATTGAGCGTTTAATCGTGTTGTTATGCTGCATGGTTATGTTTCCATTTTAAGGCTATCAATAATCGACGGCAGGATCATAACTTGAGCGAATGACGTTTTTGTGAAGGATTAGAGACAGTTATTTTAATTGGACGCGAATTATTTCGCGCCCAATTATTCACGATATATTAATTACCCATTTGGTAACCGGCGATGTTGACTTCCCGTTCCTAATAAACGTAAACCTAACCAACCGCCACAAATGGATAACAACATGGCCGCGCACAAGGGTAACAGCCCCCACATACGCCATTCCGGTTGCCATGGGAAATCAAACACTTTACTTTGCAGTAACCACAGGGCAATTTCAGCCCCAAAAGCAGCGGCAAGACCAGCCATTAAGCCGAGCAAAGCAAACTCGCTCCATAATGTTCTGCGCATCAGCTTTTTACTCGCCCCTAAGGTTCGATACACCACTAACTCACGCTCTCGTTGGCTCATTCCCACTTGAATTTGCGCCAACAATAATAGTAGCCCGCAGAAAATCACCAATACCACCATCACTTCGAGGGCTTGGCTCACTTGCTGAAGAATTTGCTGAATTTGCGTGATGATCGCCCCCGTATCCAGCACATTGATGGTTGGATAATGACGACTAAGTTGCGTTAATAATTGGCCATCACCTTCATAATGAAAGCTACTTAACCATGTTGTTGGCATGTTCGACAGGCTTTCTTGCGAAAAAATAAAGTAGAAATTCGGTCGTAAGCTTTCCCAATCCACAGTACGTATACTGCTTACCGTGGCAGTAAAAACTTGAGCCCCTGCGTTAAACGTCAGTTTATCACCCAGTTTTAACCCTAACTCTTTCACCACGGTTTGCTCAATAGAAACCTCTCCCGCTTTTGGCGGCCATGTGCCTTCATTAACGATATTTGCTGGGGCCAATTGGGATTGCCACGTTAAGCTTAACTCGCGCCTAACCGTATTATTGTTAGGGTCACGCTTATCTGCCCACTCAATGGCTGATTGACCATTAATATCGGTTAAACGTGCTAATACCACTGGGTTAAACTCAGTAGGTGTGACTTGGTACTGTGCTAATAGCTGCGTCACTGGCTCCAGTTGAGACGCATTCATATTGATCAGAAAATAATTTGGGCTATCTGCGGGTAACTGTTGCTGCCAGCGTTCGAGTAAATCCCCGCGCACTAAAATCAACAACGCTAATAACATAAACGATAATGAAAACGCGCTCATTTGCGTGATGGTTTGTAGTGGTTGACGCAATAAGCGGCTGACTGAAAGACGCAAACTGAGTTGACGAAACTTAATATGGCGCAGCCCCCAAAGGCCAATCCAGCCTATCAAAGCCAATAAAATGGCAACCACCACAATCCCAGCCAGAATCGACCACAATAGCGGATTCACCCCCGCAAAAATAAACAACCCACCGACGACAATTACACTCACCACTGGGAGGTAATAATGCAGCGGCCACACTGGGGATTTGGCATCTTCACGTAATACCCGCGAAGGTTGCGTGGCCATCAATTGGTAATAAGGGCGACTGCCCACAATGATGGCAATGATAAACAAGGTACCAATAGCCCATACCCATGGCATTAAGCTAGCCGGGGGTAATGCTTTTGGCAGCATAGCCCCCAGAATTTGCATCAAAATACCTTCAAACGCTAACCCTAATAATGAACCGAGTAATGCCGCCGCCACTAAAATCACTAGCCACTGACCAATAATCCATTTACGCAGCGCCCTGCGCCCTGCACCCAACGTTTTCAGTACCGCGATAAGCTGATGACGGCTGCGGCAGTAGTGGGTCATGGAAACCACCACCGCAGCAATAGCCAGCAGTAAGGTTAATAATACGGATAACAGTAAAAATTGCTGGGCGCGTTGGAAGGTTTTACCAACCGCGCCATTATCTTCATTTAACGTATACCAGCGCTGATCATTGCGCAGTTCGTTAGCAAACTTTTGCTTAAATGCCTCGATACTCTGGCTATCTCCCGCGAACATGTCACGGTATGTTAAACGGCTACCTAACTGAATTGCCCCCGTTAAAGGCGCATCCTCGATAGCTATCAACACCCGCGGGGCTATTTGGAATGGATTAAAGCCACTATCGGGCTCTTGGATCAACTTGCCAGACACTTTTAAGGTTGCATCACCGATATCAATATTATCGCCAATGTTCAGATCCAGTAACGCTAATAAGCGAGGAGCAACTAACACTTGCCCTTGAGTGGGGACGAGCCCCGCAGGTTCTGTGACTAAGTCGCCATACAGTGGATAACCCTTATCTGCGGCTTTAACTAACACCAGTTGTGGACGTGCATCTTCCTCTTCCGTCGCATAGGCCATCGTCGAAAATGAAATCTGCTGACTCAGCTTTAGCCCCTCTTTTTGTGCCTCTTGCAACCAAGCAGGATCACTGGGATATGAAGAGCGCAGAACCAAATCCCCGGCAAGTAACTCACGACTTTGGTAGCTCATGCTGTTTTCTATGCGGTCACTAATGCGCCCAAGTGCCAAAACACAGGCAACGGCGAGCGTCAGCGCTAACCACACAATCAGTAATGAAGGCGTTTTCCATTCACGCCAGAACCAACGCCAAATCATGCCTCTTCCCTCAATTGCCCATCGACTAACCGTAAGCGGCGCTGGCAACGAGCGGCAAGCTCATTATCATGGGTGACTAAAATCAGCGTAGTGCCATGTTCTTTGTTCATCGCGAATAACAAGTCCGCAATTTTATCCCCTGTTTGTCTATCAAGGTTACCTGTTGGCTCATCCGCAAATAAGATTTGTGGTCGACCATTAAATGCACGAGCTAATGCCACGCGCTGCTGCTCACCACCCGAAAGTTGTGGCGGCATATGCTTCATGCGATCTTTAAGGCCTAAGTCGGACAGTAAATCTGCCGCATGTTGGTAACTCGCCGACTCTGACTCACCACGCAATAATGAGGGTAACTGCACGTTTTCAATGGCATTTAATGTCGGGATCAACATAAACGATTGAAACACAAACCCCACGCTTTGTGCACGTAAACGGGCACGCTCCTCTTCATCCATTCGTGTCAGGTCTTGTCCTAACAAGTTAACAGTACCACTGGTGCCGTCATCTAAGCCTGCAATGATCCCTAGCAAGGTTGATTTCCCTGATCCTGACTCGCCAATTAAAGCAATTGTTTGACCAGACTCGACAATTAGCTCAACACCTTGCAATATAGTCAGTTCATGTTCACCTTGACCAACACGTTTAATGAGATGATGAACTTCAAGAATAGTATTCGCCGACATATATTGGTTTTTCTCCTGTTACTGACCGCAAGTGGACACGCCCTTGCGTCAACTAAGCTATTGATCTTAGGTGATAGCCTAAGTGCGGGCTACCGTTTGCCCGCTGAACAAGCGTGGGCCTCGTTGCTTGCCGACCGCTGGCAAAAACTGTCACCGCCCATTGAAGTCGTCAATGGCAGCATCAGTGGCAACACCTCAGCACAAGGGCTGGAACGTCTCTCTACCTTATTGGAACAAAATAAACCGAGCTGGGTGCTGATCGAATTAGGCGCTAACGATGGTTTGCAAGGCTTACCCGTTGAACAATTGGAAACTAATTTACAACAAATTATCGACCAAATCGTACAATCCGGCGCTAAACCACTCTTAATGCAAATTCGTATCCCACCAAACTATGGAAAACGTTATACAACAAGCTTTGAAAAAGTGTACCCAAAATTAGCAGATAGCAATCATATTCCGTTGCTGCCTTTTTACATGGAAAACGTGATCACTAAGCCTGAATGGATACAACAAGATGGAATACACCCAACAGTTGAGGCACAGCCATCCATTGCTGACTTTATGGAAAAACAACTTTCCGCACATATTTTACCCTCAAACAAGTAAAATAGACGGTAAACAAACGCGATAAAGGCCTCTTTATACGCGAAATAAATTCAGTTGCATGAAATGAAGGTAAAGTTATGCAAACATCAGCACGAAACGGAAAATCGGTTCTGATCACAGGTGCATCAAGCGGTATCGGCTTTTGTGCCGCACAAACGTTACGCCAACGTGGCTACCATGTGATTGTCGCTTGTCGCAAAGAAAGCGATATTTTACGCTTAAAAGATCTCGGTTTCGATGCCGTCATTCTTGACCTTGATGATAAGAATAGCATAAATGCTGCCGCACAAGAGGTGCTAACACTCTGTAATCATCGCCTTTTCGGATTATTCAATAATGCCGGTTTTGGGGTTTATGGGCCACTAAACAGCGTTAGCCGTGAGCAACTTGAAGCTCAGTTCTCTACAAACTTTTTCGGCATACATCAATTGACCTTTCAACTGCTGCCAGCCATGCTAGCGCATAATGAAGGGCGCATCGTGCAAACCAGTTCAGTAATGGGGATTATCTCTACACCGGGGCGTGGTGCCTACGCTGCAAGCAAATATGCATTAGAAGCTTGGTCGGATGCCTTGCGCTTAGAGTTAAAAGGCAGTGGTGTTTCGGTGAGTTTAATTGAACCGGGCCCAATTCATACGGCATTTACCCAAAATGTTGAACAAACTCAAAAAGATAAACCTGTTAAAAACCCAGGAATTGCCTCACGCTTTACCTTAACACCCGAACATGTGGTGGAAAAACTGATCCACGCGTTAGAAAGCCCACGCCCGCAGGTACGTTATTCCGTGACACTATTAACGGTAGTCGTCCGCGTGCTAAAACGTATTTTACCTGACAAATTAATGGATAAAATACTGGCAAATCAGGGAAAAAAGGCTTGAAAACAGGAAAATTGACCCCATTTTATTATTATTGATAACAAATTAAAACGAGACACCGTATGTTTGCTAATAACGCACAAATTATTGATATCAACGAAACCAATCTTCATCAAGTCATTGAACAATCAATGAACTTGCCAGTTATGTTTTATTTTTGGTCACCACGTAGCCCGCATTGCCAAGAATTCGGCTCAATGTTGGAAAGAATTGCCAACGACTACGCAGGTTTGTATATCTTAGCGAAAGTTAATTGTGACGAAGAGCAAATGATTGCTAGCCAATTCGGCTTAAAAGCAATTCCAACCGTGTATGTGCTGCAAAATGGCCGCCCAGTTGACGGTTTTGAAGGACCACAACCTGAAGAGGTTGTATTAGACATTTTATCTCGTGTTCTACCAAGCCCCGAAGAAATGAAAGCCGCCCAAGCCGCTGAATTAATTGCAGAAGGTAAAACTCAAGAAGCCTTGCCACTGCTTAAAGAAGCACATCAGCTAAATCCCAAAAATAGTGATATCACATTGTTATTAGCGGAAACGCAAATTGGCTTAAAATTAGTGGATGACGCACAGACCACTTTAGACGCGGTGCCATTGCAAGACAAAGACAGCCGCTACCACGGGCTGGTTGCCCAAATTGAATTACTAAAACAAGCGGCGGACACCCCTGAAATTCAACAATTACAGGACGAATTTAATCAAGATCCACAAAATACCACACTAGCGGTTCAATTAGCGCTAAAATTACATGAAGTAAACCGTAACGAAGAAGCCCTTGAGATATTATTTAACTTCTTACGTAAAGACTTGGGCGCAGGTGACGGTGCGGTGAAAAAAACCATGATGGATATTATGTCAGCCATGGGAACAGGCGATGCGATAGCGAGTAAATATCGCCGCCAAATGTATTCATTACTTTATTAATTAAGGGTTAAATATGGACTTGTTCGCCTTTGGTGCTATTCCGATTATCATTTTTGTCGCCATTGTTATTGTTTTTACCTGTGTTAAAACAGTACCGCAGGGTTTTCAATGGACAGTTGAACGCTTTGGTCGCTATACCCGCACATTGCAACCTGGGCTGCATATTATTGTGCCATTTATGGACAAAATCGGTCGTCGCATCAATATGATGGAACAGGTCCTTGATATTCCCTCTCAAGAAGTCATTTCACGCGATAACGCCAACGTCACCATTGATGCAGTGTGCTTTATCCAAGTGGTTGATCCTGTTCGGGCGGCTTATGAAGTCAGCAATTTAGAGTTGTCTGTGCTTAACTTGACGATGACTAATATTCGTACTGTATTAGGGTCAATGGAGCTCGACGAAATGCTGTCTCAGCGTGATTCAATCAACTCCCGCTTATTACATGTCGTCGATGAAGCCACTAACCCATGGGGCGTGAAAATCACTCGTATTGAAATTCGTGATGTGAAACCGCCAAAAGAACTTATCAGCGCGATGAATGCACAGATGAAAGCAGAACGGACAAAGCGTGCTGATATCTTAGAAGCCGAAGGTATTCGCCAAGCGGCGATCCTAAAAGCGGAAGGTGAAAAACAATCGCAAATTTTAAAAGCTGAAGGGGAACGTGAGTCCGCCTTCTTGCAAGCTGAAGCGCGTGAAAGGGCCGCAGAAGCGGAAGCAAAAGCAACGAAAATGGTTTCTGAAGCTATCGCTGCTGGCGATATGCAAGCCATTAACTACTTTGTTGCACAGAAATACACTGATGCCTTAACCAGTATTGGCTCTGCGCAAAACAGCAAAGTGATCATGATGCCATTAGAAGCCAGTAATTTAATGGGGGCTATCGGTGGTATTACTGAGCTTATTGGCGAGAGCAAAAAAACCACACAAAAGGCAAAAGAATGATAGCGCTTATCAGCTCTCAACCTGCATGGTTTTGGCTATGCCTTGGTGGGCTATTGCTGATTGCTGAGTTACTCGGCACTGGCGGCTATCTGCTTTGGTCTGGGATCGCCGCCGTTACCGTTGGCTTACTGACATGGGCTTTACCATTCTTAAGTTGGGAGTGGCAAGGCATTTTATTTGCTATATTTACCCTTGTTTCCGCGGTGTTATGGCGTAAATGGTTAAGCAATCGTAAAAAAAGCAAAGCTGACGATGTCAATCAAATTAGCCACCAGCTTATCGGTTTTAAAGCCCGTTTGTTAATGGATACCGAAGAAGGTTTTAGCCGTGTGCGCCTTGCTGACGGCAGTTGGCGTGTCTATAGCGATACGCCTCTGCTTGCCAATACAGAAGTGGTCGTTGTCGCCGTTGATGGTATTACGCTACAGGTTAAGCCTTCTGCTGATGGCAGCAACCACGGGCCAGATGGTCAATAATCGGGCAGTCAGCACCATCATCCCCCGGACAGACATCCACTAACTCCTGTAATGTATCGCGGATAGCAGACAGTTTGACAATTGTCTGCTCTATTTCGTTGATCTTAGCAATCGTTGTGTTTTTCACATCCGCGCTATGTCGGGTTGGATTTCGAAACAATCCCAGCAACTCACCACACTCATCCAAGGTAAACCCCACATCTTTCGCTTGTTTTAGCAATACCAATTCGTTTAGGTGGCGTTTTTGATAATAACGGTAGCTGTTTTCGCCCCTCTCGGGTGGCGTAATCAGCCCTTTATCTTCATAAAAACGGATTGCTTTTGCAGTTAGCCCAGTTTTTTTGGCAATTTCACTAATATTCATCATATCCCCTTGACCTTAACCTTACTGGAAGGTGTAACCTTTTCACATCGTCGAATTATAGACTCACATAATTCAAGTTGCAGTTACACAATAAGCAAATAAGCCGCGAGGAGCATACATCAGTATTTGGCTGGAGCGGATGGACGTAATCAACAACGCTGCAACTTAAAGTATGACGAGTATAGACCTAATTGTAGATAAAGTTATAGACCCAATTTATCAAACGGGTTTGGAGGTTGCAAAATGAGTAATAAAATTATCTTAAAATTACAGGGGCTAAGCTGCATGCACTGTGTCGGCTCTGTCACTAAAGCGTTAGAAGCGCGCGGTGATGTGGCAAATGTAAACGTCACCATTGATTACGCCGTTTTGGAAAGTGATGCCAATGTTGCTGATATTATCAGTACCATTACTGAAGCAGGTTATCAAGCTGAGGTGGCATCAACACCCGACGTTAAATTGCAGCTTTCCGGTTTGAACTGTATGAAATGTGCAGATAAAACGCAAAAAGCCCTTGAAGATCTCGAAGGTGTTGTTGCTGCGGTGGTGAATACGACGCAGGCAAACGTGTATGGCACTGCTGACGTTCAAACTTTAATTAGTGCGGTTGAGCAAGCAGGCTTCAAGGCGCAAGTACCCCAATCCAATAAAGTGACTTTATCTCTTTCTGGCTTAAGTTGTATGAAATGTGCTGCGAAAACCCAACAAGCACTTGAAGCCGTTGATGGCGTAGACAGCGCACAAGTGGATACCCAATCTGCGATAGTGCAAGGAACTGCACCAGTGGAGGCGTTAATTGCAGCAGTCAACGCTGCGGGTTACCAAGCCACAGAAGAGGGTTCTCACCCAAAAACTGAGCCGCTGACTCCCCAAACTGAACAGCCGGAAGCTGATTCAGCGGCAATTTGTGACATTCCGGCACAAGAGTCTGATTTAGGCGAACAGCCTGACATCGCCCCAACCGATGATAGCGTTCAGTTACTGCTTGATGGCATGACATGTGCAAGCTGTGTGAATAAAGTGCAAAAAGCACTCAGTCGCGTTTCAGGTGTGGAAAATGCGCGAGTAAATTTAGCAGAACGCAGTGCATTAGTGACAGGAACCGCCGATCCTGATGACCTGATCAGTGCTGTGGTAAAAGCGGGTTATGGCGCTGAAATCATTCAAGATGAAGCCAAGCGTCGTGAACGCCAACAAGAGGTGGCTCAAGCCAATATGCGCCGTTTCCGTTGGCAATCAGCCTTAGCCTTAGCCCTTGGGATCCCGGTTATGGTATGGGGGATGATGGGCGATAATATGGTGCTGACTGAACAAAATCACACCATATGGCTCACCATTGGGGTATTAACCTTCCTCGTGATGGTGTTTGCTGGTGGGCATTTTTATCGTAGCGCATGGCAAAGTTTGAAAAACGGCAGTGCCACCATGGACACCTTGGTTGCTCTTGGTACAGGAGCTGCATGGCTCTACTCCATCGTCGTCAATATTTGGCCTGAATGGTTCCCTGAGCAAGCTCGCCACCTTTATTACGAAGCCAGTGCAATGATTATCGGTCTAATCAACCTTGGTCACGCTTTAGAGCAACGAGCACGCCAGCGTTCATCGAAAGCCCTTGAACGATTGTTAGATTTAACACCACCAACCGCACGAGTTGTCACAGAACAGGGCGAAGTGGATTTGCCATTGGAACACGTAAAAAAAGGCATGATCTTACGCTTGGCAACGGGTGATCGCGTACCTGTCGATGGGGAAATCATCGAAGGAGAGGTTTGGTTAGATGAGGCGATGCTTACGGGTGAACCTATCCCACAGCAAAAAAGCTTAGGCGACTCTGTGCACGCAGGTACTGTCGTGCAAGATGGTACTGTGCTATTTCGTGCGGCGGCGGTAGGTAGTCAAACCACATTAGCGCGAATTATTCACCTTGTTCGCCAAGCACAAAGCAGTAAACCACAAATCGGCCAAATGGCGGATAAAATTTCAGCCATTTTCGTCCCCGTCGTGGTTGCTATCGCGTTGATTTCAGGTGCTATCTGGTACTTTATTGGTCCTGCACCGCAAATTACCTATGCTTTGGTTATCACCACTACCGTATTAATTATTGCCTGTCCTTGCGCTTTAGGGCTAGCAACACCGATGTCGATAATTTCAGGTGTCGGCCGTGCAGCAGAATTTGGGGTGCTAGTGCGTGATGCGGATGCATTACAACAAGCCAGCGAATTGGACACTATCGTCTTTGATAAAACAGGCACATTGACCGAAGGTATGCCTCAGGTTACTAATATCCATGTGTTCAATGGTTTTGATCAAGATAGCGCATTGCAACTCGCCGCCTCTTTGGAAAATGGCTCAAACCACCCATTAGCGCGCGCAGTGTTAGCAAAAGCGGAAGGGTTAACTCTCCCTACCAATGAGCAATTTAGAACCCTAGCAGGCTTAGGGGTGAGCGCCATCATTAACGGCAAAACCATTTTGTTAGGTAACCAAGCCCTGTTAACCCAAAATCACGTAGACACTACGGAGGTCGACGATATTCTTCATCAACAAGCCAGTCAAGGGGTGACCCCTGTACTGCTGGCAGTTGATGGTAAAGTCGCCGCCTTGTTATCTATTCGCGACCCACTGCGTGAAGACAGCATTAGTGCTCTTGCTCGCTTACATAAACAAGGCTTTCGTTTGGTGATGTTAACGGGGGATAACCCAGTAACCGCCAATGCGATTGCCAAGGAAGCGGGGATCGATGAAGTGATTGCTGGGGTGATGCCAGATGGCAAGTCGGCGGCAATTGAAGCATTACAAGCTAAAGGTCACAAAGTCGCGATGGTCGGCGATGGCATTAATGATGCCCCTGCCCTTGCCCGCGCAGATGTCGGTATTGCCATGGGCGGCGGCAGTGATATCGCCATTGAAACGGCCTCTATCACATTGATGCGCCAAAGTTTACACGGTGTTGCCGATGCCGTTTCTATTTCAAAAGGCACCTTACGTAATATGAAACAAAACCTATTCGGTGCCTTTGTTTACAATACATTAGGTATTCCTATCGCAGCTGGTATTTTGTATCCGATTACAGGGACTTTATTAAACCCAGTAGTCGCAGGTGCGGCAATGGCGTTATCGTCCATTACCGTAGTCAGTAATGCAAACCGCCTACTGCGTTTTAAACCTGAAAAATAACCACAAAAAAGGGTGGAGTCATACTCTGCCCTTTTAGCCCAATTTTAACCATCCAAATAAGATAATAATTTCCCCTTCAGCCTGTTCTTATTTAAATCGCACAATCTTTAATGCTATTTTTTGCCAGCTAAGTCTATACTATTAAATAAATAGCTATTTAATATTTGGAGCGCAAAATGCTTAATATTGATCGTGATAAACTCGCTAAACTCGCGGGTGAGGAATTTAAAAAACAGCGGACGTTTTTATTAATTTTATCTTTTTTACTGCTGGCTGGCGGCCTTTTTTGTATTGTTAACCCGATGATTTCAGGTATTGCAGTCAGTACGGTACTCGGCGTTTTACTGATTATTGGTGGTGTCGGTGCGATTGTTAGCATACTCAGCACCGTTATTTATACCGGATGGTCTCGCTTGTTTGGCTTTGTGATTGGCCTAATCTATATCATCGTCGGCTACTCTTTTATTAAAGACCCTCTGCAAAGTCTAATCGCCCTTGCCATTTTAGTCGCTGCGTTATTTATTGTCGGTGGTGTTATTCGCTTATATGTCGGCTTTCAACAAATAAAATTCCCGAGTGGTTGGCTACAAATCCTAATTGGTTTATTAGATTTCTTTATTGCTTTTCTGCTTGTTGGAAATGGACCATTAACCTCTATTACCTTATTAACGACGCTAATTGGTATTGAAATGGTGTTTAGTTCATTCAGTTTATTTACGTTATTAAGTGTGTTTAAAAATATTAATAAAAATAGCTAATTCAATTTGCCCCCTTATGGGGGCAATCATAATGTTGTTGACCGCTATTGGCCATTACTCGCCCGTTGGTATGTACCAATTGATAACGCCACCTTGTTAACAGACTAGCTCACCTCTTAAAACCATAATTGAAGTTCTTCTTCACGGCTATTTTCAATTTTCATTAATAAAGACGAAAAATGCGTAATAGATGCGTAACATTCGCAAATTGGCGAGAGATTGTTTAACCTATTCAATCAAGAACAATGCAGGGTAAAGAATGATGGGAAAACTGCTCGAAAATTTAAAAAATTGGCTCCATATGGAAACAGCACCGGTATACCCTTACCCTGCAATTGATATCCGCTTATCTAACGATCTTAAGCTGCATATTGTGGGCAGCATTCATATGGGAACTGAAAATATGTTTCCGTTATCTGCCATACTGCTTGATAAACTTAATCATGCGGATGCCTTAATTGTTGAAGCCGATATCACCCAAATACAATCCCCATTTCCCCACCATATTGATGATCAACTCCCCGTACAGCAACGTTTAAGTGAAGAACAATACGCGCTATTTTTGCAGTGTTGCCAAGAGATCCACCAACCCCCCGAAAAGTTTGATAGCTTCCCTTCATGGCAAATTGCCTTGCTGTTACAAGCAACGCAAGCACAAGGGCTTGGCCTGCGAGGCCACTATGGGATAGATTATCAGCTCATTCGCAATGCACAAACTCAGCTAAAACCGATCATTGAGTTGGAAGGAAGCGCATCACAAGTTGAATTGCTGCTTTCCTTGCCTAATAATGGGTTAGCGCTTTTGCAAGACTCATTAATTCATTGGCGGGCAAACGCACGTTCACTACAAACGATGATTAGTTGGTGGTTAGATTATCGCCCCAATCACTCCATGACCTTGCCAAATACCTTCAGCGAAGATGTCTATCAAGTATTAATGGATAAACGTAATGCGGATTGGAGCGAACAGCTAAAATCACTTCCTAAGGGAAATTATGTGGTTGCTGTCGGTGCATTACACCTCTTTGGTGAAGGTAGTCTTGTTGAATATTTACGCCACTGTGTCAAAGATAACTAATAGGCCCCAAAATGACCCCTGCTGTTAAATTACTGGAAAAACAAAAAATTAATTTCACATTACACCCTTATGAGCATGATCCAAATGAAAGCAATTTTGGTGATGAAGCGGTGCGTAAATTAGGTCTAGATGCCAAACAAGTCTTTAAAACGTTACTTGTGGCATTAAATGGCGACCAAAAAACACTCGCTGTTGCTGTCACCCCTGTTTCAGGTCAGCTCGACTTAAAACTAGTCGCTAAAGTGTTTAAAGTGAAAAAAGTGGAAATGGCAGATCCGCAAATCGCGCAAAAAACCACTGGTTATTTATTGGGTGGCATCAGTCCCTTAGGTCAAAAGAAGCGTTTGCCAACGGTAATTGACGACCAAGCTCAGCAATATGACACTATGTTTATTTCCGGTGGAAAACGTGGATTAGATATTGAGCTTGCTCCTAACGATCTCGCCAGCGTACTCAATGCAACCTTCGCTGAAATACGTAAATAATATTAACCCCGTGATAGTCACAGCGACGATTGAATGGTTATCTGCTCAAGAAGGCGGTAGGCAACAGCCGCCAGCAATTGGGCCTTACTATGCTGTTGCACGTTTTAGCATCAAACCCGCTGAATCTTGGAGTGTAGTATTCCAACTAGAGTTTCATTTACGCAATAGCGATAGTCGACAAATCAGCCGAGGAACTGTGCGCTTTCTTGTTGATCATGCACCTCATGAGTATTTAGTAAATTATCATTCATTTGATATTTATGAAGGCCCTCGTTTAGTCGCTCGTGTTTTCTTGCTCTAAATCATAACGACAAAAAGCCCCACCGCAAGCGGTGAGGCTTTCAAGGTAATCATGATTAAATTATTTATTATTATAAATAATTTCACCTTTTGGCTCATAGTCTGCCGCTTTCAGCGGAGAATGTTTTTCAATATATCCTTTGAGTACTTCCGCATCGACAAAGCCGGTATTGACGTAATTCGGGTGGTTGTCAATTTTCGGATAACCGTCACCGCCAATCCCATTGAAATTCAACGTTGCCATTCGATACGTTTTGGCCGGATCAACAGGCTTACCATCAATTTTCACATCACTAATGGTGCCATCTTTGTTCAACGTTAAGTTTACGTTATAGAATTGACCATAGGCCCCTGCATCCGGTTTCATATTCGCTACCGCAGTCAGGTAAGGAATGACTTCATCCCCTTTAAAATCAACGTAAACTAATTCATTAGCAAATGGCTGAACTTTAAGCACATCTTTATAAGTGATATCACCGCTTTCGATAGAATCACGGATCCCACCACCACTCATAATGGCAAAATCAGCACCTGCACGCTCTTTTTGAGCCGCTAACAGAAGATGCCCCATATTGGTTTGCTCAAAACGAACTTTGCTACGATCGCCTTCAAGTTTACCTTCAACTGAGCCCACTTTAACGCTTAATTGCTTGTCACCTTTTTCTTGGTATGGTGTCAACAACTTCATCATGTCTGGATTATGGGCAATTTCATGCGTGTAATAAACGCGCTCGCTGCTGCCATCTTCTTTAGTGACTTTTTTCTTCAAGTTAATCGGGATTAACTGATAGTGTTTTAAGGTAAATTTGCCGTTTTTAAATTCAAAATCAGCCCGTCCAACATATTTACCCCACTCATGGGCTTGAACAATCCAAGTACCATTTTGATTGTCTGGTGCACAAGGTGTGCCCGGCACATAATCCGCTTGTTTGTAGTCTTTATTTTCTTGGGACATACAAACAGGATCTTGTGAGTGACCACCCACTATCATATCTAAGTAACCAGCAGGCAAACTACGCGCCATTTCAACATCACCCGGTGCATTTGAACCGTGTTTGCCATCATCATAGTGGCCCATATGGGTTGCGGCGATGATAATGTCAGGCTTTTCAGTCTGACGCAGTTCTTCCACTACTTTTTTCGCTTCGTCTGCGGGGACACGGAATTCGACATCAGGGAAATTCGCTGGATTACCGATACGCACAGTATCATCCGTGGTTAGCCCGATTACTGCAATTTTTACACCTTGTTTATCAAAGATGTGATAAGGCTTAAACAGGCGTTTACCTGTGCTGGTTTGATAAATATTGGCGGATAAGAATGGGAATGTTGCCCATTTTTCTTGCTGACGCAGCGTTTCAAGTGGATTATCGAACTCATGATTACCCAGTGCCATGGCATCATAACCCACTAAATTCATCCCCTTGAAATCAGGTTCAGCATCTTGTAAATCCGATTCTGGCACACCCGTATTGATATCACCACCAGAGAGTAACAGCACACTGCCACCTTGTTTCGCCACTTCATTGCGAATGTCATCAACGACAGTTTTTTGTGCAGCTAAGCCGTATTCACCGTGATCGTTATGCCAAAAGTGACCATGATGGTCATTTGTGTGCAAAATAGTGATATTGTAGGTTTTGTCTTTTTCCCACGCGTTTGCCATCGTCGCGGGTATTAACGCTAACGCTACGGTTAATGCACATGCGGATGCTTTAAATGCAAACTTCATACACTTCTCCCTGCTGGTATAGGAATTTTTATTCGTTAATATTAGATTATAGTTTGTCACCACCCGCAGATTTATAGCATAAAAATATGAGCAAGATTTGATACCTCTTGCAGAATAAGAAATTCGTTTCATAAAAATGAGATCATCGTCAAATAATTCACTGAGGTTATTTTTTCATTGGACTCATTTATTCATTTCAATAAATTGTATTTCAGTTATATTGATAACAATTACGCAACACAAAAAGTAGATAACAATGAGTGAGCAAACCACAACCCCAAATAACACAAATCCATCTAAGACGGTGAATAAAACAGGAAGAACAGTCTTCAGTATTCTGACGGCGATCAGCGTCTCCCATTTATTAAACGATATGATCCAATCGCTAATCCTAGCGATTTACCCTTTATTGCAATCTGATTTCTCACTGAGCTTCGCGCAAATCGGGATGATCACTCTGACCTATCAGATTACTGCCTCCTTGCTGCAACCAGTGATTGGTTACTATACAGATAAGCACCCACAACCCTACTCCTTACCAATTGGAATGAGTTTTACATTAACCGGCTTAATCTTATTAGCGATGGCAGAAACCTTCCCTACGATCCTACTTGCAGCAGCTTTAGTCGGGACAGGATCTTCAGTTTTCCACCCTGAATCATCCCGTGTGGCACGAATGGCCTCAGGTGGTCGTCACGGCTTAGCACAATCATTTTTCCAAGTGGGCGGTAACTTAGGGGCATCATTAGGACCACTGCTCGCAGCATTAATTATAGAGCCTTATGGGAAAGGCAACTTGGGTTGGTTCTCCCTCGCGGCGCTATTAGCCATTGTGATTTTACTGCAAGTGAGCAATTGGTATAAGCAACAACACCGTGCTGCGAGTAAAAAACCCGTTAATACTGCAAATATTAAAGTTCTTCCTCGCAAGGCAGTTATTGGCTCGTTAGCCGTGTTGCTGGTACTGATTTTTTCCAAATACTTCTACTTGGCCAGCATTAGTAGCTATTACACCTTTTATCTGATAGAAAAGTTTGGTGTTTCCGTGCAAAATGCTCAGGTCCACCTCTTTGTTTTCTTATTCGCCGTTGCCGCCGGCACAATGATTGGCGGTCCAATTGGCGACAAAATAGGCCGTAAATACGTTATTTGGTTCTCAATCCTCGGGGTTGCCCCCTTTACCCTCATTTTACCGTATGCCTCGTTGTATTGGACGGGGGTGTTGACCGTTATCATTGGAATGATTTTAGCCTCTGCTTTCTCTGCTATTTTGGTGTATGCGCAAGAGCTAATCCCCGGTAAAACCGGCATGGTATCAGGGTTGTTCTTTGGTCTTGCATTCGGAATGGGCGGTGTGGGCGCAGCCGTTTTAGGCCATATTGCTGACCAAACCAGTATTGAGCAAGTTTATCATTATTGTGCTTTCTTGCCATTACTTGGGATTTTTACAGTATTGTTACCAAATATCGGTCATAAATAGGTTTATTTTCTTATTTTACCCACACTTACTTAAAAATAAGTGTGGGTCTTTCCTACCATATTTCATAAAAATTTCAGCTAAAAATCCCCTAATCCTAAAGTTTGTAACGATTTAGCGCCTTTAATCTGCATTTTTTTTAAAAACATTTCATTTTTTTAAGGAAATATTTCTCAAAAAAAGTTAATATAAAAAAACATGCAAATTGGCATTTTAAAATGAAGGCCTCATTTTAAAAGTCAACGGCATGTACCCACCTTATATTTTTCATACTAACCAGAGGAGACTAAATGGAGCATTCAACGCCCTTAATCACAACCATTGTTGGTGGTCTCGCCCTTGCATATTTGTTAGGTATGATCGCACAGCGATTAAAAATCTCCCCTCTAGTGGGCTACCTCGCTGCAGGTGTCCTTGCTGGTCCATTTACCCCAGGGTTTGTGGCAGATGAAGCCCTTGCACCTGAACTCGCTGAAATCGGCGTTATCTTGCTGATGTTTGGTGTGGGTTTACACTTTTCACTGAAAGATTTATTGGCCGTTAAAGCCATTGCTATTCCAGGTGCGATTGCACAAATTGCGGTAGCTACCCTTTTAGGTCTTGGCCTATCCATGTTATTTGGCTGGGGCATTTTCACTGGTATTGTTTTTGGTTTGTGTCTTTCAACCGCCAGTACCGTTGTGTTATTACGTGCATTAGAAGAACGGCAACTTATTGAAAGCCAACGTGGGCAGATTGCTATCGGCTGGCTAATTGTAGAAGACTTAGCCATGGTTCTCACCTTGGTACTGCTACCTGCCGCTGCCGCTATTATGAATACCGATGATGCAAGCTTTAGCGAACTTGCACTAAGCCTTGCGTGGACAATTGGTAAGGTTGTTCTATTCATATTTATTATGATTGTCGTAGGTCGTAAGGTCATCCCATGGATTTTATCACGCACTGCATCAACAGGTTCTCGTGAGCTATTCACCTTAGCCGTTCTTGCTCTTGCGTTAGGGATCGCCTATGCCGCAGTTGCTATCTTTGATGCTTCATTTGCATTAGGTGCGTTCTTCGCAGGTATGGTGTTAAATGAGTCTGAGCTCAGCCACCGTGCAGCACAAGATACCTTACCACTGCGTGATGCCTTCGCAGTTCTGTTCTTCGTTTCCGTCGGGATGCTTTTCGACCCAATGGTGCTTATCCAACAACCACTGGGGATCTTAGCGGTTCTGGCTATTATTATCATTGGTAAGTCGGCGGCAGCATTAGTGCTTGTAAGGATGTTTGGGCACTCACGTCGAACCGCATTGACTATTTCCGTCAGCCTTGCGCAAATTGGTGAGTTTGCGTTTATCTTAGCGGGAATGGGGCTAAGCCTCGGCGTGATGGATAAAGACGCACAAAACTTAGTATTAGCAGGGGCTATCGTTTCTATTATGCTTAACCCGGTATTATTTACTTTATTAGATAAATACCTCGAAAAAACAGAAACGATCGAAGAGCAACTTCTGGAGGAAACTCTGGAAGAAGAAACCCAAGTGCCTGTCGATATTTGTGGTCACGCAATCATCGTCGGTTATGGGCGTGTGGGTGGCATGTTAGCGGACAAACTGCGTAGACGTGAAATCCCCGTTGTGGTAGTGGAAGACACCCGTGCTCGCTTTGAAGAACTGGCTGAAAATGGTTTTAGTGCAATCCTCGGTAATGGTGCGAATAAAGAGATCATCAGCCTTGCCCGTATTGAGTGTGCTAAAACCTTATTATTAACTATCCCGAATGGTTATGAAGCAGGTGAAATCGTCGCCACTGCGAAAGAGATGAATCCTGACGTGACGGTAATTGTCCGTGCTCACTACGATGATGAAGTCAGCTTTATTAAAGAGCGCGGTGCCGATCATATCATTATTGGTGAACATGAAATTGCCAAATCCATGGCCACATTGATGTGTAATGATGTGGAAGAGTTCGGTTGTACTATCGATGATATGCTTGATGGTCACAACGACACAAATGGTGAAGGCAAAAATTTAGAGGAATATCTAAAGCCAATCCATTAATTCTTTCACCAAGTAAAAACTTTAAGGAAGCCAACGGCTTCCTTTTTTACTACAACGCATTACTGTGAATGATGAAGAATAAACTCATCACCGGTCCAAACTGGCAGCCCTTTATCTTTAAAAAATTGAATTTCTGCCGCCACGCCGCCACTTTTTTCCCATCCGGGTAATGTCAATACAATGAGACCATCACAACGTTTTAAGAACTCCATATCAATCGATGACCAAGCAACTTTTTGTCCTTGAGATGCAAGATATTGATTTATTGGGTGTGTCATTGTGATTTGGCTATAGGTCGCAATTCCTTTAAGAGCAAGCTCAGCTGCAAATTTGGTGCATTCTTGGAAACGCATTTCCACGACACTACTATCTGGATCTGAATAAGGGCAGGCAATAAAATAAAGGCTCATAATAATTCCTGATGTTGGTGTATTCAAATTATAGGCATAGTCATCCCGTGAAAAATAACGAATTATTTTCCAAGGGATAGGTTTAAATAGATGCGACGTTAAAACTTACTCAATATCAGCGACAATGATTTTGGTTTTTGGTCGCTTTTTATTTTCGGGTAATTTAAATTCTTTACTGGTTGTCACTAAATAATCGACATTATCCCAATTGGTCACAAAATTAATGGCATGCTTATTCGCCTTAGTACCATCCGCCAACACCATTAACTTGTCACTGTTTTCCATCATTTTTTGTGCAATCGCTGCTTCATCCACATGCTGATCCATCACGCCATGTAATGAATGGATAGCCCCTGCGCCAATCACCGCATAATCAGCAAAAAACTCGGCAATATTTTTCAGTGCGATAGCACCTAAACATGCATTTTGCGCGGCATTAAACTGCCCACCAATTAAAATCGTTTCAATAGACGGATTTTCTTGCAGCGTCGTGGCTAATAACGGGGAATTGGTGATCACCGTTAAATTATCTATCAATTTAACACGTTGGCTAAATTCAAATGTGGTCGTACCAAAATCAATAAATAAGGTATCCCCTGATTTGATATATTCCGCCGCTTTAATGGCAATGGCTTTTTTTTCATCCACGGCAGCTTGGGCACGTTCAGTAAAATTTCGCTCAAATTTTGACTGAATATTCACCGCCCCACCGTGAACTTTCTTGAGTAACTTTTGTGATTCCAGCTTACTGAGATCTCGACGGATAGTCTCCTGCGCGACATTAAAATGCTTTGCGAGCTCCTGCACGTACACCTGGCCTTGAGTCGACAATAACTCAATAATGGTTTGATGCCGTACTTTTGAAGAGCGCCCTTCACACATAGTTTAATCCTTCTTGACCATTTAACGTTTCCTGCACTATACAACAGTGATACGAATTTCAGTAGCATCCGGTTGTATTTTTGTTAAATCGATATTTTTCAATAAAATGCGCCTTGTCGGTAAGCAGCGGTGCTTTTTCTCATACAGAACCGTATTCCCCGCCATGACTTTAATTGTCCCTTGCACGGCTTGTTCGACCTTTATATTGAAATCGATACTTTCTTTAGAAAGTGCATCCACATCGATACAAGCAGGTACGCTAAAAATGATATTCCGGTCGCTATTAACAGGAATGCGCTGTACAGATTTAATTTGCGACTGGTGATGATTGGCGAGTAAATCATTCGCAATATACTCACCTGTTAATAAACCTTCTTGGTAGCACTGGTCTCCCATATCCGCAGGATGCAACATATTGCCCGCAGCATAATAGATCCCATCTGAGCAACGACTAAATTGATCGGTCACTGGCTTACCTGTGCTCGCCTCAAAGTCAAGGTGGCTTTTGCGGATAAGTGTATTCTCCCCCACAAATTGCCCGGTAAAAATAACCGCATCACACACAATTTTGTGGCTTTTACCTTTGGTTTCCACCATCACATATTCTACACGGTCAAGACCACCAATTTCGGTAATTTTGCTGTTTAAATACACGGGAGTACCCATTGTTTTGGCAAATAAGGTGGCAGGCTTAAATGCCAGAATACGTTCCCCACTTTCGACCATTGCTTGGGCTTTCACACCAGCATTTTTCAATGTCCACAGCGCAGAAAAACTGACTAATTCACTCCCCACAATGACTGGGTTACGGCATGGCTTTTTACCATTGAGGTAAACAAACTGCTGTAATGCCCCAGCGGTTAAAACACCTTGTGGACGAAGCCCTGAAACCAAACGCGGATGACGAGGTGTCTCACGAACACCCGTTGCAATCAAAATGCGCTTAGCCTGCATTTCAACTAAACCATCCGCAGTAGACACTGTCAGTTTTCCGTTAGGATGAAGCTGCGTGACGGTGCTACGAGTAAAAATTGGCGTATCACCGAGATCTTCAACGATTTTCGCCGCAAATTGATTTCCCTTCATCGGCCTTTTAAATACCAACAAACCAAATGTTGGATGCTGGCAATGGCGAGGAACGCCCCCAGCGTGAGCTTCACGCTCAAGGATAGCAATATTTTTAATTCCGCGACGGCGTAGAGTGTGAGCCGCAGCAACGCCAGTTGGCCCTGAACCAATGATAATCACATCATAATGTAAACTCATTTCACAGCCTCCACTGCCAGTGTATGGTCAAAACGGCCATTAATAATTTCCGCCACCTGACTACTGCAATAAAACCCATTGCAGCGCCCCATCATAACTCGCGTTCTACGGCGCAAAGCCCCTAAACATTCGGGAGGAATATCTGAATCAAATGTGGCTTCAATTTCGCGTTGCGTCACTAACTCGCAATGGCACACAATGCCGCCATTACTTTTACATTGGTAATCACGCTGATGGTATTCTGAAATCACAGGCATACTTGGCCAAATAAGTTCTTCTGGTGGCGATAATTCAAATAGCGGTGTGAAATTTTGTTGATACAGTTTCCCCAAATAATTGGCGACACCTAGCGCTGATGTTAAGCCGGTGGAACGGATCCCCCCTGCGCAAATCCATTGTTTTTCAGGGTAATCATTAATGCGGTAATATTTTTCTTCTGTTGCAGGGCGTAAGCCCGCGTAGGTGGCAGTCACACTGTAATTGTGCAAAGAAGGTAACATGCGTGAACCTTGAGCGATTAAATCCTCCATAACCTCTTGTTTGACCTCTGCTTTCCAGCGGTCATCTTGTTCTTCGGCAGTAGGCCCCAATAATAAATTACCGAAAATCGTTTTTGATAACAAAACCCCTTTTGTGATGGCTGTCGGCACAGGTAAAATAATCGCATTAATATCTGCGGCAGCGGCTTTGTCATACACCAAAAACTGCCCTTTGCGCGGTTTTATTTGAAAGGGGGATGGATGGCAAATTGATTCAACAATATCACCATTAATTCCCGCACAATTAATCACTAATCGAGCAGAAAACTCACCTTTAGTTGTGGTTAAATGCCACACTCTCTCATTGAGCTCCCCCCCTTTCACTTCACAGTGAAAATGGTATTGTGCACCATGTTTTACTGCTTGTGTTAAGTAAGATAACGGTGTGCTCCACGGGTCAATCACGGCTTCACCGGGAACAGAAACCGCAGCCAGCGCACCGTCTGCTAAATGGGGTTCACGGCGGTAGAGTTCGTCTTTATCGATCAGTACGACATCTAATACATTGTTAGTATGTGCCTGTTCAACAATACCCGGTAGTTTACTCAGTTGCTCGTCATTCCACGCAACAACCAGTGCCCCCGTTTCGAGGATCGGCAAATTCATCTTTTCTCTTATTTCAAGGAATTCGCGATAACCATCTTGCATACATTCCAGCTCAAGACTCCCTGGTGTGGCGTCAAAACCCGTATGTAATAGTGCACTGTTGGCTTTACTTGCACCTGACAAGATGTCACCACCTCGCTCAAGTAGCAATGTTTTCGCCCCCATCAATGTGAATTTACGTGTCACTGCACAGCCAATGACACCACCGCCTATGACAATGACATCCCAAATTTTTTTATTATTAATATCCATGGCTGAGATCCTTTACTTAAAACTTGCACACATAAAACCACATAATTCCCACAATCACAACAACTAAAACAACACTAAGTACAACAACAACCCAAAAACTACTCACATTGTTACTTTATTGTGAGTTTTGTCACATCAGTGAAACTTATTGTGAGTTTTTTGTGGACTTTATTTCCGATTAAACGATAGTAAGCAAAAAAACAGACCTATTTACAACATTTATAACACTGGGAATACTGTGATGCTCAATCAACGTTATGCCGCAATCGATCAGGGAACAACGGGAACCCGAGTCGTGGTCTTCGAAGAAGGCGGGCACTATTACTCCCCGATGAGCATTCCTCATAAACAAATCACCTTAAACAGTGGTTGGGTCGAACACGATCCAGAGGAAATACTCACCAACATCATTAAGTGCTTAAATAGTTGCGAAGTCGTTGATGCCATTGGTTTATGTCACCAAGGTGAAAGCATTGTCGCGTGGGATGCACAGAGCAAACGACCTCTTTACAATGCGATCGTTTGGCAGGATTTACGTACTGAAAAAACGATTTCTCAACTCAAAGAAGCAGGATTAGAGCCGCTGGTTCAATCCAAATCCGGCTTACCCCTCGACCCCTATTTTTCCGCCAGCAAAATGGGGTGGATCATGGAAAATGTGGTAGGTGCCAAGACATTAGCTGATAAAAATAAACTCCGTATTGGCACCATGGATGCTTTTTTCCTTGATCGCTTATGTGGTGTATTTGTGACTGACTATAACTCGGCGTCTCGCACCTCATTGCTCAATATCCATACCTTAGAGTGGGATAAAGAATTGTGTGAGATTTTCGGTGTCCCGATCCACTGCCTTCCACCGATTAAAGACAATATTGGTGATTTTGGTGCGATTAACCTAGATGGTCACTTAACCCCGGTTACTGCGGTAATTGTCGACCAATTTGCTGGCACATTTGGTCACGGTTGCCGTAAAAAAGGCGACGCCAAAATTACCTTTGGCACAGGAGCATTTTTACAAGCACTAACCGGCGCGGAAATCCCACAAACCCATGAAAGCGGTTTATTACCGACACTGTGCTGGAAATTCCCGAATGAAGCGCCTGTATTTGGCTTAGATGGGGGGGTGTATAACGCCGCATCTGCCATTAACTGGGCGAGAAAAATTGGCTTATTTGATCAGTTCGATGAACTGAGTGACTTTAGAGCAGAGCCAGCTATTAAACGCGGTTTAGCCTTTGTACCAGCACTATCAGGTTTAGGTTGTCCTTATTGGGATCGCAGCGCAGCCGGGTTATGGGCGGGGTTGTCATTAGATACCGACAAAAAAGACATGATGCAATCGGTATTGGAAGGCATTGCCGCGCGTTCTGCCGAAGTCATTTTTGCAATGGAAAAAATTTCACCACTAGGACAATCAATTTCTGTCGATGGAGGGCTTTCTTCAAATCAGTACTTTAAGCAATTTTTAGCTAATTTATTACAAAAAAACATTGAAGCACCAGCAAACCGTGAAGTGACGGCACTTGGCGCGGCCTTATTGGCGCGCAAAGGGTTAGGGCTGACTCACGATATGGCAGTTAGGCGTAATGCATCCATAACATGCCCCGATGGTACAAACATGCAAGGCGTGATGGAACAGTATCGCGACATCATTGCCCGTTCTCGCCAATTAAGACACTAAAATAATAAAAGGAAACCCTACCATGGCTGAATTCGGAAATTATATTATTTATTTAATTATGTGCGGTGCCATTATTGGCGCTGTCGCCTCGATTGTTAGACCCACCAGCGATCTCGGTAAAGAGTTTGTTAATGGTATCTTCTCTATTGGTCCCGTATTTCTTGCTCAAGCAGGGATTATGGCTGCCGTTCCGTTACTTTCTCAATTAATCTCTTATATTTTAGGCCCTGTTTTCTCCTCTGTCGGCTCCGATGTGTCTATCGCTGCATTATCGATCATCGCAGTCGATATGGGTGGTTACCAGCTTGCCGATGCGTTAACCACCAACCGTGACATGTGGATCACTGCAATGTTAATTGGCTATACCTCAGGGGCAACAATTGTGTATCTGATCCCTGTTGGCTTAACCATGTTGAACCGTAAAGATCACAAATATCTCGCGCTTGGTGCTATGGCTGGGTTAATCTCTATCCCATTTGGTGTGTTAGCTTCACTGCTATTAATCACATTCAATAACATTCCTGTGCGAGATATTATTTCGACTAATTCCCCCGCAGCACATCAGCTCACCTTAGATTTTCTGACGATGCTGCAATACCTGATGCCACTGTTTGTTTTCTGCTTCTTATTAGCCGCAGGCTTGAAATACCGTCCCATGTTGATGGTTACTGGGTTCTTGATCTTCGGTAAAATTATGGATGCCTTTGTCAAACTGGTTCTGGCCTTCTCTATTGTCGAGCACTTCACAGGCGTATTTACCAAAATCTTTGGCGCTTGGGGCTTTGACCCGTTATTTGCAGACCAAAACGAGCTCTTCCGTGCTATTGAGATAGCGGGTTACATTGGTATCATGCTGGCAGGAACATTCCCAATCTGTTACCTGTTCCAGCGTTATTGTAAACCGTTAGTACGTGCATTGAGCAACCGCTTGAAACTGACTGACACTGGATCATTAGGTTTCATCATGGTGATGGCAAACATTATTGCAACTTATCATTTATTCAAAGATATGCGTGCAAGAGATAAAGTGCTGTGTGTCGCATTCGGTGTCTGTGCACAAGCGACCATCGGAGACCATTTAGCCTTTACGGCTAATTTCCAACCAACACTGGTACTGCCTATTTTGTTAGGAAAACTGGTTGGTGGCTTCTTAGCGGTGTTTATCGCAATTAAAATCTCTGTTCCACAAGCATTGCGTTATGAAGCTGAGGATCAAAAAACAGTTAACGCTATTGAAGGTGATGCAGAGTTAGCCGTCGCCAAGTAACGTTAAATATAATTAATATTAAATAAAGAAATAACTGCATTCGAAATATTGAAACTTAATAATCTCGGATGCAGTTTTTTATTATTTATCATCATTGGTGATATTATTTTCGTCCAATTTTAATATTCAATAGATATGTACCTAGTTAATTACTTATTGTCAGTAATGGAGCACTAACTTACTCGCAAATTAAGTTTATTCTTTTATTAACTTATAAATGATATAGCTATATTGGGCATATAAAAAACAGGTTAATATCTATATCGACATTAACCTGTTTTTTATATTACTTATTTTTAAATTGTACAAATTACAATCTAAATATGATTATTTAACGCTCCCAATAAGCCTCTTCTAAACTGTCTTCTTTTTCCGGAAGCCCACGAGTTAACCGTGGTGAATGTTGTGTGAGCACTTGATAGCTAACTCGATTTGCATATTTACAAACTTGAGCTAATGAAGAATAAGTTAAATATTGACGTTCATGTTTACTGGAGTTAGGAACATTTGAACGATGGTAAGAATTTGCTGTAATATCATGCAATAACGCAGATAAAGCACCATCACCAGCCCCGTTAGTATTCATGATTTTTTCAGGTCCCCCCATATAGGGTTCAATATGTGAAAATATCCGTAGCGGTACTTGGCAATCTTGCTGGCGCATAGCGCGACTAAATTCATATAAATTGAATTCAGCTATTGCTCCAGGTAATAATGGATGTTGCGTAGTGCGTTTGTAACGCTCTTCAGTATACCCCGCCATATACAACCCTGATGGACCAGCGGTGCAAAGCACCAAGTCAACCCAATCAAGTGCCATATTCGAGGCTAATAACGGATCACTTAGGCCTGTCAACTCTTGCGCTTCATCTTCATTCATGGCAACGACTGAAATATGTTCCGCAAGGAAATCACGCCAAAATTGTGGATCTTGGGCTATCACAAATTTGGTTCCAAGTGTTAGAACAACTGGGACATTATGTTTTTTCGCATAAGTGATTGCTTGCATTGTCGCATCAGGCATAGTTTCGCCCGGTTTGCAGCGCACTAAATACGCGGTTAAAACTAACGCCGACGCCCCTGCAATAATATCCTCTGGAATACTCATGGGATGCAGACGGTTCATATGACCAGGGCTAATGGCAAATGTCCGTTCTCCATTTTCAGTTATCAATGTAAAACATCGACCAATAGGTCCATCAACACCTTGTAGATAGTTAAGATCCATACGGCTTGAAGTATGGCACAGGTAGCGATAAGCATAGCTACCAATTTGAATGTTATTACACATTGTGCCCAACAACACCGACCTATCATCTGCTAACACAGAATAGTTATGTAACGTATTGCCGATTGTTCCACCTGCAAACTCATGGGTAATCAACGCATTATCCGTTAATTCTATATATAGCGCCTCGGCCATATCATCATCAATAACTAATGAATGCCCTTTGCTAAGTTGATAACGTTGAATAAAATCGTCATCCACTTTTGCTTCAATATCAACGAGGGTTTGATCAATCCCCACAATATAAGATTTACAGTTCTCGTTATCAGCCAATGTCTCTTTTAGTGGCTGTAAAAGTGGGTCTCTGAGACTAACAGGGAAATAGTGTTTTGACTTACGCTGACCGGGGAATTTCATAATAAGAAGATTAACAGTGGAACATCGCGCTATTCTAGCACGATATAATAAAGCCAGCACCTTCAAAGAAGATACTGGCTTCATCGTTTGTCTTTTGTAATGCGAGCTTACTGATTTTGCAATTTATAATCTCGATATAGCTCGCGGCTTAATACAAATGCACAGCTTAAAATTAACCCGAGAATGGCGCTTAATGCCACAATTAATGCAGATTTAGGCGAATCTTTGCTCAAAGGCAAATCCGGTTGTAGAATAAATGTCACTGGTGTAAATGCCAGCTCCTTGCTTTTAAGCTCATTAATTTCATTGATGTAAATTTGGCGATTTTGTAGGTTTTCGCTCATCAAGGCTAAATCACGATTTTGAGTCTCAATCAATAGTTTCTTTTCTAACGCCTCTGCCCCTAGCGCAATGGGGTAATCTGGGTCATCGTTAATCGCCTGAGAGTCACTGGCAATGGGCTTTTCAATACCCGCCGCTTTCGCTATATCAACCGCACGCTTTAGCCTTTCGACTTTAACGTCATACTCAGTTTGAATTTTGCTCACTTCACGCTTAAGTGATTCAGTAGCAAAGATAAGCTGTTGAGAAATCGTATTATCTATCTCATTTTTAATCTGATTTCTGACCTTGGATGCACTGTAGCGAATATAACCCTCCAATAAATCTTGGGCTTCTGTGGGTTGTGATGCCGTAAATGTCAAAACGATATCGCTTGAAGTACTGTTTTTCTCTTTGGATTGGTCTTGGATTTCAATATCGTTGTTAATGATTTGATTCACTAAGCGCTGCTGCGCTACGGTATCATCTTTCGGTTCAACGGTTTGAACCAACTTATGATAATACTCTGTACTTTTTACATAATTACTTTGATTCACCTTAGAACGATATTGGTCAATAAAGGTATTAAAAATACGTTGAGAAGTTAAGTCAATTGGGATTTCCAAGGCATCCAATTGGGCTTTTAATGCATTCACCTCCTTCATATTTTCTGAGGTAGGTGGGATAACGATGGCTGTACTACTCCACTTTTGAGGGAGCAGTTTGACAATCCCGGCACTCAAAGCGATACACAGTGCCGTAAAAATGAGGATTAATAATTTATTTTTTAATAAAACGCTCAATAACGCCATAAGATCAATTTCGTCATTCTGCTGAATGTGAAATTGTTGAGTAGAATTTGACTTCTGCTCAACACTTTCTCGTGGCGGCTGCTCATTGCTCATATTAATTCCAAAAGACATAACAATTCTTTAATAGTTTTTAATTTCAGATAAGTTATTATAGTCTATATTTGAAATTTTGATATATCGATTACAGAACTTTTTGATGCTAATTTAAAAGATCCCCTAGTTTAATTCATCTTGAATAATCAAATTAATCATACGAATACTATTTGGACTATCATTTAAAGCCGTTATGTAATTATATTTACTGCCCCCACTACTGATAAAAAATTCTTTATTTTGTTCGCTAATTTCTTCTAATGTTTCCAAGCAATCCACCGAGAATCCGGGGCAAATAACCTGAACTGAGTTTACGCCTTGTGAGGGGAGTTCATGCATTGTTTTATCCATGTATGGCATCAACCAAGGTTCACGACCGAAACGTGATTGATAAGTAAGCAACACCTTCTCACTTGGATAATTCAGCGCTTCTCTCAGCGCCTGAGCCGTTTGCTCACATTCTTGTTGGTAAATATCCCCTGTATCACAATAACGCTGAGGAATGCCGTGGAATGACAATACCAGCCGATCCGGTTCACCATGTTTGGCAAAACTTTCTTCAATTGATGCAACCAGTGCTTGGATATACGCAGGATGGGTTGCATAACTGCGAATAAAACGCACCGAAGGAAGCGTTCGTCGCCCATCAAACGCTCTCGTTATCGCATCATACACCGCCGCAGTAGTTGTACAGGAATATTGTGGGTATAACGGTAGCACGACTAAATCATTCACACCTTGATCCATTAAGCGATCAATCGCACTTTTTACTGACGGCGAACCATAGCTCATCCCAATTTCTACAGGGATATTTGGCATCAATTCGGCTAATTTTTGCTTTTGACGCAATGAGTAGACTAATAAAGGTGAGCCATCGTCCAGCCAAATTGATTGATAGAGTTTCGCCACTTTCGATGAACGAAGAGGCAAAATTGCCCCGTATAAGATTGGTTTCCAAATCAAACTCGGTACATCAATAACGCGCTTATCACTAAGAAACTCGGCTAGATAACGTCTAACTGCTGAGCTTGTTGGGGCATCAGGGGTTCCTAAATTAGCTAACAGAATGCCGGTTTTTTTTTCTGACATGAAACAGCTCCTAATTGATAATCATTCCCAACTTTACCACAGTTAAATAACAATTTTTATCATCTAGTGAGATAAAAAGAAAGGCAGCGATATTCGCTGCCTTCACATGATACATTCATACTCTAAATAATTCGAATTTCAGTTATCAATACTGTAATTTCGCGTATGATATGTGTCATTATTAGCCTAGAATTTTTGCTAACTCTGCACTTACTTGTGCAACTTTGCGAGTACCGTCTAATTTAAAATATTGCGTGTTACCCACTTTCGCTTCATTTTGATAATAAGCGATTAATGGTGCTGTTAACGCATGGTATTCAACCAAACGCTTACGCACCGTGTCTTCTTGGTCATCTTTACGGATTGTCAGCTCTTCACCCGTAACATCATCTTTACCTTCCACTTTTGGTGGATTGAAGTTGATGTGGTAAACACGACCTGATGGTGCATGAACACGGCGACCAACGATACGTTCTACGATGATTTCATCTGGTACGTCGAACTCTAAAACATAATCAACGGTGATGCCGGCTTCTTTCATTGCATCCGCTTGTGGGATTGTGCGAGGGAACCCATCCAACAAGAAGCCGTTACGGCAATCATCTTGTTTGATACGCTCATTAACCAGTGCGATAACTAATTCGTCGGTTACTAATTTGCCATTGTCCATCAGCTCTTTAGCTTGCAAACCTAACTCGCTCCCTGATTTAACAGCTGCACGTAACATGTCACCTGTCGAAATTTGTGGGATCCCAAACTTCTCCATAATAAATTGAGCTTGAGTGCCCTTACCAGCGCCCGGAGCGCCCAGCAGAATGATACGCATTGCGTAAACCCCTTGCTATTTAGTTTTTTATAATTTGAAAAGAAAACACGCTACCATACCATTAGCATGGCGCTTTACTCAAGAACACACGTAAACGTTTTCGCATTTATCTTTTTTCGCAAAAGAAAAAAACCACGCTAAAGCATAAGCAAAAGCGTGGAATATGTTCAAAAACGAAAATACAATTTTAAATTACTTTAAAAGTAATTCATTGATTTTTCGTATAAATAGGTTTGGATCTTCTAATGTACCGCGTTCTGCCAGTAAAGCTTGATCCAACAAGACATCCACCCAATCCGCAAATACAGATTCATCTGAGATCTCAGCGGCTTTTTTCACCAATGGATGTGCAGGGTTGAGCTCAAAATTATATTTCACCTCTGGCGCGGCTTGGCCTGCTGCGGCAAATAATTTTGCCATTTGCGTGCTCATCTCATCGGCATTGGTGGTCACAATCGCAGGCGTATCCGTTAAGCGATGAGTTAATTTCACCTCTTTAACGCGCTCACCCAAGAATGTTTTCACGCGTTCAACAAACGGCTCAAGTTGTTTATCTGCTTCTTCTTGCTCTGCTTTGTTTTCATCGGCTAATTTATCCAATGATTCATCCGCTTTACTGACGGATTGGAACTGTTTGCCATCAAACTCAGACAGATAGTTCATCATCCATTCATCGATACGGTCAGATAACAGAAGCACTTCGATCCCTTTTTTGCGGAACAATTCTAGGTGAGGGCTACCTTTCGCCGCCGCATAGCTATCTGCGGTGATATAATAAATTTTATCCTGACCTTCAACCATACGGCTCACATACTCTTCTAACGACACGTTTTGTAAGTTGCTATCGGTATGTGTTGTCGCAAAGCGCAGAAGTTTCGCGATAGTTTCGCTGTTCGCCATATCTTCTGCGGGGCCTTCTTTCATGACGAGACCAAATTGCTGCCAGAAAGTTTGGTATTTTTCCGCATCTGATTTTGCCAGTTTTTCCAACATTTGCAGAACACGTTTCGTTAACGCGCTACGTAAGCTGCGAGTCAGGGCGCTGTCTTGTAAAATTTCACGAGACACGTTCAACGGTAAATCATTCGAATCCAATACACCACGGACGAAACGCAGGTAATTTGGCATAAACTGCTCTGCATCATCCATAATAAATACACGCTGAACATACAGTTTTAAGCCGTGTTGTTGGTCACGATTCCATAAATCAAAAGGCGCTTTGGAAGGCACATACAACAAGCTAGTATATTCTTGCTTACCTTCTACACGGTTATGGGTCCATGTTAATGGGTCTGCATAATCGTGGGAAATATGCTTATAGAATTCAACATATTCTTCGTCTGAAATTTCAGATTTACTGCGTGTCCACAGCGCTTTTGCTTGGTTAATTTTTTCCCAAGTAACCGTACCGTCTTCTTCGTTTTTGTTTTCGATTTCAACAGGCAGAGCAATATGATCTGAATATTTGCTGATCACTGAACGTAAACGCCAGTTATCAAGGAATTCTTTTTCGTCATCGCGCAGATGTAACGTGATTTCAGTACCACGCTCTGCTTTTTCAATATCGGCGATGGTGTATTCACCCTCACCCGCTGATTCCCAGAAAACACCTTCGTTTTCTGGCGCACCTGCCGCACGGCTGCGTACAGTGACTTTATCGGCAACAATAAATGCCGAGTAGAAGCCCACACCAAACTGGCCAATCATTTGGCTATCTTTGACTTGGTCACTGCCTAATGTTTCAAGGAAAGCTTTGGTACCTGATTTGGCGATTGTCCCAAGGTTGTCAATCACTTCGTCACGGCTCATCCCAATCCCATTATCACTAATAGTCAGCGTACCTTTGTCTTTGTCCGCGCTGATACGTACACGTAGTTCACCATCATTTTCATATAGTTCTGGTTTAGACAGTGCACGAAAACGCAGTTTATCTGCCGCATCAGATGCGTTAGAGATAAGCTCACGCAGGAAGATTTCTTTATTGGAATAAAGAGAGTGGATCATTAATTGGAGGAGTTGTTTAACTTCTGATTGGAAACCACGTGTTTCCTGTCCTTTCATACTCATTAATCGCCTCTATTTCATCAATCTAATTGGATAGGTTTGACTTATCGATGCAGATTAATTGGGGGCGAAAAACAGAAATTCAAGCGAAAGGGATAAAAAATTTAGCTGTTCAAACTCAAAAGCCAATGATTAGAAAGAAAATAATAACAACCGCAATCATTTTAAAGGTAGTTAATGAAAGGAATAATTTTACTCATCTCCAATCATATCCTCTAAATAATTTGTGCTGTAGCTAGGCGTCAATGCGTTAATCCCTAGGAGCATACACCACTATGTGACTAGGGTTAACGCATGAAGACAACAACGCTACAGTGCAAAGTATGACGAGGATATCAAAGTTTAAGGCGGCCGGAGAGCGAATGAGACAACGTCGTACTATCGACTAACTCCAACTCCCCACCGACAGGCACACCATGCGCGATACGACTCGCAGCTACCCCATATTGCGCGCACATTTGCCCAATATAATTCGCCGTCGCTTCACCTTCCACCGTCGGGTTGGTGGCTAAAATCACTTCAACAATCGTTTCCGTTGCCAAACGCTCTTCTAGCCTATCCAAGCCTATGTCCATCGGGCCGATCCCATCCAGTGGCGATAAGTGCCCCATAAGCACAAAATAGCGCCCTGAAAATTGGCCTGTTTGCTCAATGGCATAGATATCCGCGGGGCTTTCCACCACACAGATCAACCCATTTTGTTGGCGACGAGGATTATTGCAAATATTGCACACTTCCTGTTCGGTAAATGTTCGGCAATCACGACAATGACCAATTTCAGACATAGCGCGTGTGAGCGACTGCGCTAAGCGCATCCCCCCACTGCGGTCACGCTGTAATAGCTGGAAAGCCATGCGCTGCGCTGACTTTGGCCCGACACCAGGCAGGCAGCGCAGCGCTTCCATTAATGATTCAAGAAGCGGACTGGTTTGCATTAGAATGGCATCTTAAAGCCTGGCGGTAATTGCATGCCGCTGGAAACACTCGCCATTTTTTCTTTCTGTGTTTCTTCAATGCGGCGTGCTGCATCGTTAAATGCCGCAGCGATTAAATCTTCCAGCATTTCTTTGTCATCTTCGAGCAGGCTAGGATCAATTTCCACGCGACGGCAGTTGTGTGAACCATTAATAGTGACTTTGACCAAACCCGCGCCTGATTCACCCGTCGCTTCTAAGTTGGCGATTTCTTCCTGAATTTTTTGCATTTTGTCTTGCATTTGCTGGGCCTGTTTCATCAGGTTACCCAATCCACCTTTACCAAACATAGTTATCTCTCACAACTGAGGCTACAGCTTAATAATGAGACTGTAGCGTTAAACGGGGCGAATACTCTCTTCATCCAACTGTGCATCAAACATTGAGCGCAGTTTTTGAATCGTTTTATCCGCAATAATAGACTGACGAGCTTGCGCCAGCTTTTCTTCATAAATCGCCTGTCGCCATTCCAGCGGGGTTTTCACCTCGCTATTATCATCGTGAACGATTTTCAGTTCAACAGTACGACCATATAATTCGCTCAGAGCCTCTTCCAGGGCTTTATGAGCCGCTGGTTTATCAAGGTGTTTCTGAGCAGAACGTAAATGCAAAACAATTTGCGATTCACTTAATTCTTCGATATATGAATTCAAAGCTAATTGTTCAACTAGCTTAGGAATTTTTAATTGTGCAATTTTACCTGACCAACTATCTCGTTCGCGTCCTTCTTCGATAATTTTCACCGCCAGCTCAGGGGTTTTCTCGTATTCAAGCGCCTCTTTAATTTCCTTTGGCGTTGTTATCGCCTCTTTCTCAGCCATGGCGGCTGCGTTCTGAGGCTTCCACTGATACTGTTGCGGTTTTTCCGGTTTCGCAGGCTGAGAGGCTCGGTTTTCCACATTTTTTTGATGTTTACTGGTCACGGCGGCCAGCCGTTCAAGTGCTGATGCCGCCGGCTTAGCCCTTTCAGGCGTCACCGGTTTAGCCTTTTTTGGGCTAGGATCCTCACTTTGTGGTGCTTGTAGCGCCTGCCTAGCTTTCAACAATTGCGCTGTTGGGCTGTTATCTGGCAAATTTTCTGGACGTGGCATTTGTGGTGCAACACGTTGTTGAGCAGCGGGCTGACTCGCAACTGTCGTCTGCTGCACCATTCTAGGAGGGGGTTCAATGTCTTCAATCACACGCTTTGGGTGAAAAGCTAACGCACGCAACAACGTCATTTCAACGCCCATACGCCGCTCAGGCGCATACGGAAGCTCTTTTCTCCCCACCAACAGTGTTTGATAAAAAAGTTGCAGATCAGCGGGGGAAACCACCCTAGCCACTTGCCGTAAACGCCCTTCCGTCGACGAGGGGTCAGTTTCTTGTTCCGCAGGCAGCAGTTGTATCATCGCGATACGATGTAACTGTGATAAAATTTCAACTAATAAATTTTCCCAATCGGCTCCACGACTCGCCGCTTGCTCCACTTGAGCCATCACAGCAATGCTATCGGCTCTCACGAGGGCTTCAATAATCGCTAGCGGCTGTTCGTCATCCAATGTGCCTAACATTTGGCTAACCACGCTCGCTGTCACTTTCCCTTGACCCATCGCAATCGCTTGGTCAGTTAAGCTTAAAGCATCACGCAAGCTACCATCAGCAGCCCGGGCGATTAATTGGCGAGCGCGCAGATCATGCTCAATATTTTCAGCATTGAGGATCACATCCAACTGATCACTGATTTGAGTCACATCCAATGCTTTCAGATGAAACTGTAAGCAGCGCGATAAAATCGTCACAGGTAATTTTTGTGGATCTGTCGTTGCCAATAAAAATTTAACGTGCTCAGGCGGTTCTTCAAGGGTTTTTAATAACGCATTAAAACTATGGCGAGAAAGCATGTGGACTTCGTCAATCAAATAGACTTTGAAGCGTCCACGCGCTGGAGCATATTGGACGTTATCCAATAATTCACGAGTATCTTCAACCTTAGTGCGTGAGGCCGCATCAATTTCAATCAGGTCAACAAAGCGACCTTGTTCAATTTCGAGGCAGTTTGCACACTGGCCACAGGGAGTTGCCGTAATCCCCGTTTCGCAATTAAGACCTTTGGCAAAAAGACGGGCTATCGTGGTTTTCCCAACACCTCGGGTACCCGAAAAAAGATAGGCGTGATGAAGCCGCTGATGCGCCAACCCATTAGCAAGTGCAGTCAAGACATGTTGTTGACCAACAACGTCTGAAAATTTTTGAGGTCGCCACTTACGGGCAAGTACCTGATAGCTCATGGTTCCCACAGTAATTTAACATGATACGTGAATAAATATAATCATAGTACATGCTATCACAGCCTCAACCCTTACGGCGAGACTGTGATAGGAATAGGGGAAAAATAACGATTAGTGGCCCGGAAATTCAACAAGGCTATATGAAGAAACGCCTTCTTTTTGTAAGCGTTCAACACCACCAAGATCAGGCAAGCTGATGATAAATGCTGCTTCAACGACTTTTGCGCCGAGTTGTTTGATCATTTTAACAGTCGCTTCAATCGTTCCCCCTGTTGCCAGCAGATCATCAACTACTAGCACGTTATCTTCAGGGCAAATACTGTCTTTGTGGATCTCAAGTGTGTCAGTGCCATACTCAAGATCGTAAGTCATACTTAATACTTCACGCGGTAATTTCCCTTTTTTACGAACAGGAACAAATCCGACGCCTAAACGTAATGCTACTGGTGCGCCGAATAGAAAACCACGCGCTTCAGTGCCTACAATTTTAGTGACACCTTTGTTTTGATAATGTTCAACTAACATATCAATTGTTGCTTGATATGCAGCAGGATTATTTAACAAAGTCGTAATGTCACGGAAGATCACACCTTTAATGGGATAATCTTGAATAGATGCGATACTTTCTTTAATCAATTGCAGTTGTTGCTCTTTAGCGGTCATAATAAAAGCCATGTAGTAAACACGAAAGTGTAGAATCTATGTAAAGTACCATAAAAATGCAATAAGCAGCCGTCTATTTGCAGTGAGTTTTGTTGCTGAATATCAATTATACGCGATTTTTCACATTTAATGGGAACAAAAAATGAAAATACCAGCTTTATTAGATGCGTTAAAAAAACAAATTGACGAGCTAGATACCCGTATTGCTCCCATTAAAGATAACGAATTTTCCCATTCCCGTTTTGATATGCAATTGTTTAGCCATAAATCAACGCGCTTAGTGGACTGCCAAAAAGAGTTAAATAACCTTTACCAACAACTGTGCCATAGTGTCACGCTCAACCACACAGAACAAGTGAATTTCCTTACCGAAAAAATTGTTCACCAAATACAGGCGATTTCCCGCGAAATTTCAACTCAATCATTACGTGAAAAGGAATCATCCTTTACTAAGAAAAAGGAACAGATTGATTTATATGAACGTTTATCACAACACCAAGATTATGAGCGCCGTTTACAAGCCATGGTCAGTGAAAAAGAGCTCCAGCTATCCACGCTAACGGACTCCCGTTTGCAACACCAATGCCAAAAAGATCTTGCGACATTAGCAGGTCGTTTGTACCGTTGCCGCCAAGCTCTTTTACGCATTGAAAAAGCGATAGAACATAAAGAAAATCAATACATTGAATAACAATATACACAAAGTAAAAAGGAGTACGAATGGACTCACTTAAAGACGCCCCTCTCGAAACACAACTGGCCGTTGACTTAATTTATTTATTAGAAACCTCAGATATCGACACTGATATTGTTCTTAAAGCCCTTGATATTGTTAAAAATGATTATATTTTAAAACAACAAAAGCAAGCGGTAGCAATCACTTGCTTTGAAGAACCCTAATTATTTTTCGCTTTCTTGACCGTTTTGTTTCGGGGAGCGTTGCACTTCCTGTATCTCTTCCCCTTTATTATTGTGCAGGTGAACTTCTAGCTGATTAAAGGCGATATCAATGCCGTTTTCTCTACACAGTCTATCTATTGCTCGATTCACCTCATCACTGGTCACGCTACGATCACCAATTTGGCGCACATAGAAGCGCAGTTCATGATCTAATGTACTCGCGCCAAATGTAGTGAAATAGACACTCGGAGCAGGCTCAGTCATCACTTTGCTATTACTGGTCGCCGCTAAAAGCAATACGCGTTTCACTTTATCCAGATCTGAGCCGTATGCGACGCCTAGCGAAATGGTGATCCGCGTGACGGTATCTGAAAGAGACCAGTTGATCAGCCGTTCTGTCACAAAAGCCTTATTGGGGATGATCACTTCTTTACGATCGAAATCGACAATCGTTGTCGCACGAATACGAATTTTGCTAACAGTACCTGAATATGTCCCAATGGTTACCGTATCACCAATACGGATCGGCCTTTCGAATAGAAGAATGATCCCCGAGACAAAGTTTGCAAAAATTTCTTGTAAACCAAACCCTAACCCAACCGTTAAAGCCGCAGCTAACCATTGTAGCTTGTTCCAAGTCACACCTATCATGCCAAGCGAGGCAATTGCCCCAATGCCAACAATAATATAAGTCAGTATTGTGGTAATTGCATAGGTTGATCCTTGCCTCAATTTAAGCCTTGATAAAACCAGTACTTCTAACAGCCCGGGTAGATTACGCGTCATCACCCACGCAACAATAATAATCACCGCCGCTAAAATAAGATTTGCCAATGTCACGGATCGAAGGATATTACTACCTTCAGGGGAAACATCGGCATAGCGCCACAGTTCCACACTATCCAAAAACGAGAAAATCGTAATAAAATCAGACCAAATACCATAAAATGCCAGTGCAAAAATGATAAACAGTACCATCGTTGTTAGGCGTAAAGATTGCTGGCTGATTAACTCAATGGTCATCGGCGGTTCTTTGATTGGCTCATTTTCAGCGTCTTCCTGCTGTTCTTGCCTTTCTTGCCTTAATGCTTCACGACGTTCCACTGCGCGTTGGTATGCCAATTTGCGAGCTACCAGCGTCAAGCCGCGCAAACAAGTACTGTATGTGATGTACCAAAGCAATAATAAATACAAGCTATCAAGCCAACGGTTTGCTAAGCGCAGCGTGGTGTAATAATACCCCGCCATCATCAGCCCGACTAAAATAAGCGGGGAGAAGGTCAATAGCGTGATCACTATCGTCCGTGTTAAATGGCTGCCTTTCTCTTGCCAAACATGTTTGCAAAATGGCACAGTAAAAATACACAGTAAAAACAGTGAAACAAATACAATTAATTGCCCAATCACATCTTCTGAGACTTTTAGCGGGTTGATCACACCATACGTTGAAAAAAAGATTAATGGAATCAGTGGAATGGACAATCGCGACATACGACGACGGGTTTGTAATATCGTTTCTTTTTCTATTCCAAAATGCTTCTGAGCAATACCTTGAGGCTTCAAGATACGGAATGTGAACTCAAATAGAGCCCAAAAAATGGCAAGCTGTTGGCAAAATTGCCAAAAGAATGGTCCCTGAGCATTACCTGTTTTTAAGAACCAATACCCTATCGCTAATAACAACAATGAGATAGGCAAAGTTTGCATCAATGTCAGCAATAGCGCAATCGGTGTACTGAGCACGCTGTCATTACGTAAGCTCGATAAGCGTTGGTCAATCTCTTGTAAACGTCGATTAATTTTGCGATGAAACCAGATAAAAATCACCGCTATCAATACCAGTGGGATCACCACTAACAGTGAATTCGTTAGCCCGCGCTGAATACTACGGGACGATAAACTAAAATCAAAACGGCTGATTTGAGCTGCCGCCGCTTCGGGGAATGTTTTAACCCATTCCAAATCCATCGGCTTATTACTATTTACCCAAAATATTTGTTGAGCTAAGGTATTTTCAAGGGAACTTACCACACTCAACAATTGGTTTTGATCTAGCTGTAAATTAATCGCTTGAGATATTTGCCCCCCCAACTGCTGATTCAGTTCATCTAACAGCCCACGCCTAACATCCAAAAGTTTAGTGAGGGCCGCTTTATCCTCCTTTGATAATAATGAATCATTGCCCTGCTCTTCCCCGCTTTTGACGGCCAACTGGCTCTCTAAACCCAAAATGTAATCATTAGGTTGGTACAACGCATCACGCTGTTGATTAATATCAAATTGTTCAAGGCGCAAATCGGCAATGGTTACGGGCAGATTTTTGGTTAAAATGTCCGGTGGTAAATCAATTTGCTGCTGAAATAAGATACGAGATAACAACAAACTACCACGCAAAACGTTAATTTGCTCTTTTAAGTTGCGCTCTGACTGGGTTGCTCTTTCTAACCACGCTTTTACTCGGATGCCGTTTTGTACCAGCTTGTTGCTCTCTTCGGTCACTTGGATCAACCTGTCACTCAGCGCATTATTTATCGCAATTTCTTTTTTTATAATCGGATTTTGTTGCGCTTGGATATCCGCCTCAGAGGTATTTAATGCTTCGCGTACTGTCGATTGAGAATCATCGAGGCGACGATTGCTAATAGCAGCTTGTAACTGTTGAACTTGATCTTCAAGCTGCACAATGTACGCAGCCGTATAATCACGTTGTTTTTGCAGAACGTCCTGTAATTGGGTATTCGTTTGTAAAATACGTTTTTGATATTCATTTTGTTGCTGCAAAAGATATTGTTCAATTTGTAGCATATCAACTTGCGAAGGTCGCAAGCTTACTGAATCATTGAGTGTGCTATTAAGTTCATTGCGTATTTCTTGCAATCGCCGCGCATTATCCAACATCATTGCCTGCGCTCGTTCTGGCTGGGTTTGCAAACCGATAAGTTGACTATTATAGGTCGCAAGGTCGTTTTGTTCTGATTGTAGGTTTTCTAGATAGGTTGCTTGTAGCGTTTCCAATTGAGAGAGTGAACTATTTTTTATCTTTTCTGCAAATTGTGAAGCTTGTTGTTGGCTGTCATTTCTGATTTGTTGCAAACCTTGAATAGCAATTCTTGATTCTTCATTGGTCCGATTGAGTTTCTTTTGCAGTTCTTCTGTTCTTTGCTCTAATTTATCCAACTCATTATAAAAATCGGCTGTTTTTTCCAAGTCCCCACGCACCAATTTGTCTTCTTCACTTAAGGTACTTTTTTTACTTAATGCAGTGAGTGAATTTTTAATATCGTTTTTACTGGGTAGGTTATTGGGGGTTATAGCAAATGCAGAGTAAGAAAAAAATATCATTGCGAGTAACAACACAGCGCTAATAAAATACCGCTCTATCCTTTGTTGTTTTGCCATCATAATACCTTTATGCCCACCCATATCATTTCTGATATTGTTGCTCAGACGTTAATTAAAAGAAAGTGCTGGCAACTCGCTACCAGCACATACAGTTAGGCTGATATTCTAAACCAACATATTAGAATGTTAAGACTTTATCTGATGTTAATGTCCAGCTAGCCAACTCAACTAACGTGCCAACTTCCACACCATCAGCCAAAGTTAACTCACTGATGCCACGTGCATCTGTGCATGTTTTACATAATTTAACAGGAACACCTTGAGCGGTTAAAATTTCTAACATTTGCTGAAGGTTGTAGCCTTCTTTCGGTTTTTGAGCAGCTAAACCCGCCGAGACGGCGTCAGACATTAAGAAAATTTTTAAATCTAAATCTGAATTTTGTTCTTTTAGCGTGATAGCGAGGCGCAATGAGTTAAATAACGTTTCGCTACCATAAGGTGCGCCATTCGCGATAATTAGGATAGATGACATCTGTTACTCCGATCTATTTTATTTGAGTGGGGTTAAGGCGTATTGCTGGATTACACTTTAACGTCTCTAATAGTGTATCTACCAATGTTATCGTATGTTGATTTATATTAAAATCATCGGATTGTAATAACCAGTTTTCTAATAAACCTGAGACTAATGAACGGATCATGATGGCTGCACATTCAACATTAAGGTCTGGCGGCAATTGCCCTGCATCAATACAGGTTTGCAAAATATCAACGATACGGCACTGACTGGCTGCATAATTAGTTCGTTTAAACTCGACTAATTCCGCCATTTCACCCACTAATTCACATTTTGAAAAGACAATTTCTATCAGCGCACGATTTTTGGGGTTATCGATAAAATCGGTTAAAATAAAAACTAATAATTCTCTTAGTATTGAAAGTGGATCATTGGTATATTTAGAACGATAATATTCTTCAGCTTGGATTATTTGGTTATCACCAAACTCACAAGCTTGATAAAAGAGATCAACTTTATTTTTAAAATGCCAATATATTGCACCTCGGGTTACCCCCGCTGCTTGTGCAATATCGGCTAATGATGTGGCTGAAACCCCTCGCTCAGAGAATGTTTTGATCGCAGCCTCTATTATTTCCTGGCGGGTTTTTTCAGCCTGTTGTTTAGTTTTTCGTGCCATTGTGACCCGTTTCTATCGAAAGCTGATTTACATACATTCGTGTATGTTTGTACTATAGCATAGTGATAAATCATATTGTTTACTATTTTTCTTATTTTTGTTTTGAACTCATATTGATTAATTGAGGTTAACTTATGCGAAAAAACAGAGGGGTGTTACCTCTGGCCCTGTTGGTTCTTTCAGGTGGCTTAGCTTTGTCAGGTTGTAACGAAGAACAACAAGGTGGCGGAGAACGCCCGGCGCCTGAAGTAGGAATTGTTACGCTGAAAGCCGAACCTCTGACTCTCAAGACCGAGTTACCAGGCCGTACATCTGCATTCCGCGTTGCCGAGGTTCGCCCACAAGTGAGCGGCATCATTTTAAAAAGGAACTATAAAGAAGGTAGCGACGTAGAAGCGGGAACATCGTTGTATCAAATTGATCCCGCGCCTTTCCAAGCAACCTATGACAGTGCAAAAGCAGAACTTGCAAAAGCGCAAGCCAATGCAAATATCGCGGCCCTGACGGTGAAGCGTTATAAACCATTGTTAGGAACGAACTACATTAGTCAGCAAGAATACGACCAAGCGACTTCAACCTATGCTCAAGCACTTGCTGCCGTCAAAGCAGCGGAAGCAGCTGTTGAAACGGCACGTATCAACCTGAACTATACCAAAGTGACTGCGCCAATCAGTGGCCGTACTGGTAAATCGAATGTGACTGAAGGCGCATTAGTCTCAGCAGGCCAAGCGACCGAATTAATGCGTGTGCAGCAACTTGACCCTATCTATGTTGACGTAACGCAATCAAGCGAAGATTTCCTACGTCTAAAAAATGAGATAGCGAAAGGAGCTGTGCTAAAAGAATCTGGTCAAGCGCCTGTTAGTTTAATCAATAACAATGGCCAAGAATACGCACAAAAAGGTGTACTCGAGTTCTCTGATGTCACCGTTGATGAAACCACGGGTTCCATCACGATGAGAGCCGTTTTCCCTAATCCGAACAAAGAGTTACTTCCAGGAATGTTTGTCCGTGCAATTTTAGAAGATGGCGTTGTTGAAAATGCAATTTTGGTTCCTCAGCAAGGGTTATCTCGTACTGCTCAAGGTACTTCTCAAGTCATGGTTGTTGGCGCAGAGAATAAAATTGAAGTCAGAACGGTTAAAGCTGGACAAGCAGTTGGCAACAAATGGCTGATTAAAGATGGCCTACAAGCAGGTGATCGCGTTGTCGTCATTGGCTTACAGAAAATCAAACCAGGAATTGTTGTGAATCCTAAGGAAGCAAACTTAGAAACGCAATCCATAGACAATCAGGCTAAACCTGAAGAAAAGTCTAAATAAGGGAGCGGCTGATTAATGCCTAAGTTTTTTATAGAAAGACCAATTTTTGCGTGGGTAATTGCGATTATCACCATGCTTGCTGGTCTGTTGGCAATTATCCAGTTACCAGTTTCTCAGTACCCGACTATCGCACCGCCAGCTGTTTCTATTTCAGCTAACTATCCGGGAGCGGATGCCGAGACGGTACAAAACACAGTAACTCAGGTTATCGAACAGAACATGAACGGTATCGATAACTTAGTATATATGTCATCGGACAGTGACTCATCTGGTTCTGCAAGAATTACGTTGACCTTTGAAGCAGGAACTGATGGCGATATCGCACAAGTACAGGTGCAAAATAAACTGCAATTGGCGATGCCATTGCTGCCACAAGAAGTTCAGCAGCAAGGTATCAGTGTTGATAAATCAACAAGTTCGTTCTTGATGGTTGCCGGTTTCGTGTCTAACGATGGCTCGATGGGCCAATATGACATTGCCGACTACGTTGGTTCGAACATTAAAGACCCATTAAGCCGTGTAAATGGTGTGGGTGAAACACAGTTATTCGGTACCCAATATGCAATGCGTATTTGGTTGAAACCCGAGCAACTGGTTAAATACAACATGACAACAACCGACGTCATTAATGCAATCAAGGTTCAGAATAACCAAGTTGCAGCTGGACAGCTCGGTGGGTCACCGTCAATTGCAAACCAACGTTTAAACGTCTCAATCATTGCACAGACGCGCTTAAACAATGCAGAAGAGTTCTCCAATATCTTACTACGTGTTAACCAAGATGGTTCGCAAGTTCGTATTAAAGATGTTGCTGACGTTCAATTAGGTGCGGAAAACTACAGTACGATTGCGCGTTTTAACGGCAAACCAGCCGCGGGTATCGGTATCAAACTAGCGACAGGGGCGAACGCGTTAGATACGTCTAACAACGTGCGTGCTGCACTCGATGAGATGAAACCGTTCTTCCCTCAAGGGTTAGAAATTGTTTACCCATACGATACAACGCCATTCGTTAAAATCTCGATTAACGAGGTTGTTAAAACGTTAGTTGAAGCAATCATGTTAGTTGTTGTGGTTATGTATTTGTTCCTTCAGAACATTCGCGCCACATTGATCCCAACGATTGCCGTTCCAGTCGTATTGCTGGGGACATTTGCCATCTTATCGGCATTTGGTTATTCGATAAACACCTTGACCATGTTCGCGATGGTACTCGCCATCGGTCTACTCGTTGATGACGCCATCGTTGTTGTCGAGAACGTTGAACGTGTTATGCAAGAAGAAGGCTTATCACCGAAAGAAGCGACCAAAAAATCAATGGGTCAAATCCAAGGTGCATTAGTCGGTATTGCAATGGTTCTGTCTGCGGTATTTGTCCCAATGGCCTTCTTTGGTGGTTCTACGGGGGCTATTTACCGTCAGTTCTCCATTACCATTGTATCGTCCATGATCCTATCAGTACTGGTCGCAATGATCTTAACGCCAGCACTGTGTGCAACAATGTTAAAGCCCATTGAAAAAGGCAGCCATGGTAGCCAAACAGGGTTCTTTGGATGGTTTAATAAAACGTTTGAAAAGCAAGCCCACCACTATACAGACAGTGTAAGTCGTATGCTTAACGGCACTGGTCGTTATCTTGTGATTTACCTCATTTTAGTGGCTGGCATGGCATTTATGTTTGTTCGTTTACCGTCTTCCTTCTTACCCGCAGAAGACCAAGGTGTATTCCTGTCCATGGTTCAATTACCACCAGGATCAACACAAGAACAGACACAAGCCGTATTGGATGAAGTGAATAACTATTATCATACTGACGAAAAAGATAATGTTGAATCTGTCTTTACCGTTGGAGGCTTTAGTTTCGCTGGTCAAGGTCAAAATATGGGTCTCGCCTTTATCGTTCTGAAAAACTGGAGCGAACGTAAAGGTGCTGAAAACCATGTTGATGCGATTGTACAACGCGCAAATATCGCGATGTCCAAAAAACAAGAGGCACTGATTTACGCCTTTAACCTACCCGCTATTGTTGAGTTAGGTACCGCAGATGGTTTTGACTTTGAGTTAGTGGATAAAGCTAACTTAGGGCATGATAAACTGATGCAAGCGCGTAACCAATTGCTCGGTTTAGCCGCTCAGCATCCAGAAATGCTCCAAGGTGTTCGTCCTAACGGGCAAGATGATACCTCACAGTACCGTATCTACATTGACCAACAAAAAGCTCAGGCACAAGGTGTCGCAATTAGTGATATAAACGCAACACTCAGTTCCGTCTTTGGTGGAACTTATGTCAATGACTTTATCGACCGTGGTCGTGTTAAGAAAGTTTACGTACAAGGTGATGCCGAAAGTCGTATGTTGCCATCCGATATTAGCAATCTGTATGTTCGTAATAACCAAGGCAAAATGGTTCCGTTCTCTACTTTCTTAGACGAATCTAAAGACCCTTGGAAGTTTGGTTCACCACGTTTAGAGCGTTATAACGGGGTACCTTCAATGAACATTCAGGGCCAAGCCGCACCGGGACAAAGTACGGGTGATGCGATGCTATTAATGGAAAAACTCACCACGGAAAACCTACCGGAAGGTATTGGTTATGAGTGGACGGGTATGTCCTATCAAGAGCGTTTAGCAGGTAACCAAGCCCCTGCATTGTATGCGATTTCCTTGATAGTGGTATTCCTCTGTTTGGCCGCACTGTATGAAAGCTGGTCTGTACCATTCTCCGTTATGCTAGTGGTTCCACTGGGGATTATCGGTGCACTACTCTTTACCAGCGTGCGTGGATTAGATAATGACGTTTACTTTAAAGTTGGTCTCTTAACAACCATCGGGCTATCGGCGAAAAACGCAATCTTGATTGTTGAGTTCGCCAAAGATCTAATGGAAAAAGAAGGGAAAGGGTTAGTTGAAGCGACACTGGATGCAGTTAAGATGCGTTTACGGCCAATCCTGATGACATCATTAGCATTTATGTTAGGTGTTATCCCACTAGTGTTTAGTAATGGTGCAGGTTCAGCCTCTCAGAACTCAGTCGGTACAGGGGTTCTCGGTGGTATGTTCGCTGCGACATCGCTAGCCATTTTCTTTGTTCCTGTGTTCTTCGTGGTGATCCGTCGCCGCTTCTCTAAGAAGTCTGAAGACATTGAACACAGCCATCCGCCAACAGCGCATTAGTGGCTGATAAGTAATATAAAGACAACCTAAGAGCCACAGCAATGTGGCTCTTGAGGTTGTTGACAAAGCGGGAAAAAGCGTGGTTTTTCCCACTTTGTGTTATCAGGCGAAAATCAATATATTGATTTTCCCTGTTTATTTTCAAAACCTATCCAACCTGCCGCCAAACATGTTATGTTTGTCAGCAGTCTGAAGAGCCACAGCAATGTGGCTCTTTTTTTTATTCTTAATTTTTGATGGCATGCAATATCAATACACCTATCTCACCGCGGGTAACTTTATCTTTTACGCCCACTAACCATTGTTCGCTCTCGCCATTTCACTTGATGCACTTCGATAATTGCGTGAAGTCACGGGCAAAGTGCTCTTATTCTCTAAATAGCGCAATAAAGATACAAAACCCGGACGCCTTTGAGTGATAGTCAGCAAAACCTTAATTTCGATAAACACCGTGGCTCATCAATACGCTATTAACTTAACACTTTTTATTGGTGGTATATATTTTTTGATTGCATTAAGAAATCAATTAACACTTATACTCATTATCCATAAAGGAATTCACCCATAGCAAGGAGCTTAAATATGAAATTAATAGTCAAGAAAACAATCTTTGTTTTACTGTTATTTTCACCACTCACTACACACGCTAATGACATTAATATTAACCAAGCAAAAATTATCGATATCAACACTCCGCTTAAAAATCACATTTCTTTTAATACATTCGAAACGTTATCTTCAAACGAACATGGTTTAATTTTTAATAATGATATTACGAGTAATAATAAACTTCATAACGCTGCTGCAAAACTGATACTGGCGGAAGTCACGGGTATAGAAGAAAGCCATATTCAGGGGGTAATAGGTATAAAAGGACAACGGACGAACCTGGTTATAGCTAATCCAAATGGTATTTCATGGAAAAATGGAACCGTAAATAATATTAATAGCCTGTCTTTGGTCGCGGGCAAACTAGAACCACAATACACCAGAAATAAAGATAATAAACAACTTGAACCAAAAAAACAGGAGGACTACAGCAACCTTAAATTTTCAATCCAGCCGGCCAGTCTAATCAGCATAAGCCAACAACATAGCAATCCTATTCAATTATCTAAAATGAATATTTTTGCTGACCATATAAAACTGCAAAACAATCTCAATATTAACGCTGCCTTGCAAAATTATATAAGCGCATCAGGCAGTGGCACGCTTTCTCCCAGTGAAGGCGTTATAAAATACGGTTCTAAATTCAAAACAGATATCCCTCATATACAAGGAAATCTCTTAGAATTAGATGAACATACAAAGTTAACCGGGCGCTCAATAACGTTAGAAAGTCATCAGTATCAATGTAAAGATGATTTTCTTTGCCCACAAAATAAAATCGATATACATGGGGTAATTAAAACAATGAATTTTTCATTGCGTGGCAACAGTGAAATTTCACTTTCAAATACAGGAGTTATTCAGTTAGGGAAAAATCTACAAGCACTTGTCGCATCCACCCCCAAATAATATCTAAAAGCAGCACAACAATGTAAAACGGCCTCAAAAAAGAGGCCGTAAGGTATGATAATTTTTCTTAGGTTACATCCAGATGAACCAAGCAAACAGTGAAATCACAATGATGCAAGCAACGTTCAATACGGCTCCCACTCTAACCATTTCTATTTGGCGAATATAACCAGAACCAAACACAATCGCATTAGGCGGTGTAGCCACTGGCAACATAAAGGCACACGATGCACCGATACCAATAATCATTGTCAAGACAATCACTGGCATCCCCAATGCTTCAGCCACGGTAGCGAAGATAGGCACTAATAGAGCCGCACTGGCAGTGTTACTGGTAAACTCAGTTAAAATAATAATGAAGGTTGTGACGGCCAGAATAATAACAAACCAATGGCTTGCACCAAATGTTAGCTGCATCCAGTCCGCCATAATTTTACTTGCACCAGAAGAACTTAAGATTGCGCTCAGTGTTAAACCACCACCAAACAGCATCAATACGCCCCACTCTGTATTTTTTTGGATCTGAGACCAGCTCGCGACACCTGTAATACCAATTAAAATCGCCGCGATCATAGCAATAATGGTGTCTAAATCTTTCACGCCCCCTAACGCATCACTGATAAATGTACTCGTGATCCAGCAAACCACTGCCAGCAAGAAAATAATCATTGCTGTAACACGTTTACCATTCCACTTAACATGTTCTAATTCAATTTCAAAGCGATGTTTAAGATTTGGGCGTAACATCATGTACATCAGGACAAACATCATCGGCAATAATACAACCATAATCGGGATGCCGTATTTCATCCAAGAAAGGAAATCCAAGCCCAGTGCTGAAGCTGCTATCGCATTCGGTGGGCTCCCGACAATGGTTCCCAATCCACCAATACTGGCACTGTAAGCCACACCAAGTAGCACAAAGACGAACGTATTACGTTCATGGCGCACATCAAGGTTGGATAAAATACCAAGAACAAGTGGTAGCATCATTGCAGCCGTTGCCGTGTTACTGATCCACATCGACAGACCTGCCGTCACACCAAAAAGCAATAATACCGCAACAGAAAGACGTCCACGGGCCGCCATTAATAAGCGATTTGCAATAAGCCTATCTAAGCCTTGAATATGCAAGGCCGTGGCAAGTGCAAATCCACCAAAGAAGAGAAATATAATTGGATTAGCGAAAGATTTAAGGGCATCCCCTGTATTCATTAGCCCAAGACCAACGGCCAAAATAGGAATGCATAATGCAGTCACCGTAACGTGTATGGCTTCAGTTAACCAAAGCACACCAATGAAAACCATCATTGCCAGCCCTGCATTCGCTTTTTCATCAAACGGTAGGTATTTCAAAAGCAGGATTAGCAACACAATATCAACAGCTAAAATGATCCAACCACGCTTATTCGCGGGAGTTGGACTTACTGCCGGTGTTAAAGATTCAGAAGCATCCATGTAAAACTCCATAGCTCGGAAGCAAATTGTTTTCGAGTATTATTGTTAATATTTATTTGCGAGGTCTGAAATATAGAGTTAATTGAATGGAATGAAAATGTGGATGAATTAAAAGTGCGATCTATACCGGATAATTTTCGGTTATTTTGTATTAATTCCAAAAAACCTGACTATTTACTCGCAAATACCGAAGTATTTAAAGTTGTAAATAATTACTATTTCAGTGCATCTATCTAAGCATGGGGGATGGGTAATGTCTGCGTCGCAACTTGATCAGCACTTACCATTAACAATTAGGTATCATGCAAACACAGTGATTATTTAGATATAAAAAAAGGAAGCACTCGGCTTCCTTCTTAATTATGCCCAATAATTATGCTTGGCCTTTTACTTCTTTTAGACCATTGAATGGTGCATTTTTACCTAATGCTTCTTCAATACGGATTAATTGGTTGTATTTCGCAACACGGTCAGAACGGCTCATTGAACCTGTTTTGATTTGACCAGCCGCTGTACCTACCGCTAAATCTGCAATGGTTGCATCTTCAGTTTCGCCTGAACGGTGAGAGATAACAGCGGTATAGCCTGCATCTTTCGCCATTTTAATTGCAGCTAACGTTTCTGTCAGTGAACCAATTTGGTTGAACTTGATCAGGATTGAGTTAGCGATACCTTTATCGATACCTTCTTTTAGGATCTTAGTATTCGTCACAAACAGGTCGTCACCAACCAGTTGGATTTTATCGCCAAGAACTTTAGTTTGGTATGCGAAACCATCCCAGTCTGATTCGTTCAGACCATCTTCGATAGAAACGATTGGGTATTGTTTAGTCAGCTCTTCTAAGTAATGTGTGAACTCTTGTGAAGTGAAAGTTTTGCCTTCACCTTTCAGCTCATAGTTACCTGTTTCTGAATTGAAGAACTCAGACGCTGCACAGTCCATCGCTAAAGTTACGTCTTTACCTAACACATAACCCGCTTGTTCAACCGCTTCTTTAATCGCTGCTAACGCTGCTGCGTTAGATTCTAAGTTAGGTGCATAACCACCTTCATCACCAACAGCCGTGTTCATACCTTTAGACTTCAGTACTTTTGCTAAGTGATGGAAAATTTCAGAGCCCATGCGGACAGCTTCTTTCAGAGTTGGTGCACCAACAGGTTGGATCATAAACTCTTGGATGTCGACGTTGTTATCTGCGTGCTCACCACCGTTGATGATATTCATCATTGGCAGAGGCATAGAATATTGGCCATGGGTTCCATTCAGGTCAGAAATATGCTCATACAGAGGCATACCTTTTGCCGCTGCTGCCGCTTTTGCGTTCGCTAAAGAAACAGCCAGAATTGCGTTCGCACCAAATTTAGATTTGTTTTCAGTGCCATCAAGATCAATCATGATTTTATCGATGTTAGCTTGATCTTTTGCATCTTTACCAATCAGAGCTTCTGCGATTGGGCCATTAACCGCATCAACAGCTTTCAGAACACCTTTACCCAGAAAACGTGCTTTATCACCGTCACGCAGTTCGAGAGCTTCGCGAGAACCTGTAGATGCACCTGATGGTGCAGCAGCTAAACCAACAAAGCCACCTTCTAAATGAACTTCAGCTTCAACAGTTGGGTTACCACGAGAGTCAATGATTTCACGGCCGATCACTTTAACAATTTTGGACATTAGGTTTTCCTCAGTACAAGTTAAATTTCGGGAAGTTGGTGCTATTGCGCCGACTTCCCCATATCTTATTTCAACTCACCTTTCTGGTACTTACCAGCGGCTTTAACAAAACCTGCAAATAACGGGTGACCATCTCTTGGGGTCGAGGTGAACTCTGGATGGAATTGGCAAGCCACAAACCAAGGGTGATTTGGGATTTCGATAATTTCCACCAGTTTATTATCCACTGAACGACCCGCAATTTTTAGACCTGCATCTTCAATGCGTTTCAGCAATAAATTGTTCACTTCATAACGGTGACGATGACGTTCAACGATGGTTTCAGCACCATACATTTCACGCACTAAGCTGCCATTGACTAAATGACATGGTTGACCACCAACACGCATTGTCCCGCCAAGGTCGCTCTCTTCAGAACGCACTTCAAGGTTACCCTCTTCATCACGCCATTCGGTAATCAGCGCAACAACTGGATATTTACAATCTGCTTTGAATTCTGTTGAATTTGCCTCTGCCATATTGGCAACATTACGTGCAAATTCAATCAACGCAACTTGCATACCCAAACAAATACCTAAATAAGGAATCTTATTCTCACGTGCATATTGCGCTGTCAGAATTTTCCCTTCTACGCCGCGCTCACCAAAGCCGCCTGGAACTAAAATTGCATCCAGACCTTTTAGCAGTTCAACGCCACGGGTTTCGATATCTTGCGAATCAATTAACTTGATATTCACGGTTAAGCGGTTTTTCAAACCACCGTGTTTCAATGCTTCGATAACTGATTTATACGCATCAGGTAACTCAACGTATTTACCCACCATCCCGATAGTGACTTCACCTGCTGGGTTGGCTTCCTCGTAAATAACTTGTTCCCACTCAGACAGATTCGCTTCAGGCGCCTCGATGCGGAAACGGTTACAGATGTATTCATCCAAACCTTGTGATTTTAATAAGGCTGGAATTTTATAAATCGAATCAACATCTTTCAGTGAAATAACGGCTTTTTCTGGTACATTACAGAATAACGCAATTTTCGCACGTTCATTGGCAGGGATCACACGATCTGAGCGGCAAATTAATACATCAGGTTGAATACCAATAGACAGCAATTCTTTCACAGAATGTTGTGTCGGTTTGGTTTTCACTTCACCCGCCGCTGCAAGGTATGGCACTAAGGTTAAGTGCAGGTATAGCGTGTGCTCACGACCGACTTCTGCCGCCATTTGACGAATAGCTTCAAGGAATGGCAGAGACTCAATATCCCCCACGGTTCCGCCGATTTCAACGAGAACAACGTCATGGCCTTCACCACCGCGGATAATGCGGTCTTTAATTTCATTCGTGATATGTGGAATAACTTGAATTGTAGCGCCTAAGTAGTCGCCACGGCGTTCTTTGCGCAGAACTTCAGAGTAGACACGTCCAGTCGTAAAATTATTACGGCGTGTCATTTTAGTACGGATAAAACGCTCATAATGACCCAAATCTAAGTCAGTTTCAGCGCCGTCTTCTGTAACGAAAACTTCCCCGTGTTGGGTTGGGCTCATTGTGCCTGGGTCTACGTTAATGTAGGGATCCAGTTTCATAATCGTCACGTTGAGTCCACGGGCTTCGAGTATAGCCGCCAACGAGGCTGCGGCAATGCCTTTACCCAGAGAGGATACGACCCCGCCGGTCACAAAAATATAATTAGTTTTCATGCTGAACCTGAAAGTTTAGGTTTAAAAGATGATGGATATAACAGGACGGGAAAACAGTATACCCGAACCTTAATTTCGCTACAAATGTTCTAAGCATAATAAGGCTAAATTTCATCAATACTCTAATATTATCAGCAAGTTAAAAACAAAAATTATTTATCGCTTTAAAAATAGTCATCTGCGTCTGTTTTTATACATTAACACAGTTTAAAGGCAAAAGCTAAATCCTTTCAGCTTATTCTATAACGCAAAAACGCGATTATGCACTCAGTTTGATTTTGCATAACTATTTACCCTACCTCTGGTCGTTTTGCGCGTAAAAATGTCAGTTTCCCCGTCGTTTTTGAAGCTTTATTTGGAGGGGATTTTTAACCCCCTTCGCCCCTATTTTTTTGACTTCATTGTTAACAGCCTTAAAACGACAGATAACGATTTCCATACTTACATACAGTGGGGCTAAATAGGTCGTGTTACCGCTAAAAAAGGCTCAAAAAATGGATAAATGTATCCATCGTGCTGACTAACGACTACCTCAATCAAATATTGTCCCTAAACACAGCCCTATGGGTTCGATTAAAGCACGTTTCACTCATTTGATGCTGCGTTAATAGGTTCTTGCCAAGTTCACTTGACGGCGAACCTTTCGCCTTGCCTAAAATGGCTTTAATTCGAATGAAAATTGACCATCAAAGATCAACAGCCAATAACACTGTAACGCGAAATATAACGAGCTATCTATTCTTGTGACTTAACACGCTGCCAGAGTATTTCCATCTCCTCAAGTGTAGCACTTTCTGTCGATTTACCACTTTCAGATAAATTTTTTTCGATTTGCCTAAAACGTCGTTCAAACTTATTACATGCTTTTTGTAATGCTATTTCCGGCTTATGACCTAAGTGACGAGACAAATTCACCACCGCAAATAATAAATCACCAATTTCCTCTTCAAGGTGTTCTTGGTCAACAACAGCTTGAGTGGCTTCTTCCATAACTTCTTCAAGTTCTTCATGCACTTTCTCAACGACTGGACCAAGCGTATTCCAATCAAAACCAACACAAGCGCAGCGCTTTTGAATTTTATAAGCTTTCATCAGCGCAGGGAGCGCGTTTGGAATATCATCAAGTACAGAAAACTGTAATTTTTCGGCTCTTTCTTTGGCCTTACGTTTTTCCCACCCCTCAATCACTTCATTACTCGAAAGTGAATTGTTCGCATCAAAAATATGTGGGTGACGATGCTCAAGTTTATCGCTAACAGCTTGGCAGATATCATTGAAGTCAAAGAGTGATTTTTCATGCGCCATTTGCGCATAAAAAACGACTTGGAATAATAAGTCCCCCAGTTCGCTTTTCAGGTCAGAAAAATCCTCACGCTCGATAGCGTCAAGCACCTCATAAGTTTCTTCAAGTGTATAAGGGGCAATAGTTTTAAATGTCTGTACTTTGTCCCAAGGGCAGCCTGTTTGGGGATCACGCAGTTGCGCCATGATAGATAGTAAACGTTCGATTTGACAATTTTCCTGACTCATTGAGTTACCCTTTGATTTTCTTTTGATTCTATATCGCTATCTTTAGCTCAAATTTATCAGAGATAAAGAGCAATCAACACTTTTTTCCTAAAAACAAAGAAAACTGGCATGGTGTTATTTCAAGATTGTTTGGGTTATAGGTAGGCGGCAAGCGCAGATATCTCGGGGAGCATCCATTAGTCTATAAACCAAGTAGTTAAGCACAGCTCCTACAATTTAAAATATCAAGTGGGACATTTTCAAAATAGTTTGAGTTGTAGGTAGGCGGCAAGCACAGATATCTCGGGGAGCATCCATTAGTCTATAAACCAAGTAGTTAAGCACAGCTCCTACAATTTAAAATATCAAGCGGAGCATTTTCAAAATAGTTTGAGTTGTAGGTAGGCGGCAAGCGCAGATATCTCGGGGAGCATCCATTAGTCTATAAACCAAGTAGTTAAGCACAGCTCCTACAATTTAAAATATCAAGCGGAGCATTTTCAAAATAGTTTGAGTTGTAGGTAGGCGGCAAGCGCAGATATCTCGGGGAGCATACACTAGTATGTGACCCGAGTAGCTAAGCGCAGCCAACACCCCGGCATCTCAAAATATCAAGCGGAGCATTTTCAAAATAATTTGAGTTGTCGGTAGAGACCAAAAAATTAAAAGGGTATTTTCAAAATAGTTTGAGTTGTAGGTAGGCGGCAAGCGCAGATATCTCGGGGAACATACACTAGTATGTGACCCGAGTAGCTAAGCGCAGCCAACACCCCTACAGCTCAAAATATGAAGAAAATTATTGGGAGTAGCGTTTTGCCTCTATCACATCCGCCAACTGATTAAGCTTAGCTAGCACTCGGCTCAGCACCTCAATGTTGTAAATTTCAATGGTCATATCAATGGTTGCTAACTGCTGTTTCACATCACTGCGGCTGCTAACTCCAAGTACATTGACTTTCTCATTTGCCAAAATGGTTGTGATATCACGCAGTAAGCCACTACGGTCATTTGCTACCACTCGAACAACTAAAGAGTAGCCACTAGAGTAATTTTCCCCCCAAACCGCATCAATGACTCTTTCAGGGGCATGGCTTTGTAATTCCGCTAATTGTTCACAGTCCACACTGTGAATTGAGATCCCGCGCCCCTTAGTGATAAAACCAACAATTTCATCCCCTGGGATGGGTTGGCAACATTTTGCAATGTGGTGCATTAAGTTACCGACACCTTCTACAACAACGCGACCGCTACTATGAGATGGCGCTCTTGGCACTGAAGATTTATTTTCTAGCGTCTTCAATGCAGCGCGATCTTCCTCTTCTGCTGTCGCTTTGTTGAACTTACTTTGTAAGAAGTTCACTAACTGGTTGATACGAATATCACCCCCACCAATACCTGCCAGCACTTCATCTAACGAATGAACATTGTAACGGGCGATAAGCAGCTTTTCCGCTTCACGCAGGCTGATATCAAGTTGAGATAACTCACTATCTAAAATCTGACGTCCGGCAAGAATATTTTTATCCCTATCTTGCTTACGGAACCAGTTTTGAATTTTTGCACGCCCACGACTTGTGGTCACATAACCTAAGTTTGGATTTAACCAGTCACGGCTTGGGTTCGGGTGTTTTTGAGTAATAATTTCAATTTGATCGCCCATTTGCAATTGATAGCTAAATGGTACGATCCGACCACCTATTTTCGCACCAATGCATCGATGCCCCACATCACTGTGAATATGGTAAGCAAAATCAAGTGGTGTTGAACCTGTGGGTAAATCGACCACATCACCTTTTGGCGTAAAGACATACACTCGATCATCAAACACTTGGCTACGAACCTCATCAAGCATTTCACCTGAGTCAGCCATCTCTTCTTGCCATGCAATTAATTTACGTAGCCATGCAATACGGTTTTCATAACTACTGCCCTTACCAACCCCTGTTGCCCCCTCTTTATATTTCCAGTGAGCAGCAACACCTAGCTCAGCATCTTCATGCATTTGCCGAGTACGAATTTGAATTTCAAGGGTTTTGCCATTAGGGCCTAACACAACGGTATGGATCGATTGGTAACCATTTGGCTTCGGATTTGCCACATAGTCGTCAAATTCATCAGGCAGATGGCGAAAATGTGTATGCACAATTCCTAATGCCGCATAGCAGTCTTGCAAGCGCTCAACCACAATACGTACCGCACGCACATCAAACAGTTCATCAAACGCTAATGACTTTTTCTTCATTTTACGCCAGATGCTATAGATATGTTTGGGTCGACCGTAGATATCTGCTTGAATATTCTCTTTTAACATATACTTACGCAATGTACTGACAAAATTATCAATATAATCTTCACGGTCAATACGGCGTTCATGGAGCAGTTTAGCAATTTTTTTGTATTCATCCGGATGCAGATAACGGAAGCAAAAGTCTTCTAATTCCCATTTTAATTGCCCAATCCCTAAGCGATTGGCTAATGGTGCATAAATATTAGAACACTCTTTTGCTGCTAATACGCGTTCATCTTCTGTGGCATCCTTGACTTCACGTAGGTGTGCGATGCGTTCTGCTAACTTGATGACAACACAGCGAAAATCCTCCACCATCGACAATAACATCCGGCGGATATTGTCCACTTGGACAGAACTTGTTTCACTCGATTGTGTAGCCTTTAATTGGCGAATAGCATCCATTTCAAGCACGCCTTTAACAAGTTCGTGAATCGAATTCCCGAACTCATCAATGACTTCTTGCTGTTCCAGTTTGCCTTCTTCAACCAATGGAAATAATAATGCGGCTTGTAAGCTGCCGATATCCATGCTGAGCGTAGATAAGATTTCGGTCATCTCAATGCCACGCCAAAGTAGTAATGGCCCAATTTCTTGGCCAGCTAATTTATCATGACAAAACTGCCAGGTATGGATGAGCTTTTCTTCTGATTGTTTATTGCTCAAGCCCAGACCGCTCACCCATTTTTCTGGGGCAAACTCACCTGCTGGGGTAAGATGTGCGCTTCTTACTGCAACCATATGTTCTCCCTACCTGTTAATGCTCTGGTCGACGGATAAATAGTGCCATCGATTCTAAATGGCTAGTGTGCGGAAACATGTCCAACATCCGCAAATGTAATAATTGATACCCTGCATCAAGCAAAACCTTACTGTCCCTTGCTAATGTCGTCGGGTTACAAGAAACATAGACAATTTTTTCGGGCATCAGTTTAATTAAATGTTCCATTACCCCCGCAGCCCCCGCTCGTGCTGGGTCTAATAAAACTTTATTGAACCCTTGTGCAGCCCAAGGTTGGCTGTGAATTTCTGCTTCTAGATTTTCATTATAGAAGGTCGCGTTGGAAATAGTATTGAGCTGAGCGTTGTTTCGCGCTTGTTCGACTAAATTTTCGACACCTTCAACGCCTACAACGGATTTTGCCAATCGGGCTATTGGCAAGGTAAAATTACCCATCCCACAAAAAAGATCTAATACCCTATCTTCATCAGTTAGATCTAACCATGCTAACGCTTGTGCCACCATTAACTGATTTATTTGCCCGTTTACTTGGATGAAATTTAATGGATTAAATTTAAGCACTTCCCCAGCCACTTGGTATTCCGGCATCGGTGAGTTCGCCATTAAAGCGTCTAATATATTATCATTCCCTGCTAACCAAATAGACACACCATGCTCACTTTCAAAATCGTGTAGTTTTTGCCTATCTGTCTGAGAAAATGGGGCCAAATGGCGGATCATAATAATATTGCTGTTATCCGCATGAATCAGCTCAACATGCCCTAATTTTTGCTTAATACTCAGTTGATTAAGGCACTCAGAAAGAGGCTTAAGTAATATATCCAATTCAGGTACTAATACAGGGCAACTTTTGATATCAACAAGTGTATTGGTTTGTGTTTGGCGAAACCCCATGACGACCCGTTGATTTTTAGGTTGATATTGCAATCCTAAACGAGCACGGCGTCGGTATCCATAGGGGTCACCACTGATAACGGGGGTTGCGCTTTTATCAATACCCGTTTCTCTCATCATCAAATATTGCAGAGCTTCGGCCTTACTGGCTCTTTGTAACTCAATATCAATATGCTGCTGTTGGCAACCACCACACTGATTAAAGTAACGGCATAGTGGTTGAACTCGCTGTGGGCTTGTTGATAACCGCTTAACCACTTTGGCTTTCGCAAAGCTGCGCTTATCTTGTATTAGTTCAATTAGTGCCTCTTCCCCCGGAAGTAAATCCGCCACAAAAATCGTTTTTCCATCAAGTCGCGCAATACCTTGCCCTGCGACATCTAAGCTATCAGCAATAACCGTAAGTTGACGGCGTGAAGTGGTTCGGCGGTTCGGAGAGTAAAATTGAGCCATAGGTAGTCACAACAAAGTATTAGTTACAAAAAGGGGTTCTTGTTTGCTTTCATTACAGGTACTTTGGGCTCCTGAATAAGGAAAAGCAGACATGTTTAGTATACCTGTTTTTCCTGTTATTTTATTGTCTACTTTTTTATTTTATTACTTAGCGAATTAATAGTATTAATTACTCACCATAAATTTTCGATACTCTTCATAGGCATAGTGGTCTGTCATACCGCTAATATAGTCTTGTATCAAACGAGCCCGATAATAGAACTCAAGAATGGATTTATCCGCCTCATCCGTTGCAGATACTTTCTCAAGCGCCTCGTTATAGGATAAACGATGCTTATTAGATAACTTGTGGAATAGCCGCGTTTCTATAAAAAAGTGCTTGTGATAATTTTTTTCCACTAACTCGATAAAATCCGTTCTGTTCATCATCAACAGTGGACTATAAAAATCGAGTAACCCACTGATAATTTTATAACCTTGCAGTTCTAACTGTTCGACTTCGTGATGATTAAACACATGTTTGAATGCCACCGTCTTTAATACTTTTAGCAAGCGATGCTCTGGGCTTTTATCTTCAAGTAGCGCACTATTAAAACGGCCATGATAGATTTCAGGTAGATTTTTAATAAAACGTTGGGCGCTGTAATGGGCTAACTTCCCTGTAATATTAACCCGTAAATACATGAAGAACTGGTCTTGTTGAATACGCCTTGTGTGGTTATCACTAATATTGTTATAAGCGCGCATAATGGTTTGATCAAATAAATCGTTTTGTTCCACCTCCCCCCATTCAGCTCGCAAATAATCAATCAATTGCTCAACGGTAAATATGCCTTTTTCAGCAGCGTCATCTAAATCAGCTATGCAATAAGAGATATCATCCGCAGCTTCCATAATATAGGAAAGAGGGAAACGGCAATATTTCTCCATACCGAGTTTTTTGGTAAGTTCACTGACAAAATCCGCTTCTGACCAGTAATACCCAGGTTTTTTCATCAAATAATCAAATTCCGGCGGGATCGGCTCTAAATCATAAGCACCACGCGTATACTTTAAAATTGAGCCAATCTGCGCATACGTTAAATTTAGCTTGAGTAAACGATGAGCCATGCGTAAACCTTGCGCATTCCCCTCAAATGAACATAAATCTTGCTTTAATTGGCGGCGAAAAAGATCTTGTTTTTCATGGCCTGTTAATTGCAATGCTTGAATTTGGCAAGGGTCGGGAATATCTGGCGAATAAAGGTAATCGGGAGCAAGTAACTTACTAAACCAACGCTGGATGGCCGCCTCACCAAAATGACCAAAAGGCGGATTGCCAATATCATGCATCAGGCAGGACATTTCCACTAGGCTTTCGAAAGCATCACAGCGCTCATCTAACCCATAAGTTTCCAATAACTTTTTCTTTTTTAGCTCTCCAAGTACCGTTTTACTGATATAACGTCCCACTTGTTGAACTTCCAGTGAATGGGTTAGACGACTGCGTACCGCGGCATTTTGTTCTAATGGGAAAACTTGTGTTTTTTGTTGTAAGCGGCGGATCGCCGCAGAGTTAATTATGCGCCCACGATCGCTTTCAAATAAACGGTTTACAGCGTCTTCATCCTGAGGTGAGACTTTCTGGTTTTTAGCACTACTCATATAGTTACGTTGAAAGTTCAGTTTCTTTAGAAAATTAATCTCACCCACGCTGCCACCTTCCCTATCTCGATTGATGCTTAATTATATCGCCTAAACACAGGAAAAATACTTCACGACTTATCTTTCAATGTTACACTTCGTGCATTTTTGTAATTTCGCTGTCTAACTTCGAGTTGTTACAATAAAAATTGCGAACCCACTCGAACAATAGAGCAACAACACAATAAAACATTATCTTCCCTAGTCAAAATATTAACACTCACTCATAGTGCAAATTGTGCAGGGAAAAGGAGGACAAAATGAAAGTTGGGATCATTGGTGCAATGGAGCAAGAAGTTGCCATTCTTCGCTCACAAATTGAAGGTTGCCAAACCATTAGCCGCGCTGGCTGTGAAATTTATACAGGTAAAATTAATGGTGTTGATGTTGCCCTGTTAAAATCAGGCATCGGTAAAGTTGCAGCGGCTATCGGCACCACCTTATTGTTAGAACATTGCCAGCCTGATGTGGTGATTAATACCGGTTCTGCAGGCGGGTTAGATCCTCGTTTAAATGTAGGTGATATCGTCGTTTCTACTGAAGTACGCTATCACGATGCAGATGTTACTGCATTTGGCTATGAACCGGGGCAAATGGCACAATGTCCACCTGCTTTTGTCGCTGATAGCAAATTGATTGATCTGGCAGAACAGTGTATTCAGTTACTCGACATGAATGCGGTACGTGGTTTGGTATGCAGCGGTGATGCATTTATTAATGGTGCCGAGCCTTTAGCGCGTATTAAGGCAACCTTCCCACATGTTGCTGCCGTTGAAATGGAAGCGACAGCGATTGGCCAAGTTTGCCATCAATTCGGCGTACCGTTTGTTGTCGTTCGCGCGATTTCTGATGTTGCAGATAAAGAATCACACACCAGCTTTGATGAGTTTCTCCCTATTGCGGCTCGCCAGTCGTCATTGATGATCAATGCTATTTTAGCGAAACTGGCCTAAGTTCAACAGAGCAGGCATAACGGTTTGTCAGTTATTGCCTGTTCTTGCCATTATGATGATAGCTATGAAAAAATTAACTGCCTATTTATCCCATGCTATTACTTGCTTGCTTGCTTGTTTTATCTCATTTTCAGCTCTGTCGGAGCCTAAACATCGCGTTATAAGCTTATCCCCAGCAAATACTGAACTCGCCTATGCTGCGGGATTAGGTGATAGCTTGATAGCAGCAAGTGCTTATTCAGATCACCCAGAACCCGCAAAAAAACTGGAACAAGTTTCTGATTGGCAAGGGATTAATGTCGAACGCATACTGGCACTCAAACCTGATCTTATTTTGGCGTGGCGAGGCGGAAACCCGCAACGACCGCTGGATCAGCTTTCATCTTTCGGTATCCCTATTATCTATTTTGATCCACAGACCATTGATGATGTGATTGAAGCTGTCAATGCGTTATCCCAATACAGCCCTAATCCTGAACTTGCCCAACAAACCATTGACAAGATGCGTGCTAAATTAGCGCATTCTCAGAATAGAAAAATCGTACCTAATAGCGCAAAAAAAGTATTTATCCAACTAGGGACTCAGCCTTTATTTAGCGCAGGCAACCATACATTGCAAAATGATGTTGTCACATTTTGTGGTGGTGAAAATATTTTTGCAAATAGCGCGGTACAATGGCCACAAGTTAGTCGTGAGCAAGTGCTCTCCCGCAAACCGGATGTGATTGTGATGACAGGGAATGAAGCTCAACAACAGGCTGTTCGAGATTTTTGGCATTCACAACTCAATGTCCCCATCATTCGTCTAAATGAAGATTGGTTCCACCGCGCAGGCCCGCGAATTGTCAACGCCACCGAACAACTGTGCGAGCAGTTAAACTCGCTATCCAATTAAGCATTACGAATTACAGAAATTGTCTAAATAGATTAATTGTGGCAAGGCGGCGAACGAGGAAATCTCTAGGGGCTGTTTATCGTTGCTGCTGATTTTCACAGCTAAAAAAGTCAAAAAACCACCCCAGAACAGGTAAATGCACCTATCACGCAAACTAACGACGATTTGAATCAACTATTGAGCCTAAACGCTGCCCTACGGGCATACACAAGTATGTGACTAGAGTTGACTAATAAAGCCAACACAGTCACAACTTAAAATATGACGAAAATTAGATACTGAAGGATGAGCCACAGCCACAAGTAGACTTAGCATTTGGATTTGTCACAATAAAACGAGAACCTTCTAGACCTTCGGTATAATCCACGCTTCCACCGACTAAATATTGCAGGCTCATAGGGTCGACGACCAACGCGACACCTTGTTTCTCAATGGTCATATCGCCTTCGTTGATTTGATCATCGAAAGTAAAACCATATTGGAAACCACTGCATCCGCCACCAGTGATATAAACACGCAGACGCAGATTTGGGTTATCCTCATCAGAGACTAAATCTTTAACTTTAATTGCTGCTGCATCAGTAAATTGCAAAGGCAGAGCTGCATCATCACTCATTTTTTACTCCAAACCGGTGACCGGTAAATTCATGTGTGAGCAAAAACCCACTCAGATCAATTGACCCAATTATCCGCCACTTGACTAAATCGTTCAAGTGTTGTTACGCAATTAGACACATTGTGCATATCTTGATAGCAACATTTGGTTTAATTGATACAGTGCTTTAGAATAGTGGCAAAATTTTATTTCGCCTTTTTCTGGAGCCCTGCCATGTCGCAATCTGAAATTCTGTATGAGCAAGCAAAACAACAAATCCCTGGCGGTGTAAACTCGCCAGTTCGAGCCTTTAATGGTGTTGGCGGCACGCCTTTATTTATTGAAAAAGCGGATGGCGCTTATATTTATGATGTTGATGGCAAAGCGTATGTTGATTATGTTGGCTCTTGGGGCCCAATGGTGTTAGGCCATAATCACCCAGAAATTCGTGATGCTGTAATTAAAGCCGTCCATAAAGGTTTAAGTTTCGGAGCACCGACTGCCGCTGAAGTTGAAATGGCCGCATTAGTTTGTGAGCTGGTTCCTTCTATGGATTTAGTGCGCATGGTGAACTCAGGAACCGAAGCTACCATGAGCGCAATTCGTCTTGCTCGCGGCTATACTGGTCGCGATAAAATCATCAAATTCGAAGGCTGCTACCATGGGCATGCTGATTGTTTATTAGTCAAGGCGGGTTCAGGCGCACTCACAATGGGCGAACCAAACTCACCGGGGGTGCCTGAGGATTTCGTCAAACATACGCTCACTTGTACCTACAATGACCTAACATCTGTACGCCAAGCTTTTGAAAACTACCCAGAAGATATCGCCTGTGTGATTGTAGAGCCTGTTGCTGGAAACATGAACTGCGTACCACCAACGGCTGAATTCCTTCCGGGTTTACGAGCATTGTGTGATGAGTTCAACGCCGTTCTGATCATTGATGAAGTGATGACTGGCTTTCGTGTGGCACTAGGTGGTGCTCAGGAGCACTACGGTGTTGAACCAGACCTAACCTGCTTAGGCAAAATCATTGGTGGCGGTATGCCAGTGGGCGCTTTTGGTGGTCGCCTTGAGATCATGGAAAAATTAGCGCCAATCGGTCCTGTTTACCAAGCAGGCACTTTATCTGGTAATCCTGTTGCTATGGCGGCTGGTCTTGCCTGCTTAAAAGAAGTGGCTCAGCCGGGTGTTCATTCACGTTTAAATGAACTCACCGAGAAATTAGCACGTGGCTTAAAACGCGTCTCCAAAGAACAAGGTATCCCTATGGTGGTTAACCACGTTGGGGGAATGTTTGGCATTTTCTTCACCGATGCGCCAACGGTCACTTGCTACCAAGATGTGATGAAGTGTGATGTGGAACGCTTCAAAAAATTCTTCCATTACATGTTAGAGCAAGGTATTTATCTCGCGCCATCCGCTTTTGAAGCCGGCTTTATGTCTATCGCACACAGCGATGAAGATATTGAAAAAACCATCAAAGCCGCTGACATAGCACTGGCGAAGATTAAAGCGAATTAATTCGTTTTAAAAACAAAGAGGTGAAGCACTCTCGCTTCACCTCTACCTTTCCAAAGTTAACCTTCATCGTTATACATCTTACACAATAATTCCTTATATAGTTCAAGTTGTGGTTAGACGGCAAGTGAAGCTAGCTCGGGGAAGATACCCCGAGTCGCTGAACGTAGCCAACACCGCCACAGCTCGAAATATGACGAGAATTTAGGGATTATTGCCAAACATATCCTTGACCCAATCCGGTGCATCATTTTGCTGCTCATCATTATTGCCATTTAAATTCCAGACAGGCGCTTGATTTTCAGAAGATTGGCATAGGCTATCTGGGTTATCAGTCCAAATCGGTAACATTCTACCGCCTCCAAAATTTGAACAACTTAATTGCCCGTCCGCCGTGACTTGCATATCGACAATACCTTCTGGTGCACGGTTAATCAGTGCTAATGGCGCTTGGTTATCCAGATAACGTTGGTAGACTTTCAAGGCCCCTGTTGCCCCAGTTAACTGGGTTGGACCGTTGTTATCACGCCCTACCCAGACGATGGCCACTTCCTTACCGTCAATCCCCGCATACCAGCTATCACGCAAGTCATTGGTTGTTCCTGTTTTACCTGCCAAATTGTACTTCCCGTATTTGGATAATAAAACACGCCCCGTTCCTTGATTTACCACCTGTTGCATACCGTATAACGTTAAATAAGCGGCTTGCGATGGCACTGCGCGCTCTGCGGATGGGTAACTTTGATAAATTTCTTTACCATCTCCATCAATGACAGAACGTAATGAGGATAATTTCGCCCGATTCCCTTCACCACCAATTGTTTGGTAAACCTGAGCGACTTCCGCTGGCGTTAAGTTTACAGCACCTAACAACATCGCTGGTAGTTTTTCCATCGCTGTTGCAGGGGCCCCTAGCCGAACAAAAGTATTAAATACTTGGTCTAGGCCAATATCTAACCCTAAATTTACAGTTGGGATATTTTGAGATTTTGCTAGAGCATCAACCAGCATCATACGACCATTGAAATTACGGCTATAGTTTCTTGGACTCCAGTTTTGATTACCCACTTTCACGGTTAACGGTTCATCTTTTAACCATGTATTCAAGCGGTAGCGATCAGGTTCACTCAGTGCAGCAAGGTAGACCGGCGGTTTTGCCAATGAACCAATACTGCGGCGTGCGTTCAATGCACGGTTAAAACCGGAGAACTGAGGTTGAGAGCCGCCAACCATAGCACGAACTTCGCCATTAATGCGGTCAACCACCACCATTGCGCCTTCAATATCGTCTAATTTACGGGTTTTGCGTAAATCCGCGACACCATTTTCCACCGCATTTTCTGCCGCAGTTTGTGCAACAGGATCTAAGGTCGTAAAAATTTTCGCTCCGGACAGTTCTTTAACTTTATCACCCAGCTTTTCATTCAGTTCTAAACGAACCATTTGCATAAAGGCGGGTTGAGAAGCCACCAGCCCTTCTTTATTTTTCACACCAAGCGGCCTTGCACTCAGCACTTGGTACATCTCTTGATCAATCACGCCGCGTGTTTCGAGAATTTTCAACACAATATTACGGCGTTTAATCGCATTTTGCGGTTTTGTCCAAGGATTGTATGTGGATGCCCCTTGTACCATACCGACTAACAATGCTTGTTGGTCAAAGCTTAACTCATTGATTGGACGACCAAAATAATACAAACTGGCTAATGGGAACCCTCGAATTTCATCGTTACCATTTTGCCCTAAGAAAACTTCATTTAAATACAGCTCTAAAATACGTTCTTTGCTGTAGTTATAATCCAACAAAATGGCCATATAGGCTTCATTAGCTTTACGTTTTAGGGTTCGCTCATTGGTTAAAAATAAGTTCTTAACCAATTGTTGTGTCAAGGTACTTCCCCCTTGCACTGAACGCCCCGCCGTTAAGTTAGCAACGACCGCACGACCGATAGAGTACAAACTGACGCCATCGTGTTCATAAAAGTTTCTATCTTCGGTTTCAAGCAAGATTTTCACCAATGACTCAGGAAAATCGGCCAATGGCAGAACCAAACGCTGCTCATTATTTGCTGACTGCATCATCGTGATAAGTTTAGGATCTAAACGGAAGAAGCCAAATGAACGGCCATTCTCCATATTTTCAATCTTACTTAACGAGTTATTTTCAAACACCATACGGGCCAAAATCTGCCCTTCTTTTTGGTCAGGGAAGTTAAATGGACGACGTAAAATTTCGATGCTATTGCCACGCACAACAAACTCACCGGATGTGGTGATTTTGCTGACTTTGCGATATTGCATACCTTCAAGCAAGCGCGTCATTTCAGCTTGGCTATAATCCATCCCCGGCTCAAGATTGACCATGCGACCGTAAACCGCAGCGGGTAAATCCCAAACCTTGCCATCGAGGCGTTCTTTAATTTGTTGGTTTAAATAAAAACCATATGCAGCTAAGAGTACTGCAAACACAATCATTAGCTTGACGAGTAGCCAGAACCAACGCCATTTGCTTTTTACTTTGCGCTGTTTTTTCTTGTTTGAGCCTTTTTTAGCCATCTGCTCTTCTTCATCTTCATCATCGAGATATTGTTCTTCAATATCATCATCTTGGTATAAATCTTCATCATCATAATCATCGCGATTTCTACGGCGGCGTGATGAAGATTGTTTTTTCTCTGTCGATTTTTTATTACGTCGACCGATTGGTTCAAAATCTTTACCTGACATGGTCGCTCCATATCACCTTACAAAATAACTTAACGGCTTATTATTCACTAACAGCTTCACGCTGGGTGGTTAATTTTGACCCATAACCCTTGGGATTTCACCAAAGAAAGCTCTTAATTACATTTCCTTACTCTGCTGTGGCTATAGAAACACATTTTGGAAACCCGCTATTAGAGCATAAAAATAGGTTATTTCGTACTCATCATCGCTTTTTTTGTTTGCCTTGTCGGCGCAGTATTGGCAGGATCATCCGGCCATAAGTGCTTTGGATACCGCCCCTTCATCTCTTTTTGAATCTCTTTATAACTGCCTTGCCAAAAAGTGCCTAAGTCTTGGGTGATTTGCAAGGAGCGCATCGCAGGAGATAACAAAGACACCGTTAAGGTTAACTTTCCCTGAGCAACTGTGGGATTCGCTTTTTCGCCGTACATTTCCTGCATACGAATTTCAATAAATGGTGGCTTATCTAACGCATAGTGAATAGGGACATCATGGGAGGATGGCGCGTGATAAGTGCTCGGGAACACAGTTTCTAACCACTGCTGTTGCTGCCAGTTTAAACGATTCATTAATAACTGAGCTAAATTCATTTGCTGCAATTTTTGCTTATTTGTCACCCCCTCTAAATAAGGCTCTAACCATTCCCCCAAAGAATCCATTAAGGCACTTTCTTCAAAATCAGGGAAGTCCACCTCAGGGAACAAGCGTTTAGCCAATGTGCAACGAATACATAATTGCAGTGCATCTTGCTGCCAATTTAGCTGTTGTAACCCATTTTGCTTTAACCAATAAACTAATGCTTGACGAATTTCCGTTTTATCTGGATGTGTAAGCCGCTCTGACTTCACCACCAGTTGCCCACATTGCAAACGCTTCCACGCCAATAAAGTGCCTTTTTGCTCATCCCATTCTACGGTTTCTTGCGGTCGAAATAAGGCGGGACAGTGAGCTTGTAATCTTTCTATTTCAATAGGATAAGCTAACGAAACTCGTGCATCGGCTGAATTTTCAGGCTGCCAAACAGAAGCAACCATTAACCAAGGAGTGCCAATAAGGGCGTCATCAGCATTTAAAACCGCCCCCAAACCATTGGATAGTTGATAGCGTAATTGATTATCGCGGGATTTGGCGATGCGATCGGGATAACCAGCAGCTAATAAAGTTGGTAACCACTCACTAATTAGTGCGGATTGTTGACCTAGCTGACTTGATACTTTTTGTTCACTTAGCGCAGATGCGCGCTTACACCAATTGTCAGTCGGCTTTTCAATAAATTGGCGCAAATCACATCCACCATGGCGTGGAGGCTCTTCAATGATTGCAGTTAACAATGCAGAGAGCTGAATGACATCCTTATTTTGGCTCTCTTGCGCTTTATAGAGCATCGCAGCGGTTCGCACCTCGGTGCCGAACGACGCCATTTTTTGCCCCATTAACGTTAATTTACCTTGGTTATCAATCGCTTTTAGTTGTGTTAATAAATTTTTTGCTGCTGCAATCGCAGATTGAGGTGGGGGTGATAACCATTTTAATTGCCCGGCATCATGGCATCCCCATTGCAATAAAGAGAGCCATAACCCACTGAGATCACTTTGGTTTATTTCAGCTTCACTGAACTGTGCGGCTCGCTCCGCTTGTTCCTCACTGAGTAAATGCCAACATACACCAGCTTCCAAACGACCAGCTCGTCCAGCCCGTTGAGCCATTGACGCTTGGCTTATTCGCTGTGTCACCAGCTTTGTTAACCCTGAGCGTGGGTTAAATTGCCCTACACGCTCCAAACCGCTATCTACCACTAACCGAATGCCTTCAATCGTTAAACTGGTTTCTGCAATATTGGTTGCCAGTACCACTTTACGCTTCCCTTCGGGGGCAACTTGAATGGCTTGTTGCTGTGCTTGTAATGAAAGTGAGCCATATAACGGGCATAAAAGTATGTCCTCACTAACCACAGAGGAGAGTTCTAACCTTACTTTCTCTATCTCCCCAACGCCAGGGAGGAATAAAAGTAGCGAACCTTGCTGTTGTTGTAATAATTGCCACACCGCCGAGGCCACTTCTTGATGGAATAATTTGTTCGGGTTAATTGGGTGATATTCACGTACTACGGGAAAAGTGCGACCTTGCGAGCTAATGACGGGGGCTTCTGGAAATAATTGGGTAAGCCCTTGGTTATCCAAGGTTGCTGACATCAATAAGATACGTAAATCTTCTCTCAACGCTTGTTGGGTATCTAGCAGTAGTGCAAGGCCAAGATCAGCCTGTAAATTTCGCTCATGAAACTCATCTAAAATGACAAGCCCAACACCTTCAAGCATCGGATCGTTTTGTAGCTGTCGCGTCAGCACCCCTTCTGTCACCACTTCTAGCCGTGTATGACGACTAACTTTGGTCTGCGAACGCATGCGTAGCCCAATCGTATTTCCCACCTCTTCGCCAAGATGTTGTGCTAAACGCATTGCAACTGAGCGCGCCGCAAGGCGACGAGGCTCTAACATAATAATTCGCCCATCAATCACACCACTTTTTAATATTTCAAGGGGCAATATGGTTGATTTACCCGCCCCAGTGGGGGCATGTAATAAAATTTGTGGCGACGATTTAAAGGCTGCCAGTAACGATGCACTGACTTCTAATATGGGTAACACGAAAGTAACGACTCCCTGCATTTAACTTTTGCTATCAGACATTGTAGCATTAGCCACTTTCATCAGTCAGCTTATCACTGGCAAGAACCGCGGAGACCTTATGGAATTTACCCCCCCTTTACGGCCAGCAACCTTAATTAAGCGTTATAAACGGTTTTTAGCGGATGTCACCCTACCTAATGGTGAAGAGATAACCATTCACTGTGCCAATACAGGGGCGATGACAGGGTGTGCCATCCCCGGTGATACAGTCTGGTATTCCACATCTGACAATGCAAAACGCAAATACCCTCACAGTTGGGAATTAACCCAAACGGCGCAAGGACATTTTATTTGTATCAATACCCTACGAGCGAACCAACTCGTTGCTGAAGCCTTAGCCGAAAAACGTATTCCAGAATTATCTGAATACCGTGAGATAAAGCCTGAAATGAAATATGGAACAGAAAATAGCCGAATTGACTTTTTTCTCTCAAACGCTGGGTTACCTGACTGTTTTGTTGAAGTAAAATCAGTCACTTTGCTGGAAAATGACTCTGGTTATTTTCCAGATGCAGTGACACTTAGAGGACAAAAACACCTCAGAGAACTCATGCACATTGCGAAAGAAGGAAAAAGAGCCATACTATTGTTTGTTGCTTTACATACTGGTATTCACGTAGCATCAGCAGCTGCACATATTGATAATAAATATGCGCTATTATTAGAGGAAGCAAGGAAAAGCGGTGTTGAAGTACTTTGTTATCAGGCAGATATAACTGTTCAACAAATGTCGTTAAGTAAACAGATTAGTTTCACGCCTATTAAATAATGTTTTTTTAATAGTTTTTTGTACGAGGCCGCTGAGTTCTGGGCGCTAAAAAGGGAATAAACACGCTCGCCCTCACAGCATTACAAAACTCATTGCATGAACGATTGCCAAGAGAGCTCTCTTCTGTTATTTATAGCGACCTTAAATTTTCCCCCTTGGGGTTTTTGTAAAATTTGCGTGTGTAGGAGAAGCATTATGCAAGAAGGGCAAAAACGTAAGACATCGTCCTTAAGCATTCTCGCCATTGCTGGGGTTGAACCCTATCATGAAAAAGCTGGCGAAGAGTACATGAACGAAGCCCAATTGGCGCATTTTAAGCTCATTCTCGAAGCATGGCGCAATCAACTCAGAGATGAAGTGGACCGGACTGTTACTCATATGCAAGATGAGGCAGCTAACTTTCCAGACCCCGTTGATAGAGCCGCTCAGGAAGAAGAATTCAGCCTTGAATTACGTAACCGGGATCGTGAACGTAAATTGATTAAGAAAATCGAGAAAACGCTGAAAAAAGTTGAAGATGACGACTTTGGCTACTGTGAATCATGTGGTGTAGAAATTGGTATCCGCCGTTTGGAAGCCCGTCCTACCGCTGATTTATGTATCGACTGTAAAACATTAGCTGAAATTCGCGAAAAGCAGATGGCAGGCTAATTACTCAGATGGAGTCCTAAACGGCGCATATAGCGTGCGCCGTTGTAAGGGTTTTGCTCAGTAAAAATTCACCTATTTTTCATCTCCCCAATAAGTATCTTTATTAATCCCTTATTTTTGCTATCATTTTTGATGAAATTAATGGTTAACAAACGAATACAGTGTTAAGCACTCAATGGAGTGGCTGTTTTTCAGTCAATTTTTAATTGAATTTAATCCTGTATTTTGCAGGTGATAACTTGGATAACACACAATACTATTGTGATAAAATCCTGTTAAAATAAGGCATTCCATATCATAACTTAGGAACGTCAGAAAATTTCGCGTGTTTTCCAAGCAATTTTTATTGATAAAAATAATAATTAGACATGACTTTTATTCGTTTAACCATTCTCAAAGAAACGTCAGTGAGCTATGATTAGCCGCTTATTTTGTTTATTGAACATTGGTAATGACATCGAGGTGTACTATTTTTAACCGAGTAGCAAATTTCTGCCGTAATATTTTATCTCGCAATACAACAGCTTCCAGTGGTGAAGATGTGTTGCAGCACACGCATACTCAGCGAGATACCTCGGCAGACGGTAAAAGGCCAGTCACTCACTCCGATCAGGTGCAAACCTCACCTAACACTCGGAACGCTAAACAAACGCCAAAAACAGCGCCTATTAAAAAAACGGTTCGTCAATCTCAACGTGCCGATCCTTCGCCTGAGAAATTCCCGACAATGACAACCGAACATAACGAAAACATTACTGTTATTCCGCGTTCTGAACACCCTATTTCCCGCAGTGATATCAGCGATAATGCGTTGAAAGTCCTTTATCGTTTAAATAAAAATGGCTATGAAGCCTATTTAGTCGGCGGCGGTGTTCGCGATTTATTATTAGGTCAAAAACCTAAAGACTTTGATATCACGACAAACGCAACACCCGAGCAAATTCGTAAACTGTTTCGTAACTGTCGTCTTGTGGGACGTCGATTCCGCTTAGCACATATTATGTTTGGTCCTGAGATCATTGAAGTCGCGACCTTCCGTGGCCACCATGATCAAAATGCCTCTGACGATAAAAACCTGTCTGCACAGGCGCAAAACGGCATGTTACTCCGCGATAACATTTTCGGTTCTATTGAGGAAGATGCGATCCGCCGTGATTTCACCGTTAACAGTTTGTATTACAACATTGAAGATTTCACCTTACGTGACTACGTCAATGGGTTAAAAGACCTTAAAGAAGGTGTTATTCGTCTTATCGGTGATCCTGAAACTCGTTACCGTGAAGATCCTGTTAGGATGTTAAGGGCAGTTCGTTTTGCGTGTAAGCTGAATATGACTATCGAGCCCAAAACAGCCGATCCTATCTATCAGCTCGCTCCTTTATTACGGGAGATCCCATCTGCTCGGTTATTTGAAGAGTCTTTAAAATTACTGCAAGCAGGTCAAGGTTACGCCACGTACAAAATGCTCAAAAAATTTGGTTTATTTGAGCAATTGTTCCCTGTTGTGGCGAGCCGTTTCAGCGAAATTGGCGATTCGCCAATGGAAAAAATCATTGAGCAGGTCCTTAAAAATACTGACTTCAGGCTTAAAAATGATAAACGTGTAAACCCTGCATTTTTATTTGCTGCTATGTTATGGTACCCCGTAACTGAGCATGCAGAAAAACTGTCTCAGGAAGGTGGTCTTGCGTACTATGATGCTTTTGCTCTTGCGATGAATGATATTTTAGATGAGCAATGCCGTTCCATTGCGATCCCTAAACGTATCACTACAACGATGCGCGATATTTGGTTGTTGCAGTTACGCTTACCTCGCCGACAAGGTCGTCGAGCCAATAAATTAATGGAGCACCCAAAATTCCGTGCCGCGTTTGATTTATTAGAGCTTAGAGCCAATGTGGAGCATCGAAATGAACTGCAAGAATTGGCATTGTGGTGGGCTGACTTTCAACAGGCCAACAATACCAAGCAACGCGAAATGATTTCAGAATTAGGCAATGCGCCGACCCGCCGACGTCATCGCCCACAACGTGCCTCACACTCTGGAGCGCGTAAATCGAATAAATCGTCATAAATAGAGAGAGCACTATGGAACAAGTCTATATTGCAGTAGGAAGCAACCTTGGTGAGCCACTTAAGCAGGCACAACAAGCTATTGCTGCGTTAGATGCAATCCCTAGTAGCCGTGTTACTGCGACTTCGCCTATTTATCGTACGAAGCCTTTAGGACCTCAAGATCAGCCAGATTTTTTAAATTTGGCTGTACTTCTTGAAACCACCCTTGAACCTGAAGCATTACTTAATTATACCCAGCAAATCGAGCTCGACCTTGGTCGTGTTCGCAAAGACGAGCGCTGGGGGCCAAGAACACTCGATCTCGATATCATGCTTTTTGGTGATCGTGTTATTAATACGCCACGATTAACAGTTCCTCACTATGGGTTAAAAGAGCGTGAATTTATGTTATATCCGCTCAGTGATATTGCCCCTACTCTTGTTTTTCCTGATGGTGAAACGCTGTCAGAAAGACTCACACACGTCCCGCGTAACGGCCTAACATTTTGGGATATAGACACCTAAAATAATCAACCTCTTCTGAGGTGTGGTCATAGGGAGATCATTTCCGGAGGTTATTATAATGAAACCAATTTCTCTGGCTGATTTATGTCAGTTCAAAAAAGACAATCGCAAATTTGCAACCATAACGGCCTACGATGCAAGCTTCGCTCAATTATTTTATGAGCAAGGAATTCAAGTGATGCTTGTTGGTGATTCATTAGGTATGACGATTCAGGGTGAAACTAGCACCTTGCCTGTCACTATTGAACAAATTGCCTACCACACTCGCTGTGTCCGTAAAGGCGCGCCACATGCCTTTATTATCGCGGACATGCCATTTATGAGCTACGCCACCCCAGAACAAGCTTGTGCTAATGCAGCCATTCTGATGCAAGCAGGAGCGAATATGATCAAAATCGAAGGCGGTAGTTGGCTATGTGATACGGTAAAAATGCTGACTGAGCGCTCAGTGGCAGTTTGTGGACATTTAGGGTTAACACCACAAGCTGTCAATGTTCTCGGCGGCTATAAAGTACAAGGTCGTGACGAAATCACCGCAAATCAGCTAGTAAAGGATGCTATAGCTCTTGAAAATGCGGGAATACAACTGTTAGTACTTGAATGTGTGCCAACTTCATTGGCTAACCATGTCACAGAAGAGCTCCTACTACCTGTTATTGGTATTGGTGCAGGAAATGGGACAGACGGGCAAATTCTGGTTATGCATGATGCGTTAGGTATTACAGCTCGCCCCCCTAAATTTGCCAAAAACTTCCTCGCACAAGCAGGAAATATGCAAGATGCTATTCGCTTATATATTCAAGAAGTTGAAGCAGGCGTTTATCCAGCTGAAGCTCACTCATTTTCCTAATTAACTCATATATAAGGACTACTTGTATGCTTATCGTTGAAACCGCATTGATACTTCGCCGCGAAATCCGCCGTTGGAAACAAGAAGGTAAACGCATTGCAATTGTCCCAACCATGGGAAATTTGCATGACGGCCACCTGACACTGATTGCGCAAGCCAAGCAGCAAGCCGATATTGTTATTGCGAGTATTTTTGTTAACCCAATGCAGTTTGATAGGCAATCTGATTTAGCCAATTACCCACGAACACTTCAGGAAGATTGTGAAAAACTCAAACGCAAAGATGTGAACTTAGTTTTTGCCCCATCTCCACAAGAATTCTACCCTGAAGGCATGGAAAAACAGACTTTTGTTGAAGTGCCTGAGCTATCAACTATGTTAGAAGGGGCGAGTCGCCCTGGTCACTTTAGAGGCGTTGCAACAGTTATTACTAAGTTATTTAATTTGGTTCAACCTGATATTGCGTTATTTGGTGAGAAGGATTATCAACAGTTGCAACTAATTCGCAAATTAGTCAATGACTTATCATTTGACACACAAATTATTAGCGTTCCAACTGTGAGAGCGAAAAATGGTCTTGCACTGAGCTCCCGTAATAATAACTTATCCGCTGATGAGTTAAAAATTGCGCCAATGCTATATCAAATTATGCAACAAGCGGGCGAAAAATTGATGGCGGAGCCAAACTCATCTGACGTTATTATTGATGAGATGAATCACCAATTACGGGAGGCAGGTTTTACCCCTGATGAACTGTTTATTCGTGACGCTGATACATTGTTAGCTCTCAATAATACAAGTCAACGTGCAGTGATTTTAATGGCTGCATGGTTAGGTCAAACGCGTTTAATTGACAATTTACAAGTTGACCTAAAACGCGATATTGCATAAAACAATAAGCCTTATAACACTATCACAGCAATATGTTCGCTGCGTTGATATACCCGTTACGACTTGCATGCGCGCAGGCAACAACGCTGCAGTCTGAATAGCTGTGGGCTCGCTCCCCTAAGGCAGCCCCTAGTGACAATAATTGATTCAAATCGTCATCAGTCAGTACAACGGGGACATTTAGCCATTTTTTGGGTGGTTTTTTGACTTTTTTTAGCGGTAAAAATCAGCAGCAAAAATAAACAGCCCTAAGGCGAGATAATGCCACCAACAACGCGGTGAACCGAATAAGGAAGAAAAAATGTTAAGAAGAATGTTGCAAGGTAAACTCCATCGAGTCACCGTCACTCAGGCAGATTTACACTACGAAGGCTCTTGCGCTATCGATCAAGATTTTATGGATGCCGCAGGGATCTTGGAATACGAAGCCATTGACATTTATAACGTTGATAATGGTGAACGGTTTTCTACTTACGCGATTTCAGGCGAACGCGGTTCAAAAATTATCTCTGTCAATGGCGCCGCAGCACGACGTGCAGCGGTTGGCGATAAACTAATTATTTGCTCCTATGTGCAAATGGAGGATGAAGATGCTCGCCTTCATAAACCCAAAGTGGCTTATTTTGATGAAAATAATGTGATGAGCCGTATTGCTAAAGCCGTTCCTGTTCAAGTAGCCTAAGTGACTGCACTGTTTTACCACCGCAATACTGAAATAGGATTGTGGTGGTACTCATTAAATAATTACCTATAGGTAATTTGTATTTCCATGGTTGCGTTCGCTTTACCTGGCTCAATATTTTCCTCCATCTGAACGTAATTCGACTTAAAATAAATTCGTCTTTTTCCATTGACATCTTTTACGGATATTACATAGTCTCTATTTAGTGCCCACTGATAATAAGATACCCCGTCACCACTTACAACGTTATATATTCCAAAGCCCTTTGCACTGCCAGTTCCTGATGTTAACTTTAGTGCAAAAGCATCGTCAAGATAAGCTGAGCCAGACAACCTCATCGATATTTCCTCGTTTTTGTCACAATCGAATTCTAATCGCCAATAAATAGGTTCTGTTTTTGAACCCTTCTTATTACCAAAATTATTTTCACCAATCGTATGATTTCCCAGGAAAATATTTTGTGAGTCAGATGAAACTAATGAACACGTACTAGATGAAACTCTGCCCGTCACACTAAATAGGGCATCGTAGCTTATCGCTTGCTGGGAAAAACACATCGCCAGTATAGCAAGGGCATACACCTTAATTGTAAACTGTTTCACACGCAACTCCTTAATTATTGCGTACCACGAAGGTCACAGAAGCGTTGGCATACCCTGGGGTTGCCACATTAGCTAACTGCTTATAGCGCGCTCGAAGTTGAACAACATTATTGCCGTATGTGATATTCGCCATGCCAATTAACGTACTCACTTCATTCGGATTTTTCGGTTCCCAGCGCTTACGTTCCGGTGAATAGGCTTCTATCTCAATAGCCATTCCAGTTGCTGAGCCCTCTATATTATCGAGCGCAAAAAAATTTCGGTTTAATGTCGAGGGGGTACCTTCTATTGCGCCAATCACTTGCCGATACCCTCCTAAGCAGTTAAAATTTAACTCAAATTCAACCCAATCGGTTGCAGAGTTTCGAGGAAAATTGCTACCATCCCCCTCTAAAAACCAAATACCTAAATTAACATTTTGTGCCGCAGAACTCACATTACACGAATAAGCATTTATTGAGCCGCTAAAGTTCACTTTCACCCTATCATCGGCGGCAAGCACATGTAATGACACCAGAGATATTGCCAGAGCAATTAATAAGTTAAATATATATTTCATTTAAAATGCCTTAACTATTTATATACAAGTGTGACGGTCACTTGTGCATTACCATTGCCCGCTTTAATTTCATTGGCTGTTTTAACGTATTTAAACTCAAAGGTTTTCGTTACCGTTGGATTTAAACTGCTTTTTTCTAATAGCGAATAAACATGATTACTTGATAAAGACCGATCTCCCCCAAGTTTTAAAGGAACGGATTTTCCGACCTCATAAACACGTAAAGCAAATCCAGGTTTTTCATGCTCATTTTCAAGGTAAATAATGTCAGTATTGATATTGTTTGGATGCAAATTATCAGCAATCGTGTAAGCCACTGACATCATAGTTGGACAATGAATCGTAATTGACTGCTGAGCCTGACCAAATGTATCCCCAATATTCAAAGCACGGATTTTAGCAATATCATGAACACCTAAGTCTACCGATTGCCGCGGTGAAGATATCTGGCAAGATCGTTGAGCCCACGATATTAAGGTTGAAGCAGGTAAAATTTCACCAACGGAAGTTTGCCAGTCTAAATTCCCAATACATTGCACTTTGATAGGGTCAAAGTGGGTTATGGTTTGTTCCGTACCTTTAATATCCCCTTGCACCGTTTTGACATACATCATCCTAGCTTCAAGTTCTAATGCGCTCGATCCCGCAATAGCATTGACTTCACCCGCATTTCCAGTTACCGGAAACCATTGGCTTGTTCCCTTCTGGCGGATACCAATCACATAACCAATACCATCAACTCCCGTACTAAATACGGGATAACGTCCAGAAGCATCATTCACTGAGAGGCTAAGCGGTCGAGCATTAACTTGAGGAATAAATTTAAAGTCTCCGGCGCTTTTCGCAACACAAAGCTCACTATTAGGGGTGACATCAAATTGTTTCCAACCATTGCCTAATATTGATTCTCGGGGCAATTTATGCGCTGCGGCATCAATTTCTAAGTCTCCTAAGCTGACACGAAACTGCCCAATACCTAAAGCATTAAAAGAAATAAGTGTCATGCTAATAGCCGCAAAAATGTGTTTTATCTTCATATTTAAAACCTATTTGATTTTTAACGACAATCTACCGATAACACGGGTAAGTGCTGCTTTAATTGTTCTGCCGTTAAATGATATTGAGCGACACATTGCGCTTGTAAATCCTTACCCCACTTAACGTGTAAACGCCCCTTTTCCGGCATTCCACTGAGGTAAACCTCACCGTTATCCCCCACAATACCCGAGCTCATATTTTGATCGTCATTTTGTGCGAATTGAGCCATTGCTCCGAATGGCGCAGGTTTCCCTTGATGTGTCACATTAAAGAGTAATCGATAACCAACATATGTTTGATAATTGGCAATAATTGCAGCCCCTTTAGTGGGTATCACGCTTACCGAGTTACTTTTTAACTCAACATTATCGGGCAGCGTCTCAACATCTAATGAAATTTCGTTTTTGGTATAAGGATTTAAATACGGCACAATTGCATAACCCCGAGAGTCAGTTAAGACACTCGTACGGTTCGATACTTGCACATTTTCAGCGCCTGGCGCTCTTACAATAGCAAATGAGTCATAGATTGGCTGAGCCAATGTGACACCGTATGGATGAGCGACGATGGCTCCTGTTAGACCATAATTCGCCCGTTGTGAATATCTATCATAACCATATCCTGCATTTGCAATACCATAGCTCCCTCGATAAGAAGCAGATGCATTACCACTCGCCCGTGTTTGTTTATTTCCATATGACTGCTGTACTGAGTAATTTAAATTATTGCGCTCAAGCAATGTGCCGCTAATCCCCATCATCGCATCCGCATTTCCGTTATTATCGGTTGTCACACTACTGTTTATAGATGTGTAATTATTTTGATTGTTATCCAATGGGATCGTAATCGATAATGAAAAGCGATTGTCTGCTTTACGTTGATAAGGGCTATCGGAATAACTGTAATTAAAATTGTAGGTAATACCGCCAAAATGATTATTGTAACCCGCATTCAACGAACGCTCTTTACCTGAACGATTCCAATAGTCTTGTTGATAACTTGAGAAGTAAATATTGCCGAATTCATTTAAAGATTGGTTTAGTGAAATTTGAAAGCGGTTCTTCTTGTTATCACGATAGATTTTTGGTTGGTAGCTATTTGCTTCACTAAAAGAATAATACCCTTCCGTCGAATAGCGGTAATTCGCCAATGTGACTGATGTCCCTGTTGTCGTAACATTTTTAGAATATTGGAAACGATAGGATTGACCACTATCTGAGTCATCTTTACCTAATAAATTTTGGCTATTAGCCTGAGTTACATCCGTTGATAAGGCACCAAAACGCCCTAAACTTACCCCTATTCCAACCGCATAAGATTGGTAATTTTTGGATAATAATGTACCAACATACCCAGTAATACCTTTTGGTAAGCCATAAATAAACGTCGACTGAAGAAAATCGGGTTCTAATTCACCCGCAGAGCTAGATTTATATTTCCCTCCTGTTAATGAATATTTAAGCTGCCCTTCCCGTTGCATAATTGCAATAGAGGAAAATGGCACAATAAAAGAACGCTCAGATCCATCCGCTTCTTTAATTATAACCGTCAAGTCACCGCTGGTGCCTGTTGGATATAAATCATCTATCTCAAACGCACCAGGAGAAACATACGACTGATAAATTACATAATTATTCTGTTTTACTGTAACTTCTGCATTACTTTGTGCGATACCTCTTATAACAGGGGCAAAGCCTCTCATTGAACTTGGCAGCATGGTTTCATCGCTTTGCAATTGAATACCGCGAAATTGAAACCCATCAAAAATTTCTGTCGGTGTTACCGTATCCCCTATCACTAATTGTGATTTTAAAAAATTAATCCCTCTTTCTAGGCTCGTTTCAATATTTCTCCATTCCCGCGTTTCACGATTATTTGTATAGGTGGAATAGTTTTTTAGTCGCCAAGGGCCTAGGTTAGCCGTACTTCGAAAATTGAAATAGTGTGAATTAGTATCTTTTGTGTTATCTCGACTCCAGTTATTCGAGCCGCTGTAGTAGTAATTTAAAATAAGCGCTGGAACACCATTTTCCCATTGACTCGACGGGACCGCACCTGAAATCTGCTTATCCATAGCAATTTGAGGAATAGAGATGTTCAATTTTTGTTGAGTTAATTCCAATGTGGTTTTTGCATCAGGAATAAGCTCACTAAGTTCCCCCACTTCTTGATTAGCCGATAACGCAGTTAGTTTTGGGATAGCGTTAACCTTGACTCCCCAAATAGCTAATTCTTTTTTGGTTATAACGGGTATTAGCTGATTTGAATGCTCACTTTTAATAAACTCAATTTTTTTCGAATCCACTAAAACACCATTTACAATAACATCTACATGGTATTCACCCGCAATTTGACCACCAGGACTAGAAAATTGATCAAGATTAGGTAAATCTGCAATATTTTGCCCATCAATAATACTTAAAGAACTAGGGCTAAAATAATCATTCGCGATGGAATAATTACTCCCCATTCCAGTAACAATAGCGATAGTTATAACACGACATATTTTTTTTAATTTAAATGTACGTACCCCATTATGCGAATAGGTTAAATGAGCATCACTGTTACTGTTGTCATGATTTTGTCTTAGAATACTGCGCATAATGAATAGTCTTCCATCTGATTATTTTAATATTTGTGTTTTAGACTTTGTTATTGCTCCATGGTCATTAACTGCATTCCAAGTCACCTGATTGGCTTGAATACCCGAAACATTCCAAGACATTTCCCCCATTGGAGGCACCATACCTGGTTCATCAATTTCTTTATTCCCGACTTTTAGATCACCAAAAGAAACATAGTAAGGTGTTGGATTTTTAGCTTTTAGGTTATTACCCTGTTTTTCGAAACTGAGTTTTTCATAAGCCGTTAACGCATCTGCATTTGGAAGGTTCGTTGGACGATAGATCAACTTAATTTTGTTATTGATTGAAATAGTCAGATTATTGGTTGAATTGGGATCTGTTGGTGGAATAGATTTCACATTCAACCAATATATGGACTCTTTATCTGTAGGAAGATTTGGATCAGTTAAAACAATTCTTACCGCATTAGCCGATTCAGGTTCAATACGAAAAAGTGGTGGCGTCACTGTAAATGGCACTTTTTGTGTATCTGCACTATTAAAATTATTGACCCACGATTGCACAAGAAAAGGCGTTTTATCGTTATTACGAACAGAGATCGACGTTTCTTTTTTGTCACCCCCATAAATCACTCGAGTTCCACCTAATACCACACTTGCATTCGCATTGATGATGAGACAGCAAAAAAGCGCTAAAATCGAAAGTGATTTTTTCAAAATTCTCTCCTGTTAATATCAAAAAAGAGGGAACAAACGTTCCCTAATTGAACTTATTATTGGTTGTACTGAATTGTTACCGTCACATCAGCGTTTGCTTTACCCGCAGTCACGCTATCAGCAGTCGTCACATAACGCGCATAATATGTTTTTTCGCCGATGTTACCGTTTAATGGAATACCATCAGCTTCAGTATTAGGCGTATAAAAGTTAGTCCCATTTTCATCGCCTGAAATACCAATACCGACACCTTCCGCTTCATCAACTGCATATAATTGAGGGTTATCTGGATGCACGCTTCCCCCACCGAACGTCACTCGTGCTTTATTTAATGCCCCAGGACAACCACTTAAACCAATAGTTAATGGCACTGCTTCAGTTGTTTCGCCAACTTTATTAAATGTATTTGCCATCCATGTCCCCAACTGAACTGTCCCCTCATCTTTATTCGTGTTATTCACTTCAACGGTACAAGTGCTATCAATAAATTGACCTTTGAAATGAATAGTCCCTTTAGCATTACCACTTTCAGCGGCATGCAGCGCGCTGGAAAATGAAGCAATAATTATCGACGAAATGAATATGGATTTTTTAAAATGCATAAGACTCCCTTACTTATTAGTAAATAAAATTAACAGTAAACAGGCGTGATATATATCTACCTATTTAGCAACTATTATTTAGAACACTTGATTCACAAAAAGTATATTAGATCATTTTAAGTAATTCCATATTATGAGTATAATTTTGATATTTTACTTAAGTTATGCAATTCATAGGGCAATAAGCGGGAAAATACGCAAAGCATCACCAACAAAAAACAATCAATCACAAATAAATAGAATTTAACACTAAAAATACACCGCGATTGGATTTTTATAATTTTTACAATAACTGTAACACGATATTTCGTTATTAATATAAATTAATAAAAAGTCAAAAATAGGAGGGATTTTCAACAAAACTAACACTAAAGACACAAGAGTAATAAACAAAATACACGAAAAAATAAGCATAAAAAAATAATTATTTATATTAATCAGGCAATTACATCGATATCAAAAAATATTTTAATAGTTACACTTTATTTTAATACCACAGAAAAAACATTAACAAATACTTATGAGAATTATTTCTTATAGCTATTCAGATAAAAATTATTAAAAAAGCAAATTGTTACCAGATTAAATTAAACTTGATTTTTATTTAAGTTTCATCGGTAGTTAAAGAACCAAGTAAATATAATACGTAAAAATACGCAATAAAAAAGGCTGTACCTTATTCGTTGAAAATAACGTTTAGGTACAGCCTTATTTTAAATTAAGTGATTTCACTTAAATTAACTACGTAAACCTCTTCCTTGTTCGATTAAATACCATGTGAGTAAATAAAAAACGAACAGGAAAATCATTAAAACCCCCAAGGTAATGACTATTGATACATCCGCAATACCTAAAAAACCATATCGAAAACCGCTAATCATATACACAATGGGGTTGAGCTTAGAAACAGCCTGCCAAAACGGGGGTAATAATGAGAGTGAGTAGAACACCCCCCCCAAATACGTTAATGGCGTTAAAACGAACGTTGGGACGATGCTTATATCATCAAACGTTTTTGCAAAAATCGCATTCAACAGGCCAGCAAGTGAGAACACTATCGCTGTTAATAATAGCGTTATAACGATCATAAGCCACGAATGAACCTGTAATGGGATAAAAAATAATGAAACTAATGTGACAAGGAAGCCCACTAAGATCCCTCGAGCAACGCCACCACCAACAAAGCCCGCAATAATAATGTGCGTTGGTACGGGCGCAACAAGTAATTCCTCAATATTTTTTTGGAACTTAGAACCAAAAAACGACGAACAAACATTAGAATATGAGTTAGTGATCACCGCCATCATAATCAGACCAGGGACAATAAATTGCATATAATCCACGCCGCCCATATCACCGATCCGTGAGCCAATTAAATTCCCAAAAATAACGAAATATAATGACATGGTAACAACGGGCGGTAACAACGTTTGTACCCAAATTCGTCCAAAACGGGTAACTTCTTTTATCCAGATTGTTTTTAATGCAACCCAATACAGTGAGAACATTAGGCTATCTCCTTCTCAGCCGTATGGCTTTCTTTTTTTACTAAGCTAACAAATAATTCTTCCAAACGATTGGCCTTATTACGCATACTCAAAATTTGAACGCCTTGTTCATTTAATTGACTAAAGACACCATTTAGCCCTTGTTCTCTTTTAACATCAACTTCCAGCGTTGATGTATCTACCAATCGAGACTCATAACCGAATAACTGAGGGATAGGACTTTTTGGCATTAAATCAAAGATAAAGGTTTCCGACTCCAATTTACTCAGCAATTGTTTCATGCTGGTATTTTCAACCAGCTCACCATGTTGAATAATACCAATATTGCGACACAGCATTTCCGCTTCTTCTAAGTAGTGTGTCGTTAAAATAATTGTAGTGCCTTGGGCATTTAAATTTTTTAAAAATGACCACATCGAACGGCGTAACTCGATATCAACACCCGCTGTTGGTTCATCCAAAATTAATAACTTTGGTTGGTGCATAAGTGCGCGAGCAATCATTAACCGGCGCTTCATCCCACCAGATAAATTGCGGGCACGCTCATCACGTTTTTCCCATAAATCCAACTGCGTTAAATATTGTTCAGCACGCTGTACTGCAACAGAGCGGGGTACGCCATAATAACCCGCTTGATTTAAAACAATTTGCAAAACGGTCTCGAATGGGTTGAAGTTAAATTCTTGAGGAACAAGACCAAGTTGCTGCTTTGCTTGCACAACGTCTTTTTCTAGGTCATAGCCAAATACTTTGACTGAACCGCTGGTTTTATTAACTAATGAGCTAATAATACCGATAGTGGTAGATTTCCCTGCGCCATTAGGACCTAATAAAGCATAAAAGTCACCATCTTCAACATGTAAATCGATTCCTCGCAGAGCCTTAACGCCACCTGAATAGGTTTTTGTTAACTGCGATAACTCAAGTGCATACGTCATATATAAAAAAACCCTTTATTCTTAGGACGATTTGGAGGCAATATAATCTTATGATGCCACTTTTTTCTGCGCTATGTTATGCAGAAAAGAGATAATAGATTTCTATAAGATAATTCAATATGTTACTAATTGAGGGTTGTCTTGTCTAAATGAGTGGTTCATTATACCAATGTTGTAATTAGTATAACTAATTATTAATTAATCAATAAATGTTGTATAAGATTTTATCGCACAGTAACACAACTAGGCTATAAGTCATGATGAGAAAAATCGAAGAGCTGTTTGCCAATAATGAAGCATGGTCAGCCTCTGTAAAAGAACAAGATCCTGAATTCTTCAAAGAATTATCAAAAGCACAAAAGCCAAGATTCCTATGGATTGGCTGTTCAGACAGCCGAGTCCCCGCTGAAAAGTTAATCAATGCTGCACCTGGTGACCTATTCGTCCACCGTAACGTTGCAAACTTAGTTATCCATACCGATCTTAATTGTTTATCCGTCATTCAATATGCTGTCGATGTACTGCAAGTTGAACATATTATTATCTGTGGTCATTACGGATGTGGGGGTATTGAAGCGGCTGTAGACAATACAGAATTAGGCCTGATTAATAACTGGCTACTACACATTCGTGATATTTGGTACAGACATAGCTCAATGCTAGGTGAATTAAAACCTTGCGAACGCTTAAACCGTTTATGTGAATTGAACGTGGTTGAGCAAGTTTATAACTTAGGCCACTCTACTATCCTGCAATCAGCATGGAAACGAGGTCAGAAAGTGATGATCCATGGTTGGGTTTATGGTATCAACAATGGTCGCCTTCAAGACTTGCATATCACTGCGGATAGCCGAGAAAAACTTGAGCTTTGCTACCGCGAATCGATATCAAACTTAACACAAAAGAAATAACACTCAGAAAAGGCCCTAATATCTAGGGTCTTTTCTATTGATATCATTTCCTCTTGGAGTAAAAACAGAATTAAATAAAAAAAATATTTTCATATAAAAAGAACGTTTCACACAATTTAAAAACGCTTAACACTCAAAATTAAAAAAAATAAAAAATTATGCATATCCCCATAAGTAATTACACACACGAACGCCAAAGCAGAGTATTTACTATTCTTTGATTTTAAAAGACAAAAACAAATCATTTGTATTTTAATCTGATTTTCCCTCATTAATGACATTTAATCTCACAAGATAAAAAAACCATTTAATTAAGTATATTTAAATATACTTATTCATTAATTCAAGCATAATTCAATAGCCATAATAAAAATCACTTTAACTTAAACAAATATTCAAATTTAGGGATATACCTATGAATCAATCTATTAAATTTGGTGCAGAAAACCCCAAATTGAAACTAAAACCTATTTTCCTCTGTGTCTCTGCAATCCTTGGTGTAGCTTCTTTTTCTCATGCTGAAATAATTAATACTAATGGTGCGGGGGTTATGAACCAAAATAATCGCCCAACTATTGTTCATATTAATAAAGCAAGTGATAAAGGTGTATCCCATAATATTTACAGTAAATTTGATGTCGATAAAAATGGCGTCATCCTAAATAATAGCAAAATTGACACTGATACAAAATTAGGCGGTCTTATTAATGGTAACCTTAATTTAGCCAACGGTGCCGCTAAAGTTATCATTAATGAAGTTAACTCTAATAGTACAACAACCTTAAATGGTATGGTTGAGGTTGCGGGTGAGAGAGCAAAAGTTATTATTGCTAACCCCTCAGGCATTACTTGTAATAGCTGCGGATTTATTAACACGAAAGATACAACGCTAACTACTGGAAAACCCTTAATTGCCAATGGTGAATTACTCGGTTATAACGTTGCTAAAGGCCAAATTATTATCAATAAAGGCTTAGAGTCCGAGTCACCTACTGAACTTATTTCTCGTTCAGCCATTATTAATGGACAATTAAACTCAAAAGAAATAAAAATAGTTACAGGTAATAATTTTGTAGATGCAAACGGCGATGCACAAGCCACTGTCGCGGGTACAGGGAGCCGACCTTCTGTAGGAATAGATGTTTCGGCATTAGGGGGAATGTATGCAAATAAAATCACGCTTGTTTCTACTGAAAGTGGCACTGGCGTCAGTAATCAAGGTACTATTTCTGCAAAAGATGGCGGGCTAACCATCAACTCTTCTGGTCTCGTGGTTAATGAAAAGAATAAGATTGAATCTATTGGTGATATCAATATTAATAGCAGCGGATTGACTAATACCGCACTTATTTCAGCCAAAAAAAATATTAATATTACTAACACCTCTGTAAATAGCTATTTAAATAATAATAGTGGAAAAATCATTTCAACCGCAGGTGATATTAATCTAAAAACGCCAACTACATTACTCAATCGTGTTGATGGTCAAATCATTGCCAAAAATAATATTGATATAAAAACTATTGATATCCAAAATGGCACCGGTCTGATTAAAGCAGAAACAGGTGATGTCGATATAGATGCAAGAGGTACCGTTTATCAATGGAAAAGAAATAGTAAAAATATTCTAGAAGATCGCATTGTTGCTGGGCGAGATATTAACATCACTGCGGATAGAGTTATCAGTGAAGCGGCTAATATTGAATCTGGACGAGATGTTAATATTACAACAACCTCTGCTATTGAAAATGCTAATACATCGATTGTTGCTAAGCGAAGAGTAAACATAAATGCAGGTACTATCACCAACAAAGCGTCATCGATCATCGCGACTAACGCTAAGTCTGATATTTCTGCTTCTAAATACATTAATAATGATGCGAACTCAATTATCAGTAGTGGCCGAGGACTGAATATTACGTCCGCAAAACTCGTCAATAATGGGAAAATTATTTCACCCACCAACAAACCCAATACACCGCCTATTCCAACCTATGTTACGGATATTAAAGTTGATACAATTGAAAACGTAGGCGGTATGATTACTGGTGATACACTGAACTTTACATCTGATACCATTATTAATGACCAAGGTTTTATTGATGCCACAAAACTAAATGTAACGGCTAATACCTTAAATAATTATAAAGGGTATATTCGTAGTTACGAAGACATTACCCTTGATGTAAAAACACTCAGTAATACCTATTCAAGCTACTTTGGTAATTTTGCGTCTAAATTTGGGTTAACCAATAAAATAGGCGGAATTGAAGTATTAGATGGTGGTATTACTGTGACCAGTGATATTGTATCTAATTACTATGGTTTTTTTAAAAGCACTATGCAAGAACGAGTTGCAACCTCTGGAGGTATGGAGTTCAATGTCACCGGACTGTTCGAGAATAACTATGGCGAATTAAATAGCGAAGGTAATATTGCAATTAATGCAAAAGAAGCGTCTAACTACAAAGGCTTAATTAATACAAATAGAAAATTGCAGATCAGAGCTTCTGAATATATCAACAACATTTATGGTAACTTGAAATCAAAGAATGTCACCGAGCTTTATACGCCTGTAGTGAAGACTTACGATAAAAATGAAACCTATAGCTTAGATGGTACAGGGATTATTTACAGACCTGACGGGTTAAATATTATTCATATTAAGAAACCTTCAGATAAAGGCATTTCACATAATACTTATCAAAGCTTTAATGTGGGTGAAAAAGGAGTCATTTTTAATAATAGTGATGTCCAATCAACCACTCAATTAGGCGGAAATATTTATGGTAATCAGAATTTAGCAGGCTCAGCCCCGGCAAAGGTTATTTTAAATGAAGTGGTTGCCAATAATATTAGTACTATTAACGGCATGATGGAAGTTGCAGGAACAGCAGCACAAGTTATTGTCGCTAATGCCTCAGGTATCACCTGTAATAATTGTGGTTTTATTAATGCAACCCGTGGGGCGTTTGTTACAGGTACACCACTTGTTGTTGGTAACAATTTAATTGGCTATAACGTTAGTAAAGGTCAAATTACCGTTAATAAAAAACTAACATCTAAAGATGCTGTCGATTTTATCGCACGTTCAGTACTCATTAATGGCGATGTTAAGGCAAATGAAATCAATATCTCAACAGGTTCAAATGTATTTGACCAACAGGGTAATGTACTTTCTACTGTCTCAGGACCTGCCAGTCAGGATAACTATGGAATTACGATTGCTGCTAAGGGAAGTTTAGATGCTGAAAAAATAAACCTTAATGTCAATGAAAGCGGTCGTTTTTTAAGTAACTCGGGGTTAATTAATGCAGGGAATAATGGGTTAACCGTTAATGCTTACGCAGTACATAATACTGGTACAATCCAAGGTAAAGGTAATCTTGACCTAACATCCACTGGACGTTACACCTTTAACAATGACTATGGAAATATTATCTCGACTAATGGTGATATTAAAATTACATCTAATAACTCCTTACATAACCGTTATAATGGCTTAATCAGCGCAAAAAAAGATGTCAACCTGAATATTTCTGAAAATATTCAAAATGGCGGCGGTTTAATCAAAGCTGAACAAGGTGATATTAATGCTAATGTCGATACAATCTACAACTGGGCAAGTAACAATAGCCAGCACGGAAAAAATAGGTTCATTGCCGGTAGAGATATTAATATTAATGGGGGACGAATTGTTAATGAACAAGCTGTCATGACAGCGGGACGTGATTTCACATTTACAGGTTCAGAGCTAACTAATCGTGCCTCTAGCGCCATCAAAGCAAATCGTCGCGTAACCATTGACTCTGATTATGTAATTAATCAGTCATCTACCATTCAAGCTGAAACTGGTAGAATGGATATTACGGCACAAAAAGAACTCACTAATGACACAAAGAGTACAATTAGCAGCGACAAACTGATGAATATCACATCACCAAAACTGACTAACAGTGGCATTATTGTTTCAAATAATGGCAAGTCTACCTTTGCTGTCGATAACTTAACAAACAATGCTGGCTATATTAAAGGCTTTAACCTCAACATTATTTCTAATTATTTATATAATATCGGTGGCCTGATTAAAGCAGGCAATAATGTAGTGATGAATGCAGATTATATTGCCAATACAAATGCTTCTGACTTTAGCAAAAATACGTACTATCTTGGTTTACCAAGTCAAAAAGGCGGTATTATTGCAGAGAATGGAAAGATTAACATCAAAGGCATTCAGTTGAATAATGCTTCAGGTCTTATTCAAACCAATGCTATCTTCCCTGCGGCTGGAGAAGCGGATATCAATATTGCGATGAGCAATGAGATAGTCAATAACTATGCGCAAATATACAGTGCAGGAAATTTGAATGTGAGCGCAAACACGATTGGTAATTACAGTGGGATCATGAAAGCCGATCTGGATTTAACTGCTAAAGCAGGGTATGCCACTAACAATATTTACGGAATATTTAATTCAAGAAACACCACTAAAGTGACATCTCCTATCCTTTCAAATAACAATGGAAAGATCACGGGTAACAAAGTAATAATTGAAACCAACTAATTGATAGATTTCCATATTGTCATAACCAAAGGACAGCGAATACGCTGTCCTGAGGTTGTTGACAAAGTGGGATAAAAGCGTGGTTTTTCCCACTTTGTGTTATCAGGCGAAAATCAATATATTGATTTTCCTTGTTTATTTTCAAAACCTATCCAACCTGCTGACAAACATGTTATGTTTGTCAGCAGTCTGAGGACAGCGAATACGCTGTCCTTTCTTTATTCTTTTTCCCGATGATCACTCTTCGAGTAAGGTCACATGCCCAATATACGGAAGATGACGATACTGTTGTGCGTAGTCAATACCATAGCCAACAACGAATTTATCTTCGATTGAATAACCAATCCATTCAACAGGCACATCCACTTCACGACGTGATGGTTTATCCAATAAAGTACAAATAGCGACCGATTTAGGACCTCGTAATTGGAAAATTTCACGAACTTTATTTAAGGTATTACCCGAGTCGATAATATCTTCAACAATTAAAACGTGTTTACCACGAATATCTTCATCTAAATCTTTGACAATTTTGACATCACGGCTTGATGTCGTCCCATTACCGTAACTTGACACGGTCATAAAATCGACTTCATGGGGAACATCAATTTTACGGCATAAATCAGCCATAAAAATAAATGAGCCTTTCAATAAGCCAACAAGGACTAAATCACCTTCAAGGGGTTGGTAATGTGCACTGATTTTTTCAGCGAGTTCACTGATTCGTTGAGCAATCTCTTCTTCAGAGATCATGACTTCAAGGGTATGTTTCATCTTCAATTACGCATCTAAAGGAATGGAAAGCGCGTAATTTTAGCATAGGCGTATGTCAGATACTAATAAAGGAGATGCAGCACTCAAATTTAATGCTGCATGTTGTCCTAAAATATAAGTGCGTAATTAGCTCACTGTAAAGCCAAGCATCATTCCTGTGTCTTCATGTTCTAATAAATGGCAATGCGCCATATAAGGGTGTGCTTTCGTTGCAGGGTGCTTAAACTCCACTAAAATCTCACTGACCTGTCCTTCAACTTTGACAATATCTTTCCAACCTTGACGATGCGGCTCTACCGCTTGACCATTCTCTTTTAGAATACGAAAGCGTGTACCATGGACATGAAATGGATGCAGCATCATGTCCCCACGTCCTGAAATTACCCAAATTTCTTGACGTCCCATTGGCGCATCAAAAGCAGGGTGAGTCATCGAAAACACTTGTCCATTAATCGTATTGGCATTGTGAATATCTAAATCGCCTATGCCAGTTCCACAATGTCCACCATTGCCCATACCACCGCGCATCCTGCCACTGCCCATATTGCTTTGGTTCATATTCCCCATCATCGCACCATGACCGCCCATATTGCCCATGGCTTGTGCACCATACTTTTCACGTAGCATCATCATGCCTTGCATGTCTAAACGCATATCCATCATCAAATGGAAACGACGGCGGTTTAAGCCAGTTAAAGATGGAAGTGCTGGAATTGCTGCAAGTGTTGAGGGTAATTTGCCATCACCATTTGTTAATGTGGTTTCAATACGCAAAACCGGCAGAGGCTGATCAAAAGGAGCGATGGTCATTCCCATTTGCCCCACAGGTAATGTGACTAAATCAAATGCACGACCATCGGAAGCGTCAATTAGCACCTCAAAACGCTCCCCCATCAGGATAGGTAATTCGGTCAATGCAATAGGCTCAGCAAGTAGACCGCCATCACTGGCAACCACATACATTTTACGACCATCGCTGGTTGAAATGTTTAGGCTACGAGCATTACAGCCATTAAGTAAACGCAAGCGGATCCAGCCTTTTGGTGCAACGTGTTTCGGATAAACGGCACCGTTCGTTAACATTAAATCACCAAACCAGCCTACTGCTGCACTCATGACATCAAGTTGATAATCAATTTGCCCGTCATCTTTCAAACGTTTGTCTTGTAAAATCACAGGGATATCATCAACGCCCCAGTGACTAGGTAAACCGTATTTTGCACTGTCTTCATCTTTGATCAGAACTAACCCCGCCAGCCCCATAGCCACTTGATAACCTGTTTTCCCGTGTGTATGTGGATGGAACCAGCAAGTAGCCTCACTTTGATTAACCGTAAAATTGACCTTACGTGTTGCCCCAGGTTGGATAATCGCTTGAGGGCCACCATCTTGTTCGCCTGAAATTTCTAAGCCATGCCAGTGAACCGTTGTCTCTTCCGCCAACTGATTTACAATATTAATATTAACGCTTTGGCCATTTTTCAAGCTAATGGCAGGGCCAAGCAAGTTGCCGTTATATCCCCACGTTGTGGTCTTTTTACCTGGAATGAATTGGGAGGTTCCTTGTTTAATCACCAGTTGAACATTTCCTTGTGCATCAGGCTCTAATAACGGCGGGATCGCAAGTGTGGGATAGTTTTCAGCGGCGACCGCGATGCGGCTCCAAATAGGCAGCGCACTTGCAGCATATGTGATAGCACTTAATTTCAAAAAATCGCGACGTAACATTGATAATCTTCCTTTTGTTTATCAAATCAATAATCAGTAACAGAGTATATTGAGGGAAATTACCCTTTCTCTGCAAAACATGGTTTAATAAAGCAAATGATAAAGCTTCCCCTTACAGGAAGGTCAACAAACCCACTCGATTATTATGGGTTTATTACATTCATTTAAGAAAAATATAGTTGACTAACAATTCTATTCTTATGCTAACGTTACTTGACATAGAAACCCGATAGAATAAAGAATGCGCAAATTTATATTAGTGATGTCATGCTTAATGACTCTGTTAGGGATAACCAATTCTGCCAGAGCTCTTGCCCCCAATGAAGCTGAAGATCTGGCGGATCTGACGGCTGTTTTTATTTACCTAAAATATGATTGTGGATACTCACAGATCCCCGATAGAGAGATTGAACGCGCTATCGTATATTTTGCGAAAAGCAATAAGTGGGATTTGAGCAACTACAACTCTGAGAAAATGACTCAGTTAAATAAAGAAAGTTATAATGACTTAAAGGGAATACCGCTGGCACAAGAGTTTAAGTGCCAATCATTAGCCCGAGACTCGCTCGGACTGTTTGCTTACGTAAAATAATCTCACCGTGACATTAAGAAAACATGCAAACTCAGTCTTGGCATGTTTTCTTCTCCATTCTGACGCTTTTATTGCCGTTTTTTTGCCCTACTTTCCTGCCAAAATAAAGCTATGGATGGGATACTTTGGATGATCACCATGCGGATAATATGATTCGACATAACAAACCCTGCATCTAAATTCATCGTGATTGCAGCGAAGGTCATCGCTTCCATGCTTCCAGGTGCCCAAGCAAGTAATAAAACAGAAATATCATATCCCGTTAGCCAAGCGGCAAACACAGTAATCAAGAACGTTAAAATAATATTAATAACAACAACTTGTGCAGAGGAGTAAATATTTTTAATCAACGAAGAAAGTGGGAAAACCACAAAATGGTTACCGATATTCATTCCAATTAGTACCATACTCAGTTCAGTTAGCATTAATGGAAGATTTAAAGGAATATCAACCCAACTTTGTATTAATGTTGCCGCCGCTAATGACGTGAGCATATAAGGTGCAGGAACTCTGAAACGCTGCAATATCAAACCGGCAATTACCCCAACCGCGATAATTAACAATAACCACATGGTGGCTATCCACGTTAATGAAGGAAACTCAATAATTGGTTGAGGATCACCATCACTACCAACGACAATTCCCGCCAATAAAATCAAAATAATAAGGCGAATAGTATGGGAAATCACAATCTTTTGCGGTGGTGTGTGGGTATGGTCTGTTAATGCTAAAATTGCTGCCATAGCGCCGGGCACTGAGCCTAACATAGCTTCTTGTTTTGTCCACCCCACTTTGCGATAAAACCAAAAAAAACTAAATGAAAATTGTACCGCTAAACACACCACCAGCATCAATAATAATAGAAATAAGTTATCAGCTTCATTAAGTGAAAGCTGATTAAACATCAGTCCAACGGAGGTACCTAATATCACTTGAACGAAAGGGATGGTATGTTTAGGAATAGCAAGGGAAATGCCAAAGCGATGGAAAATGATAATAGCGATAATTGGGCCAAACATCAGCGCTAATGGGATGCCAAGGTAAGTTAACCCACCACCAATCAAGGCACAAACAGCAATCCCAACTATCATTTTGAATGATTTCATCATGCGACATTAACCGTTAATACTATTTATAGCCTCAATTTATATCATATTATTAATGCTACATGACTTTAGTTTTCATTTATTTGTCATGATAGTGATTATTCACTATCATTTTATTGTTTGTCAGGTTTTGATTTTCTTTTTTTACTTGAGCACAAAAAAACGCACTTGGGAAAACCTTATTTTTTACCTTTAGCATTATCTGCTACTGCTTGGTTCATTATCGCTTTCGCCATCCACTGAGCCAATTCTGTAACCTGCTGGTTATCCATCTTCCAAATATCTTTTAATACCAAGAAAATTTCTGAACCATATATTACTGAAAATGCCTTGATTACCCTATCCACAATTTCTTGCGGATATTCTGATTTCATTGGTGTTGTGACCATCGCTAAAATATCTTTACGGTTTCCACGCTCAAATTGCTTGTTTTTGGCATCCTGTGGCGCAGAACGCCCTTGAGCCCATTGCTGTAATGAGGCTTGTAATGCAGCTCTTAAAGCGCCTTCGTGTTCAAACATTCGAGGGAAGGCAAAAGTCAGCAATTCATCAATGCGCTCTTCCGTTTTTTCACTCTGTGGACGCCAAGTTAAAATAGGCCCTAAACTCTCATTCACTGTTGCCGTAATTAAATCAGTTTGAGTCGGGAAATAACGATAAGCCGTTGCACGAGAAACCCCTGCTTCAAGCGCCAGCTCAGAAACAGAGGGCATTGCGCCTTTTTCAAATAGATCTAAAGCCGTGGTAACCAATAATACATAAGTCCGTTTTCGCGTTCCTTTATATTCTGAAACTGAATGAGTTTTCGGCATTTAATTATCCTTAAAATACTGTCTCTTATCACAAGTCTAGTCAATAATATTGAGAAAACACAAGGGAGAATAAGTACATCTACTCAACAAAACAGTTAAAACATCCATCCCTCAAACTAACCTGTATATACAACCAAATAAGTTATCCCTATCACAAATCTAGCAATCTTATGACTCACAATAGATACTGGGTATCAATTAATATTTATGATGTTTTATCAATAAGATATGCATATTATCAACTAATCGGTTTTACAACAAACCAGAAAATGAGACTGCAATCTCATTTTACAAGCAACAAAAATGATACTATAGTCTCATTACGGTGAAAAATTCAACGCGAACTCTAATCTGAAAGGATGTATATATGGAAAAGCACCCAGGTTTTATTTATGTCGCCACAACGCTGGATACAAAAAGCGCTGAACTCTTTTATGTTAGCGAATTAATCCAACGCGCAGGGCTAGCAGTTCGCACCGTTGACTTAACGACTCAACCAACACCATTAGAAAAAGACGCCGACATTAGCGCACACACTGTCGCAAGTTTTCACCCTTTAGGCCCAGAAGCGGTTTTTTGTGGTGATCGTGGCAAGGCGATTGAAGCCATGGCACACGCTTTTAGCTTGTACATTGCAGCACAAACCGATGTTGCAGCAATCCTTGGCTTAGGGGGCTCAGGGGGCACTGCTTTAATCACCCCAGCAATGCAAGTGCTTCCTGTCGGGATCCCCAAATTAATGGTTTCGACCATGGCTTCCGGTGATATTTCAGGTTATATCGGTGCGAGTGATATTTCCATGATGTACTCTGTCACCGATGTCTCCGGCTTGAATATCATCTCGCGTAAGGTATTAAAAAACGCCGCAAATCAAATTGCAGGGGCTGTCTGGTTTAATCAAGAAGATGAAAAAAATATCGATATTAAACCTGCGATTGCCCTAACTATGTTTGGCGTGACAACCCCTTGTGTTCAACAACTTACCGCACAATTAGAAGAACAGTATGACTGCCTCGTGTTTCATGCAACAGGTAGTGGCGGTAAAGCGATGGAAAAATTGATTGATAGTCGCTTACTGCATTCCGTGTTGGATATGACTACAACGGAAGTCTGTGACCATTTATTTGGGGGTGTTTTAGCTTGCGATGAAGATAGGTTTGGTGCTATCCAACGCACACAAACACCTTGTGTAATGTCATGTGGCGCGCTGGATATGGTGAACTTTGGTCGCCCCACCACCGTGCCAGAAAAATACCAAGACCGCTTATTCTACCATCATAATGCGCAAGTTACGTTAATGAGAACGACAAAAGAAGAAAACCAACAAATGGGTCGTTGGATTGCTGATAAATTAAACCGTTGTGATGGCGAAGTTCGTTTTATTGTTCCAACATCAGGGTTCTCCGCGTTAGATAGTGAAGGCGCACCGTTCTGGGATCCTATCGCAGATCAGGCGTTTATTGATGCACTAACAGAAAACCTTATAACAACAGAAAAAAGACAACTTATTTTGAGTCCTTATCACATTAATTCCCATGAGTTTTGTGAACAGGTTATTCAGCTACACCAGGAAATTTTGAACAAATAATAGAGGTTAATATGAAACATAACCGCGCAGATTTATTAAAAAAATTTAGAGCAATGATTGCTCGTGGGGAACCAATTATCGGTGGTGGTGCAGGTACTGGTTTATCGGCAAAATGTGAAGAAGCGGGTGGCATTGATTTAATTGTTATTTATAACTCCGGTCGTTATCGTATGGCTGGTCGTGGTTCACTTGCAGGTTTACTGGCTTATGGCAATGCCAATGAAATTGTGATGGACATGGCGAAGGAAGTCTTGCCGGTGGTGAAACATACCCCCGTCCTTGCAGGTGTAAACGGTACTGACCCATTCTGCCAATTTGATAAGTTTTTAGATGAGATCAAAGCAACCGGCTTTGCAGGCGTACAAAACTTCCCAACTGTAGGCCTAATTGATGGCAACTTCCGCGCTAACCTTGAAGAAACAGGAATGGGGTATGGTCTAGAAGTCGAGATGATCCGCATGGCGCACGAAAAAGATCTATTAACCACACCGTATGTTTTCAGCGCCGAGGATGCGGCTGCGATGACCCAAGCCGGTGCGGATATTATCGTGCCACATATGGGGCTGACAACAGGTGGTAATATCGGTGCAGAAACGGCTCTGTCGCTAAAAGATTGTGTCCCATTAATCAATGAATGGGCAAAAGCAGCTAAAGCCGTACGCGATGATGTCATTGTCCTTTGTCACGGTGGTCCTATCGCAACACCAGAAGATGCTGAATATATTTTAGCAAACTGCCCTGATTGCCACGGTTTTTATGGCGCAAGCTCAATGGAACGTTTGCCTACCGAAGTTGCTCTCACAAAGACTACACAGCAATTTAAATCAATAACACGTTAGTTTTTTATTTTTAATTTTTGTCAACACCAGGGCGCCTATTTCCATAGGCGCTTTTTTATTTATTACTTGGTTTTAAAAAACGCCACAATACCCAAAGTAATGACGTAGAGTAATACAACACACCGAATTGAATAATCATTAGCGGCTTCTCCGTCATACCTGTCATTTTTAACATACTATAATAATCATTTTCTGTCAGGTACTGTTGCGTGAGTCCCCCTTGAGACAAATAATGTGTTAAAAACATCGCTATGATAAAACACGCAACATAATGGCGTAACTTCCCAATCCCTTCACTAAAGGCATCAAAATAATCAAACTCACTTCTTTGCTGACGCCCAATAATAATTCGGTTAATCAACGTAACGGCATAAATATAAAGAATGGCGGAAGACTTAATTTGAGTGGTATGAAAGATATAGGCAACACCACCTAAAATTATCGCCACAAAAATAAAGAAAAAACCGCGTTGCAATACCGCCATCATTGTGCCCATATGCACCAATATAAATTCAAATAGCAGGATCAGGACCATATTGTAAATAACTTCAATTCCCGACCAATCAGGGGCAAACCACAGAGACAATAAAAATCCGATATAAAAAATGGTCAAGCCATAATCCACCAACTCAGGTAAATAGCTCACCATTCCTGGCGGTTTATCTGGCGCAATAAAATTGTGTTTCCCCTTCACTGTTGATGATGGCGAGAACTTTTTAGCTCTTTTTTTATTTTTTATTTTTTATTTTCCTTGCCACGAAATCCTTTTCCTTTTTCTTGGTAAATTGAATGCCCTTTGCACAAGAAATTCATTAAACAAGCCATAAATACAGGCAATCCAAAGTACAAAACACCAAAAGCAAAAGCAATATGCGGTTTATCTGGGAACTCTCCACCTGAAGAAATACTAGAATAATAGCCAATAGACTGTAAATATTCAGGCGTTACCCCACCATAAGGCACAAGGAAGGATAACATTAGCACAAGGAAAATACAGAACATAAAATTGAGTGCCATTAACGCTGAATAGCCCATGTTTTCGTTTCTTTCTTGTTCACTGCGACTCGTTAGACCGAACAATATTCGGTTTGCTACTGTAGCACTGTATAAATAAAGAATTAATGGGGAATCCCCGAGTACTGCCATGTTAATTGCCAATGCAAATAAACCATAGAATAGTGCAAATAGAGTCAACACCCGCCAATCACGAAAGACCGCCATGAAGACCCCAGAGTGAACCAAAATAAATTCAAAAATAAGGATCACGGTCAGATTATAAATAATCTCGATCGTGTAATACTCAGGAAAAAACCAAACGGATAAAATAAACCCAACATAAAAAAGAGAAAAACCGTAGTTAATTATCTTTGATAAAGCTCGAACAAGGCTAAATGAGTGCGAGTTTTCTTTCACACTTTTTTCTGTTGGCTGTTTTGGGAAAAAGCCTTGATTTGTATTCTTTGCTGTTTTTGATTGCTCATTCCCAGACGACTTAGTCATATTATCACTCCAGCTCATCAATTGTGCTTTTTCAATAAGCTACTTGATAACACCAGAAATAAACAGTGGCTAAAATCTGAATGGCGAAGCAAACCCAAGATTAAGTGTAAAAAATGACGACAAGATGGCATGAGCACAAAACGCCATGCCACAGATAAATACAAATGCAATTAAACTAACTTAGCGATCAGTGTATCTAAGTCACCTTGCAAGAAATTGACAGGTGGGATTTCAATCACAGTATAAGCCCCCGCCGCCTGCTTCATCGATGCACGTGCAGCAGAAACCATAAATTGCGACGTTAACGCTGGGTTATTAATACGCATTGAATATTCGAACAATTGGTTGTGTGTGGCACCTGAAACCCCTTTGTGGGTCATATGCACGCCGTGACCAACATCTTTCAATGTATCAATACTATCAACTTGGCGAATATGTGTTTCATCAGAGGAAAAATAGCTATCCGCTTTGATCGCTTGAGCAACGTCATCAAATTTAGCCCCTGCGTCCAGTTCAATATACACCATACGGCGATGTACTCCAGTGCCTAGCGGAATAGTCACTGATAATGCATCTTTTACACCCTCAATCGCTTTTGCCGCAACACTGTGCCCCATACTCATTCCCGGTCCAAAATTGGTGTAAGTCACCCCTTTTGGTGCCATCGCTAACATTAGGGTACGCATAATGGAATCAGAGCCTGGATCCCACCCTGCCGAAACAACTGCCACGCTATTATGTTGTTTTGCAACATCATCTAGGCTTCTTTTCAGTGCTACGATATCCGTGTGTACATCGAAGCTATCAACCGTATTGATGCCTAATGCTAAGATTTTTGCCGCAAGTGGGCCAATAGCTCGAGTTGGCGAACAAAGAAGCGCAACATCCACTTCCCCAAGTTTTTCAATATCATCAACGACGTTGTATGAGGCAAGTTCAGCGGGAATATCTTGTGTATTGCGACGAACAATTCCAACAAGTTCAAAATCGTCTGCGGCCAGAACAGCTTCTAGTGCATAATGGCCAATATTGCCATATCCCACTATTGCTGCTTTAATTTTTGTCATTTTCGCTCCTATACAGTTCTGATGTTGCTTATTAATTTATAGCGAAATTAAATTTAACAGATTAATTAAAAGTAAACAAAACATTCACTTTACAAAATATGGTGCATTTTAGCCCTATTTTCATTAACGAATTCCATGTAGAATTGCGTAGTCAAACGACCATCCATAACTTCCATAAATAGATAAAGGTTCTCAATGCATCAATCTGATGTGACTGAGCGGTCACTCTTTTCACTCAGTTGGCCAATTTTTATTGATATTTTTCTCCATTTGGCCACGTTATTAATCAATACTTACATGGTTAGTCATGTATCTACCGCTTACCTTGCAGCCATGGGGGTGGGTAACCAAGTTTTTGATCTTTTTATTACTATTTTTAACTTTATTAGTGTGGGATGCAGTGTCGTTATCGCCCAATATTTAGGGGCAGGTCGCCGAGAAAAAGCCAGTCAAGCGATCCATATTTCTATTGCCTTTAACTTTATTCTGGGACTTTCCAGTGCATTAGTCGCGGTATTCTTTGGCTATACCATTCTAGAAATCATGAATATGCCATCCCATTTAATGGCAGATGGTTATACCTATTTACGTATTTTAGGGATTTGTTTAATTCCTGAAGCCATTTCGATTATCTTAGCGGCATGCTTACGAGTTTATGGAAAAGCACAACCAGCTATGTGGGTAACATTGATCGCTAACTTGATTACTGTTGTTGGTAATATCATTGTACTTTATGGGTTTTTCGGCCTGCCGCAATATGGTTTAGAAGGTGTGGCATGGTCTACTGTGGTCGGTCGTATTGTTGCCGTTGTTCTACTATTTTGCTTATTATTCTATGGGTTACGCATCAAGTTTGTCCCAATAATGTTAATCCACTGGTCACGTAAAATGCTCGGTAAAATTCTGCATATTGGTTTACCCTCTGCGGGGGAAAACCTTGTGTGGATCTTGCATTTTATGACCGCATCCGCCTTTATAGGTTTAATGGGGGAAACCTCCCTTGCCGCACAGACTCTGTATTTCCAATTATCGCTATTTATCATGCTATTCGGTATTTCCGTCAGTATTGGTAATGAAATTATGGTCGGTCATTTGGTGGGAGCAAAACGCTTTGAAGATGCCTATATGCGGGCAATCAAAAGCCTCAAGATGGGCTTTTATGTGACAATTGGTGTTGTTATTGTCTTCTGGTTACTTCGTGATCCGATCCTGAACAACATTACCGATGACCACGGTATTATCGAGTTATTATTACCGCTGTTTTTACTCTCAGTCTTTTTGGAGCCTGGGCGCACCATTAATATTGTCATGGTCAATGCATTACGAGCTTCAGGAGATGCGCGCTTCCCACTGTGTACCGCCATTATCTTTATGTGGGGCGTGGCGATCCCACTCGGTTATTTCTTAGGGATAAAAATGGAAATGGGCTTGCTGGGAATTTGGCTCGGTTTCTTCGCCGATGAATGGTTACGCGGTTTGACTAATGCATGGCGCTGGCGCTCTCGGAAATGGCAAAGTAAACGCCTGGATGTTGAAAGCTAGCCAATAAAACAATCACAATGTCCTGCCCTATTTTATAGGCAGGATTTTTGTGACAAAGCTCAAATTTAAAAATATTTTCCTTTCATTGAAGAAATTTGAGATTATTTTTCTCTTTAACGTCTATATCTCCCCAAACTTAGTGAAGTTTTTCTCCAACGAGTTATTTAAAATAATAAAATCAAAAAAGATTTTATTAAGGGGACTGGCCATGCATGTGCAATCACAACCATTACTTTGGCAATATTTTATCAATGCGGTAAAACAAGAAGTTAAGCCAGCGTTAGGTTGTACTGAGCCCATTTCTCTGGCTTACGCTGCCGCAAAAGCAGCGTCTTTCCTTGATGGTGAAGTGACGCGTGTTTGTGCGTTTGTTTCCCCAAACTTGATGAAAAATGGCATGGGCGTCACCGTACCCGGTACAGGTATGGTAGGACTGCCGATCGCGGCTGCGTTAGGCGCTGTTGGGGGAGATGCCGATGCAGGCTTAGAAGTGTTAAAATCAGCCTCTGCGGAAGCGATTGCACTCAGTAAAGCAATGTTGGCCCAAGGACTGGTGACGGTTGATATCAAACAGCCTTGTGAAGATGTTATCTATTCTGAAGCAACCGTGTATACCCAGACAGGCTCCGCTACTGTGATCATCACAGGCTCACACACCAATATTGTGAAAATCATCCATAATAATGAAACCCTGTTTGATACGTTAGCCAAAAAACCTCAAGACGATCTCCCCGTGGATTGTGCGGCGGATATTCCTTTGCCTCCCGTTACGGCAAAATCAGTCTATCAATTTGCCACTGAAGCGCCGTTAGAAGATATTCGTTTTATCTTAGAGGCCGCACAATTAAATGAAGCTTTGTCCCAAGAAGGTCTGCGTAATGTGTATGGCTTACATATTGGCAAAACCCTACAAACTCAGCGTGATCGCGGTTTATTATCGAAAGACTTAATGTCCGAAATTATGATCCGTACCTCCGCTGCATCCGATGCCCGTATGGGAGGCGCTGTTTTACCCGCCATGAGTAATTCGGGTTCGGGTAATCAAGGTATCGCCGCAACCATGCCTGTCGTAGTGACAGCGGATTATCTGCAATCTTCTGAAGAGCAGTTGGCTCGTGCGTTAATGCTATCCCACTTAATGGCTATCTATATTCATAATCAACTACCTGCACTCTCTGCATTATGTGCCGCAACCACCGCAGCAATGGGCGCAGCCGCAGGGATCGCATGGTTATTGGAGTCTCGCTATGAGGTGGTTGCAATGGCAATTTCCAGCATGATTGGCGATGTCAGCGGGATGATTTGTGATGGCGCATCAAACAGTTGTGCGATGAAAGTCTCCACCAGTGCCAGTGCAGCTTATAAAGCCGTACTAATGGCTTTAGATAACAGCTGTGTCAGAGGCTCTGACGGTATTGTGTCAGACGATGTCGACCAATCAATAGCGAATTTGTGTTCATTAGCCGCAGGGTCAATGAGGCATACGGATGTGCAGATTATTGAGATTATGGCGTCAAAAGCACGTTAATTCTTCGTCCTTAACGTCATCGCCTTGTTGACTTAGGCGTTAAGGACTTTGAATTATTTTTTGAAATGTTTGCTTTTTAATTGCCTTTTTTTGAATGAAAATCTATTTCACTTCCAAGGCGGCAAATTTTTCACGGATAAGTTGTTCAGGAAGTTTTACCCCAATAAACACTAATACGCTGCGGCGAGCTTCGTCGTCTTGCCAATCAGTATCCCAGTCCGCACTATAAAGGCGTTGAACGCCTTGGAATAACAAACGTTTTGGCTCATCTTTAATGGACAAAATGCCTTTATAGCGCAATAGATTATCCGCAAAGCCAAGTAGTAAATCTTCCATTACCTGTGAAACTTCCATCAATTCAACAGGGTAATCAAACTCCACAACAATAGACTCCACCTCATTTTGTTGTTTTGGAGCAAAACGAAAAGTCGGTTTATTTACCTTCAGTTCAGAGTCTAATAAAAACCCTTGAATATCCAATAAAAGCTGTAAGTTAATATCACCGTGAATAACAGGGTAAATTGGTGCTCTAGCATTAATACGTTGTAACCGTTCTATCAGAGCGTCTGTATCAGGGTTGATATCGGTTTTTGTTAATAAAATTCGGTCTGCATAACCGATTTGGGCTTGAGCAATAGCAAAATCATTCAGTTGTTTTTCCGCATGAACCGCATCCACCAAGGTGATGATGCCATCCAATAAAAAACGTTCGCATAATACATCATGAGAGAAAAAGGTTTGCGTGATGGGGCCTGGGTCGGCCATTCCCGTACATTCAATCACTAAGCGGTCAAAATCCAGTTTGCCGCTATCTAGACCATCTAACAAGTCTAATAATGCATTTTCTAATTCACTCGAACGAGAGCAGCAAATACACCCATTACTCAATGTAGTAATTTGGGTGGCTCTGTCACCAATAATGGCGTTATCAATAGGGACTTCACCAAATTCATTTTCAATGACTGCAATTTTATGTCCATGTTCTGCATGAAGAATATGGCTAAGAAGCGTTGTTTTACCCGCCCCGAGAAAACCGGTTAGGATTGTGACATTAATTGGTTTCATTATTATCCTCTTTGCACCATTGTTTCACTGCAATCATCATTAACAGCAGCGGAATCCACCCTTACCACTGCCACCATATCGCGCATCTTGCCGTTCACGAAAAAATTCTTTATAAGTCATGACTGGCTTATCAGGGTGATTGTCACTCATGTGCTGAACATAAGTATCATAGTCTGGAATACCGATCAGCATACGTGCTGCTTGCCCTAAGTATTTACCTGTTTTGCCAAGGTTACCAAACATCAACTTCTCCAAATACAAATGCCCTACATCATGAGCACACAATGTAGGGCGGCCATTCCAGTATCGAGCCGCTGATATGGCTCGATATTGTCGAAAGGTTACTAATGTGAAGATGAAACTTTCACGCCCTCTTTCGGTACAGGCACATACGGTGTTTCTTTGTCTGTACGTTCTGGATTTTTGTGTGCTTTCATTCCCACGCGGATACCATAGAAAATGATACCGTAAACAACCACTAAGAATAGGATACTTAGACCCGCATTGGTGTAGTTGTTGATGATAATGTGATTCATGTTAGTAATTTCTTGGGCTGTCAATTCAGCGCCCCCTGCTGCAATCTTATCTTTATAAGATTTGGCTAAATACAAGAAGCCTTCTAACTGAGGGTTATCACTGAACAATTTCAGTCCTAACGCCCAAGTGGTACAAATCAATAACCACACTGCTGGTAACACAGTCACCATAATGTATTTACTGCGTTTCATCTTAATCAGCACAACGGTACTTAAGACTAATGCAACCGCAGCCAACATTTGGTTCGAGATACCGAATAGCGGCCACAAGCTCTTAACTCCGCCCAGTGGGTCAACAACGCCTTGGTACAGTAAATAACCCCATAAGCCGACACAACCTGCCGTCCCGATGATCCCGGCAATCATTGAATCTGTTTTCTTCAAGAATGGAACAAAGTTACCCAATAAATCTTGCAACATAAAGCGGCCAGAACGGGTTCCTGCATCCAATGCTGTCAAGATAAACAGTGCTTCGAACAAAATACCAAAGTGATACCAGAAGCCCATATTGGCCGCAGGGATAATTTCGTGGAATACAAATGCAATACCAACCGCTAATGTTGGCGCACCACCCGCACGGTTAAGCAAGGATGGTTCACCAATGTCTTTTGCCGTTTGCATAATTTGTTCAGGTGAAATCACAAAGCCCCATGAACTGACTGTTGCCGCTGCATGAACAGAAACATCTTTCAATTGAGCCATAATAGCTGCGCCATCAGCACCACCAAGCTCATGCAGATTAGGCATTGTAATACCTAATGCTGATGGCGGCGTGTTCATCGCAAAGTACAAGCCAGGTTCGATAATCGATGCTGCCACCAGTGCCATAATCGCAACAAAAGATTCCATTAACATTGCGCCGTAACCGATGTAACGCGCGTCTTTTTCGTTTGCTAACAATTTCGGTGTTGTACCGGATGAGATCAAGGCGTGGAAACCAGATACCGCACCACACGCAATGGTAATGAACAGGAATGGGAACAGTGTACCTTTCCAAACTGGACCTGAACCATCAATATATTGCGTCACCGCTGGCATTTTTAATTCAGGGTTCAGAATAACGATACCAATCGCTAAACCAACAATAACCCCAATTTTCAAGAAAGTGGCCAGATAGTCACGAGGAGCTAAGATCAGCCATACGGGTAACAGCGCAGAAATAAACGCATAGCCAACCAATGCATAAGTGATCGTAGTATCTTTAAATGTCAGTGCTGGGCCCCAGTATGGGTCATGCGCGATAACGCCACCGAACCAAATTGATGCCACCAGCAGCACGATACCAATCACCGAAACCTCACCAACACGCCCTGGTCGGAGATATCGCATGTATATTCCCATAAACAAGGCAATTGGCACAGTCGATACCACGGTGAATACCCCCCATGGACTTTCTGCCAAGGCTTTCACGACGATCAGCGCCAATACAGCAAGGATAATGATCATAATGAGGAAACAGCCAAAGAGAGCAAGAGTACCAGGAATAGGGCCTAACTCTTCTTTGACTATCTCCCCTAATGATGCACCGTTACGGCGGGACGAAATAAACAACACCATAAAGTCTTGTACTGCCCCCGCCAAAACAACCCCTGCCAGCAGCCACAATGTGCCGGGTAAATAACCCACTTGCGCCGCAAGCACCGGTCCTACTAATGGCCCTGCCCCTGCAATCGCCGCAAAGTGGTGACCAAATAGGACATTTTTATTAGTTGGAACATAGTTTAAACCATCATTATTAATGACGGCTGGAGTTGAACGTGTTTCATCCAGCTTCATCACTTTTTTAGCGATATATAAGCTGTAATAGCGATAAGCAATAAGATAAACCGCTACCGATGCGACGACTATCCATAGGGCACTAATGTGCTCGCCGCGTCTTAGGGCAACAACCCCTAAACAAATTGCGCCAATGATCCCAAGGATCATCCACGGAATGTGCTTTAAAATACCATTTTTGTTCATAGAACACCCTTCTGAGGTAAAACGAACATGCCATTGATTTTGTATTTACCATCACACTAGTTGCATCGTGGTGCAGTTTGTTATTGATGGCTTTTAATTGGCAGTGGTTGAACTGTATTAAATCGAAAATTGAGCTCTGCCATGGTGTCTATGGTAAGAAATAACACTCTATAAATGATTAAAGTTGCGCTAAGCGGTGCCATACAGAATTAAGCGGTTTGAATTTTGCCGTGAATGGTTTTAAGAAAGGTTTAATGGGATGAAAACTGTGATCTATATAACAATAATAGCTAATATTCAATAAGTTAAGTAGTATAAAAAATATGATTAAAGTTAATCAAATTGTAACTAAATATCATAAAGATCGTAAAAAACACCTTAGATACCCTAAAAAAGAGTATCTAAGTAGGTAGTCTCCTTATGGCCGTGTAATTGTTGTCCAATCGCCGCCAACCCACCAACTGTGCTCACCATCTGTTTCTGTTTTACAGCCAATACCGACTTTGGCTTTGCCATCTTCAAAAGGGTAGGCACAATCATAAATTGCATCAATAACGATCTTCCCAGTCACGGCATCAGCAAAGCCAATCTTATTTCCTTGGCGAATACGATAAACCCCATCTTGGGCTTCATCAGGCCAGTTATCAAAATAATAAATTTGATAAATTTCTTGGTTGTTTTTATCCGCGACGATTAATTTGCCATCCTTTGACTCACGTAAACAATATTGAAAAGCGGATTTTTTATCAAAGCAGTGAATTTGATTTTTTTGGTCATTCATCCATAAGCTATATTGTTGCTCAAGATTTTGTGCAAACACGGGCACAGAGCAAAATATAACGAGTAGACCAGCAATTATATATCGGATCATGATATTCCCCATTTTTTATGGCTTACCGTTCAGTGAAGACTCACTTGGCTGGCTAAAAGTCACTGGAATTAATAACACCTTATTCTGAAACGCCGAATTAAATCGCCACTGGTACGCGGCTGAAATTAAGTTGTCATCGAAATAATCCACACCGCTAGATTGCTGTAACATAACGGAACTTGGTACGCCGCCTTTTGGTACATCAATTTTCAAAACCGCTTCACCTTGCGTTTTCCCCACTGACTCTTGGGAAATCGCAGGTAGCTTCAAGGTATTTTCTTGAATACCAAAAGCCGCAGCGTCAATACTCACCGCCATCGGATCAGCTAGGTTTTCATTTCGCATAGGCGCAATACGATAAGTTGAAACAAAAGGTATCGCCGCTGGCATCACTTTTTGAGCCAACACTTTTTGTTCTTCAAACGCTTGGCGTTCCTCTTCTGTTGCAGATACCGGTATTTCCCCTTTGCTGTACAACTGGGCCATACGTGCATTGATAATATTGACTCGCTCTTTGGTTTTATCTGGCAAACCAAATAAAAAGAAACGGGACTGCGCTACCATCAAACGCTGATCGATACTGTTATCGGCGTTGTAGTGCATTAATGCAAATGCGCCCGCTGCCAATTCAGGATCTTCGTCTATCATCGTCACTCCCCAAGCAAACCATGCATCAATGCGGTTTGGGTTGATCGTGATAATTTGCAAATAATGCCCTCGTGCGCTCAGCAGTAAGTCTCGCCAATGTTGCTCGTTATCGACAAAGCCGTCTTTTATTGCTGATGCTTTATCCTTGGTTAATAAGTTTCGTGCCGCATTAAAATGCATTAACTCCATTCTTGCTGTTGTACTGAGCACTTCCAGATTATTTGGGTGCTTTAACAATAATGCGCGAACTCTTTGCGTATTGCTTTCCCATGCTTCTCCATTGGATTTAGAACGACTATCCGCTTGTCGCAGTGTGGCTCGTATCTCTTTCGAGATTTCTTGCTGCTGTTGGTAGTATTCATAAGAGGAACGCGAGGTCCGTGTATATTTGGCAGGAACCGTATTATTGACATAACTCACGAGCCTTTTTATCACATGTTCAAACGACTTTTCATTATGCCTTGCTAACGCTTTACTGGCTCTCTCGACTAACAGCCCAACCTCTTTGGCATAATCATCTAAACTTTTCACCGTGCTTTTAAAACTGACAGTGACAAGGTGGCGAACTGGCTGCCTTACGGGTTCAAATCGTAATTGGCTCACGGCATATTCCGCAGCAATATCATAGTGTTTTATACCACTGGTAGTTTCGATTAACGTAAACGCAGGCGTGCCTTTTTCATTCACATCCACGGACACTGTTGCAGTGACATTATCCACATCATATTTAATTGAAGGATAACGAACGCCATTAACTGAACTAGGAACAATGGATGTCCCCTCTGTATTGATGGTCATTTTCCCCGGATAACGCGGATCACCTCGATAATAATCATTCGCTAACCTCACCGCCCCATAACTTCCCTGCACAGATAATGGTTGCTTAGCCAATAATTGTGTTTGCGCATCAACCGTTTCTCTTCGCCAATCCAATACCTTTATTTTGCTTCTTGCTTGTAAAATAAAAACATTTTGGCGTTCCGTTGTAGAGAGGCGCTGAATTTCTTTTGCTAATATCGCAGCGCTTTGTGTATCGAATAATGACGAGGGAGGGGTTGACCATTGATTAGTCAGGCTCAGATATTGTGCGAAAATAAATGCAGCGTAGGCTTTTTTTAAGTTTACATCGCTATTATCTGCTTGGTTTTTTATTAAGCTATACGCTACCCCTAAGCCTTGCCAATAAGCTGGGTTATTGGGTTCTGCCACAACAGCACGAAAGAAGAAAACAAGACTATCTTTTAGCGAAAGTGGATCTGCTTGACGCAATTTAAGTAACCCCACAGCATAAGCGAGCGCCCCATCTTGGGGTAAATATTGGCTCGCATCTTCTAATTGTGTGATTTGATCTTTTGATGCAGGTGTATTGGCTTGTAATAAAGGTTGCCATATTGCACGCATTGCGGCACTTTGCGGCGCTAACTCCACGAGTTTATCCATCTTATCGACACGCGCTTGTAACTCGTGGTATCGCGCTTCAACTTCAACATCGGTTTCCCGATTATCAATAATCCCTGATAGCACATCATTTACGGCTGTGTTTTGTTCATTTAGAAATGACGACCAATCATGCTGTTCAATTAAGGTTTGCGCTCGCCATCGTTGGTTTGATGCTTCATTTAACGGAATATTGATGAGTGTGATGGTGCTAAACACGGCCAATACAACAATGATTATCCCCCAATATTGTCGAGCTTTAAAACGAACCGCACCTATCAACAAGGCAACAACAAATGCACTCCCAAACAGCCACATTACTGTCAGAAATAAGTTATCACTCACATTCAACGCACTTGGCCAAATTAATTCACCCAGCTCGTATAGCGCAATAAATAAGCCATAACCAAAGAAAAGAGGCAGCGCCGATGCCACAAACAAGAAAGTTAAAAGCAATAAAAGAAGCGGAGTCAGTTTTATTTTCAACGTTATTCCCCTATGGCTTCTTAGTCACAATCGACTTGATAGGCAAGAACAGCCCCAGCCAGAAAAACAGGCACAGTCCCAATAAAATAAGTAATGTGATAATACTCAGCGCCATATCAAACTCTAAACCATACTGCGCCCAATACTGATAAAAAGCGGTAGGTGATAACGTTTCAGGTTTTATATTTTGGGTAATACGGCTAGCGATAAATGCCATTAATAATGGAACAGCGATGGCAAAAAAGGTGTAAAAATGCACCTTTTTAATTGCCTTAAACCACGCAGGTGGCGTAAAGGTGATTGGGGGCACAGGTTGTGGACGAACAACTCGACGGGTTTGTGTTTGCCCTTTAACTCGCGTTTTATACACATTTTGTTGTTGCCGTGTTTTTTGTAATGCTTCACTGGCGACTTTTAATTGTTTTGTTCTTTCACAAGCGGCACATTTAAGCCCAACAAAATATTGATGTTCTTTATTTTTGCTACATACCGCCATTTTTTTCTGGCTACGCAGCGCATAAGGTCGTAAGCACTGCACCCACTGAGCCGCACTTGGCCTTTGGGCTGGGGGCCCATTAAAGGCTTTATCAAATAATTGGCGGATCTCCTCAGGTAAAAAGGTATGCCCACTGGTCGGCACAGGGCTTATTCCTTGGTGCGCTTTTACCCCATATGCATAATATTTTCCTGCAATTCGACTGGGTAAATCATTCGGCACTTGATTATGTAAAGGTCGACCAGAAAAGGGATGGATACCAAAATTCAATAATTGAAATAAAATCACTGCCAATGAAAATTGGTCTTGCTGTAACTCTTGGGATTGTGGCACGCTTTTGCTCTGTTGAAATTCAGGTGCAAGATAATCGACAGTAAATTGTCCAGCAGCAAAACGTTCCTTTTCCCCTTGAATACTAAAGCCATCACAATCTAGCATTGATACATATAAGCTTTCCCGATAAAAGCGCAAATTCACGGGTTTCATATCAATAATAAAGTGATTTTGTTGATGAATAGCCTCAACCAAGATCGCTAAATTCGTTGCCAGTTGGATTTTTGCCCCTAACCCAACGGGTAGATTATTTGCTCTAGCCTGTCTTTCCTGCAAGATATATTCAAGCTCAATGGATGCGTTCACATCCAGTTCTGGCATCGCAAAGCCGACAAACTGTTTTTTCTGGTTAAACAGTTGACAGATTGGCCATGCCAACTGAACCACGGGAATTGTCGTATCAGTAATAGGCGGTAAATGTGGCTTTAACGCTAACATTGCCGCTGTTTTACGGCGATATAACGTTTTATCTATTTTATCGTGGTAAAGCTTAGCAACTTGACCTGGCGCTGACGCGATATGATAGACACTGCCAGCTCCACCGCTTTTAATTAATTTACCCAGTTGAATAACTTGCCCTTGCCCATCGACAAGTTTCATCTTATTTGCCACTGCCATTACACTTCCCTAAATGCCACAAGTAAGGTTTTATCATCCCCAGTAATGGAATAAGTACGAGGGTCATCAAGTGTCCCTTTTAATGCTTCACTGCCTGTGTATTCATCATGTTGCTGTAAAAATCGAGTCACAGGATCAATAAAAGGGTGATAAAGTGCATCGCATTGCTTATTCATGGCAAAAGGCTGTACACCATCAGACATTAAGATAATCCGCTCTATTTTGCCGATAATGGGTGTAATACGTAAGTGCGCCTGCCAATCATTTGAGGTTAGAAACCAGGTTTGGTTTGCATATTCACCATTTTCCGGAGAGGAAACTTTGTCAATAAGATGTCCATCTTGTTGGTAAGACGCGATGGCAACGCCATCGCCTAAATGAAAAAGAAAACCTTGCCGTTTACCAATCCATGCAGCCACCACAGTACAAGCGAAATCCTTCAATTCTCCGCGTTTATCATTAGCAAGAGAAATAAGTTGTTCACGTATAGCACTGAGCGTACGAAGAATGACAGGCTGTATCTCTTCAACACATAAATAGTCAACATCGCCAAACTCAGAGATCCGCTGCACAAATAGCCTTGAAACATAACGCGAACCAATATCACTATAACGTGCGGAGCCCGCCCCATCACAAACACAAGCGGCTAATCCATTTGCTGTGTGCTCTGCATGCCAAGCATCTTGGCAAGGCAAATTGTTTTCTTGATGTGAACGCCCTTGCACTGATGCACAATAAATAGACCAACTCATATATTATACCGACACTGTTGACCAGCTATCTGTTGAAGGAAGTTGAGCCTGACCACCCGGTGTCGATTGGGAAACCACCTGCATGCTGGCGCTTAACCATAAAAAAAGTTCTTTAAATTGCAATCCCTTCAACTTTTTCACACCATTCAAGCCTGCGATACTAAACTCCCCCATCACTTGTGCACTTGCTCCATCGACCATAATAGGAAACATCGCCACTTTTTGATCTTTTTGCGCTTGGCGGCACACTTGTGCCGACTCTTCCCATAAGTCGGTTGGAGCCCCATCTGACATTAAAAATAACCAAGGGCGTGTATACGCAACACCGGCTTGGCGGAAACGTTGTTTTTCCGCTTCTATTTCATCTAATGCCGCCATTACGGCTTGCCCAGTTGGTGTTGTACCATTAGCTTCTAATATCGGCGCGGTAAAATCCATCGCATCACACCAATCGCCAATAATCGAGCATTGGTCATTTCCACCATATTGAATAACCAGTATCCGAACACGTTTAGCTGCAATCACATCATTTTTGAGCTCTTTTTCAAGTAATTGCAACCCTGCATTTAATTCGTTAATTGGCTCACCATGCATACTGCCAGAGCAATCTAATACCAAGACCAGTGGTGTTCGTTGCTCACTATTATCGACTAGGGCAACATCTGGAATGATAGGTTGGTTCATGAATTATCCTTATTTTATCGTGATGAAAATACCAATATACAGAATAGTGCCGCTAATGAAACTAAGAAAAATGAAAAACACCGACATTAAATAAGAATTATCTTATAAGAAATGCTAACTTATTTTCTATTAGACTTAAAAATATAATAAGAATACTCCTAAGCGCCGTCATCTAAATAACCATTTAAAAAATCAAATCTTAATAAAGAAAACAGATTAATATTAATAATAGATAGTGAAAACACCTTATTTATACATATTTTACTTATATCTATTATTTATTAGTAACATTTACCGAGCTTACACCGCTCAAGTGTTATAATAAGAGACAATTTATTAATTTTTGTAAATGTCGGAATTGAAAACCAAAATAACTCAAAAAACAAAGTAAACACAGCATAAAACACCAAAAAACACACTCAAATTTAAATTAATGAAAAAAAATATCACCTAAGTGATTGAAACGCCTCAAAAATAACAATTTGAAAAACATACATGAAAGCTAAAAATTCAATTTTCCTCAATTTGACAACAAATATGAGTACCATTAATATCATTCGTGTACTCAGCAAGTGAAAGCTTGCAATAATATTTTAACAAGATTAAAAATTAAGTTTTTAAATAAATTTATTATTCTAGCGAGATAAATAATAATTATTATTTATCAAACCCGCTTTAATAAAAATTTAAAATTCCTTATTGTTAGAATAAAAACTTAATATTTAGTACGCCCAAATAGATACAAATAAATCTTAAATTTCTCACATAATTAGGAATAACTATTATGAAATTCAATAAACTTGCTCTGATTGGTGCATTAACTGCAGCGGCTCTATCTTCTCAAGCTTTCGCAGCAGAAGATGCAACTGTTAATTTCAATGCTCGTTTAGTTGCTGCAACTTGTGATATTAGTGCGTCTAAAACTTTAGTAAACTTAGGTACGCACTCAATTGAAAAAATCACTGATATCAATAAAGCATTAGCTGAATCAAACTTTAATTTAGTATTAAACAAATGTACTAAAGTTTATGATGATGAAAATACTGCAACTGAAGTTTCAATCCTAGCAACGGGTGAATCTTTAGCTGGTCACTCAGACATGTTTGCTGATGCACAAGCATCACAAGTCGGTGTTAAATTAAAATCAGGTTCTGTGGATATCGTTCCTAACAAAGAAGCAACTATCGCTGATCTTAAAGTATTAGGTAATAACGACTACATCGTTCCAGTCACTGCTGGTTTATATGTAACGACTAAAGATGCTTCAGCTCAATCTTTAAATGTTCCTGTAACATTCAGCGTTGCATACGACTAATAACTATTTTTGGTTAATTAGCTAGTTGAGCAGGCGGTATATATACCGCCTGCAATAAAGGAAATTAAAAATGATAAAATTAAAATCCTTACTTTTTTTATTATTAACTTTTTCATTTGCAACTCAAGCAGGTGTAGGCTTAAGCCAAACACGCATTATCATTGAAGAAAAAAATAATTCAGCATCTATTTCTGCACGAAATGACGATGACAAGTCTTATTTAGTTGCGAATTTTATTACACAACAGTTAAACAGCAAAACAGCTACTGAAGGTTTATTTGTTATTACACCTTCTATTTTTAAATTATCGCCAAAACAACGCAATATTATTAAAATTAAAGCGATAACAAACAAGTTTCCTAAAGACAGAGAGTCGATGTACTACTTTCACTCACGTAATGTACCTGAAATGAATGAAAGTAATGGTGTAAAAGTTGGCTTAGAAAACATTATTAAAATTATATACCGCCCTGAGAATTTATCGATGCCACAAGATGTTGCATTTAAAAGCATTAAAATTAACAGGTCGGCAGACGGAATTACATTAGTCAATGATTCACCTTATTACGTCAATTTGGCTGGACTATATGTTAATAGTAAAGGCATAAAACTGAATAAGCAAAATAATGTAATAGCCCCGTTCTCAAAAATGAATTATTTGAGCCAAACGAAAAATGGAGCAGTTAAATGGGCTGTTATCAACGATCTTGGGGGATACAATGAATACCATGGGACGGTTCAATAAAATAGTATTAACTCTAGGTATTGCTCTATTTTCAAGCCAACTTATTGCAGAGAGCGGGCAAATACAGTTCAAAACTCGGATCACAAAAGGAACTTGTGAATTCGACGATAACAGTGATTTAAATAAAACTATCGATTTTAATAAAAAAGGTATTCTTGTCGCATCTGAAGTCAATGAACACCCAATAAAAACGCCCATTTTAACTGAAAATTTTTCATATACCATCGTTTGTAAAAATTTTCCTGCAAATACAGAAAAAAACATAAAAATAAAATCTAAGTCAGCTTCTTCAACACAATTTAGCAATGGCATATTTTACGGACTAGGGGATACAACTAAAACGGGTTTTTTACTTGAATCATGTGATAAAAACAACCAAACTTGTCAGGAAGTGAATGATGAAAGCGTTTCTACTTTCCCATCCACGACCAGTGATTCAGTAGAAGTTAATTATCGAGTTAGCCTAGTAAAACGAGAAAATGGTGTCAAACCCGGTGATTCGAGCGCAGCTGTTACTTTTGAATTTTATCAGGATTAAGTGTCATGAAAAAAATAAAGCAGGTCTTACTAACTTTTTTAACAATTTTCATGTATTACCCTGTAATGGCAGCTGACAATTACACTGTTAGATATGAGTTCTCTGTTTTATTTTTAGCGAAAACTTGTGATATTGATGTCCCTTCTGAAATTTTACTGGGTAATCAAGCAGGTATCACCACCGTAACAGAAATTAAAAATGACAATGTTGCAAAAAACTTTACAATTGGTTTGAAGAATTGCAATAACCAATCACAAAGTACTGCACTTGTTTATCTGTCATCTGGTAACACATTGAATGGTACTAATAATTTTTTCAATGATGATCCAACTGGTGTTATTGGGGTTCAATTATTGGATGGCAACCGTGTTATCAATATCAACAATAACCCTTTGGGCAAACCCAGTGCAGCATCTGTTATCTGGGATAATATTGAAAGCACAAGCGCAACCAAAACTGTCACAGCTAAGTTACGTTGCGCAATAGATAATTGTGAACCTAATGAAGGTGATTTCTCTGCAACATTAACTATCGGTTATTACGCCGATTAATAATACAGTGGAAATTTACATGAAAAAAATGGTTAAAGCCTTACTGGGAATTTTATTTATATCTCAAGGTGCACTTGCAGCCGTTTCATTAGACCACTCAAGGGTAATATTTACCCAAGGTGATAAAAGCCAAAGTGTAAGTGCTTATAACACTGCAAACAAAAAATACCTACTTCAGAGCTTAGTTTTTTCTGATCTAAGTAACGAAAATGAGCCAAGTCACAATTTTACGGTTATTCCGCCTATCGTGACGCTGAAAGAAAACTCGAGTAATGCATTAAAAATTTTACCGAAAGGATTAAACGAACTGCCAAATGATAGAGAATCGTTGTTTTACTTGATGGTTAACTTCATACCCGAAACCAAAAAAAATAATAATGACGAAAGTAGCCAAATAAACACAAAGTTTAACTTATCAACGAAAATAGTTATCAAAATGTTTTACCGTCCAAATGGTATTAACGGGAATGTAAAAGATTACATTAACGAACTAACTGCTAAGCAGTCAGGAGACAGAATTATTATCAATAACCCATCTCCTTACTATTATACGTTTGTTAATATCAAAATGGATAAACAACCCTATATCAGTGATAGAGCCCCTATGGTGGCCCCTTTTTCTACATTTGAAATACCAACAACAAAAAAGGTTTCAAAATTAGAGTGGGACATTATTAATGACTATGGTGGTGAAACAAAATTAAAGTCAGTAACATTAAATGGTACTCACAAATGATAAAAAATAAATTACTGGTTTTGTTTTTTTTATGCTTATGCCTCCCTGTAGTCGCATTAGCAAACACCCCGACAGGCTTCGACTTTCTCCTAAAAAGATATGTTTATAATGAAAGTGATGCGGGTGGTATCAGCATCGATATGACAAACGGAAACGATAAAAATTATTTAATGGAAGCTTGGATAGCAAATGTTGATGAAGAAACTTTGCTACCGAAAGAGAAAAAAGATGCAGAAACAGTTCCTTTTATCATTTTGCCTCCATTAAAAAATATGGGTCCGGGTTCACAACACTCCTGGAATATACGCCGTACTGGAATGAAAATTAATGGCATTGATATGCCAAAAGATAGGGAAAGTCTTTTTTGGATTGGCATTAGAGCGATCCCAAGTGAAGATAAAACAAAAGAAGAAAATAGCGTTCAATTAAATATTATACCTAATTTCTACTTTAAATTACTTTACCGCCCTAAAGAAATTGAAAATTTAAAAACCAGTGATTTAGCAAAGAAAGTTAAAATCACAAGAAATAATACGCGACTAAAAATAGAGAACCCAACACCTTTTTATTTGACATTCGATTATTTAAAAGTCGCTGGAAATGAAATTAAAAATGGTGAAAGGGAAATAACATTAACACCTTTTTCTACGAAAGAAGTTACGCTAAAAAATAGTAACGTCGGGAAAATTGAGTGGCGATTTACAGATGAATATTTGATGGAGCTAAGTAAAGAATCATCAAATTAAATCTTATGTTGGAACATTATTAACTATAACGATTGACGATAAATGGTGATGTTGTGAAAGGGATGAAAATTAAAATAATAGCATTAGAGGTTTTTGCATGTTGTTATGCAATGATCCCTACTTTTGCACACGCTGAATCTTACTTTGACCCAGGCCTACTCATGCATGGTAGCGGTATTGATGTCTCGCAAATCAATTTAAATGATTTTATGCAAGACAACACGCTGACACCGGGTGATTATGAAGTCAACGTCAATGTCAATATGATCCCTTCTGGGGAATTTAATATCACGTTCATTAAAGGTGAAAACGATAAAGTTTCTCCGACATTCACTATCAGTGACTTAAAAAAACTCGGCGTCAATATATCTGCGGTACCCAAATTAAGAGGGTTAGCGGATGATTTTGTTATCACAAACGTAACTGACTATATTACGGATGCTTCCGCTATATTTGATGCTCAAACGTTAACGGTGAGTTTGTCAATCCCACAAATTGCAATGGTGCCTAACTTTACAGGCTATGTTCCGCCCGATGCACGTGATGATGGTGTAACTGCTTTAATTATGGATTATGTCCTAAATTACAGTAACAACCGCCAACTAAGCCAATATTATCAAAAAGCTGGGACATCTAACTCTATTTTTGCCAATATCAATGCGGGGATTAACTTCGATGCATGGCGGCTAAGAACCAGCTATTTGTATAGTTATAATAAAAATAGTGATTCATCAAGCGACACTGATTCTGACTTTTCAAATACCTATGTATATAGAACAATTAATGCGATTAAATCGACCTTAAAAGCGGGTGAAATTTCATCAGGTGGTACGATTTTTGACTCCATTCCGATGAAAGGTGCCAGTCTAAAATCAAACCCGAACCTGAATCCGAATAATATGCAAGGTTATGCCCCTATCGTAGAGGGCTTTGCAAACTCAAATGCGACTGTAACCGTTCGTCAGAATGGTAGCGTTGTATATCAAACATTTGTGGCACCGGGTCGCTTCTTGATCAGAGATATTCCGGCAAGTGGTTTGGCTGGCGACATGGAAGTTACCATTGAAGAAGAAAATGGTAAGCAAACTGTTTATACCCAAGCTTATTCATCATTACCAATGATGGAAAGACAAGGAATGTATAACTACGAAATAGTCGCAGGTCGTTATAATGGTGGGATTACCACAGATTCAAAAAAGAAAACATTTACCTTAGGAACATTTAGTGTTGGCTTACCTTACAACATTACGACCTATGGCGGCTTATTAGTTTCCAATGGATATAATTCTATTGTTGGCGGTGTGGGGCTTTCATTAGGCATACTGGGTGCATTATCTACGGACATTACCCACTCTGACGCCAAATTTTCAAACCAACGCTTAAAAGGACAATCTTATCGTATACGTTATTCAAAAAGCTTACTGTCAACAGGCACCTCTTTTGACTTAACGGCACTACGCTATACCACAGAGGATTTCTATTCATTTTCTGATTACAACAACGCAGGTTACGATATTAAAGATGGGTTAGCCCCATGGACAGGCTCAAGGCAACGTTACAGTTTCCAAACGTCTATCAGCCAATCCTTTGATTCTTATGGTTCTTTATCATTAAGAGCGGCAAAAAATACCTATTGGGGTGGTCAGAGTTCCAATACGTCTGTTGGCCTGTCATACAACAATAACTATAAAGGTGTATCTTATAGCCTGAGTTATATGGTTGACCGAGTGAAAAGCTACAACAACTCGTGGCCAGAAAACCGTGTTGTTTCTTTAGATATTTCGGTGCCACTAAGATTACTCACCAATAGTGAAATGGCTCAATCGATGAGTGCACGCTATGGTATCAGTGTTGATAATCATGGCGAAACACGCAATCAAGCAGGTTTAACCGGTACAGCACTGGAAAATAAATTTAGTTATGGCTTATACCAAAATTACAATAGCCAAGGTAGCAACTACGGCGGTAGTGCAAATGCTACATACTCCGCTGATAACTCGACATTATCAGCAGGATATAGTTACTCTGATTCGAATAGAACAATGAATGCCAGTATGAGTGGCGGAATGCTTGTCCACTCTGATGGTGTCTCATTGTCACCTAATATCGGTGATACCATTGCAATTATCACCGCAGATGGAGCCAAAGGCGCTGAACTCACAACAGGTGCGAAATTTGACCGCTTTGGTAACGCAGTGATCCCGCAGTTAGCCAGCAATACTGCCAACCAAATATCGGTCAATGTGAATACACTTCCTGATGATATTACCTTTAAAGATACCTCTATGATGGTGTACCCAACAGAAGGTGCCATCATCAAACGTCACTTTAAAACTAAAATTGGTTATCAAGCCATCATCAATATTAGTTCGGCAGGCAAAATGCCGCCATTTGGGGCAATAGCTACTCTCGTTTCCACTGACAAGGACGATGATATCAATACAGGCATTGTTGGTTCTAACAACCAACTCTATATGAGCGGGTTGCCTGATTCAGGGAAAATTAATATTAAGTGGGGAAGCCAAGATGGACAATGTTCAATTAATTACGCTTCCTTGGAAAGTATTGTGGTAACAGCGGACTCGCCTGTTAGAACACTGACAACTGAGTGCAAATAATAAGTGCTGATTGTCTACTGTAAAATTGACAAATAAGAGAATCACAATGAAAAAATTAACATCCTATTTTTCATTTTCACAAAGTATCCCATTATTTGCACTATTATTTGGTGCGATGTCCTCATCATTGGCTGCGGACAAATTGACCGTCCGTGCAGGGCAAACAGGCTATTTGGGAGAGCTTTACCCTTCAGCAAGGTCTGCCTACCTTGATTACCATCCAAAATATCATTTTGAGGAGGAAGGACCGTTAACTAACCCTAATATTAACTATCCTACTCTACCTGACCGTGACATTTATTTAAACTTTTATACGGTAAAAAACAACTGGATTCTTTCTAACTTTCCTAAATATAATGGCGCACCTGGAATTCGACTAATTAATGAAAATGACCCGAACAAAATTATCATACTACTGCTTAATGGAACGGTCAGTGCGTCTTTTTATAGATGGAATTATACGAGAGATAATAGAAGCGCGACGATTAGCAAATCAAGGACAATCTCGGGTAACCTTTACCAAACCGATTCTTTGGGGTGGTATATAGAAACAAACACAAGCCCCATCCCAAATTACTTTATTGCTGATAGCAGAAACCGAACAGGCTACATCCGCGCTGATATTACCAGCTTTTCTGCATATGCCAGTACTGAAAGTGGTGGAGAAGGCACAATAACCAAAGGGCGCTATAAGTTATCGACAAACGAAGAATTAAGGTTTGGTAGAGCATCGATGTATTCCTATATGGGTTCATATAGCTCAAAAACAAAATTATTAGATGATAATACACTCAGTATTGAAGCCCTCGATTCGTGCGTTGTAACACCAATGACAGCCACTAATATCGTTTTTAATAATCAATTAGCGGGTAATAAAACTAACCAATTACTCGAAACACGCCCTGCCACAATGTCGATAAATTGTGTCACAACAGGTAAGCTTTTGATGGTGTTATCGGCGAACCAACAACTACACGGGCAAACGGCTGAAGGGACAACGAGTGGTACCAACTTGGCGGGAATGGCTTTAGATTCTACGTCAGGTAACTCCAGTGACTCAACTCAGCGCCCTTATATTGTCACATCTAAAGTTCCTCCTAAATCAGATATCTGTAGAAGGGGGCATAGTGATGCGCTTGTATATTATGACCGCATCAAGCTAGGGGATATTACCACCACTAACTTACGCCAGAATCTGTACTTTAACCTCTGCCAAAACGGAAATGTCAAAGCTGGCGGTTATCGAGGTAGCATTGACGTATCATTCTATCTTGAATAATCCCTATTCATTGTTCTCGATTTAGTATTTATATTAATTAGTTAGCTCATTAATGTTTTTATTAATGAGCTTTTTTGTCATAGGGAAACTAGCCAGAAACCACTACTTTTTTTGCTGATTTTTCAGCCAGTTCTAACGCTTTTTCGATTGAATCTGCAATCGCTAACACAACACCTAATCTACGGGTTCCCGCAATTTCGGGTTTACCAAATAAACGTAACTGAATATCAGAACCGAACGCATCTTTAACATGAGAAAACACCATATTGCGGCTATGAAGTTCAGGCAAAATAACGGCTGAAGCACTTGGCCCATATTGACGAATTTGACCAATTGGAAAACCTAAAAAAGCACGTACATGTAGAGCAAACTCAGATAGATTTTGCGAAATCAGAGTGACCATCCCCGTATCATGGGGACGCGGGGAAACCTCATTAAAAATGATATCATCACCACACACAAATAATTCAACGCCGAATACCCCATAACCACCTAATGCAGTTACGATTTTCGCAGCAACATCTTGCGCTTTTTCCAACGCTTTTTCGCTCATAACTTGAGGCTGCCAAGACTCACGATAATCGCCTTTTTCTTGGCGGTGACCGACAGGGGAACAAAAGTGGATCCCATCTACCGCACTAACCGTTAACATGGTAATTTCAAAATCAAAATTCACCATTTTCTCAACAATGACTCGCCCTTGCCCTGTGCGCCCGCCTTCTTGAGAGTAATTCCATGCTTTTTCCAAATCGTCATATGAATGAATAACACTTTGCCCTTTCCCTGACGAACTCATGACAGGTTTAACAATACAGGGAAAACCTATTTTTTTTGCAGCATCAATAAAATCTGACTGGCTCTCAACAAAATAATATTCGGACGTTGGTAAACCTAATGTTTCAGCAGCAAGTCGGCGAATACCTTCCCTATCCATTGTTAGGAAAACCGCTTTTGCGCAAGGGACAACCTTTTGCCCACGTTCTTCTAATTCAACTAACGTTTTCGTCGCAATCGCTTCTATTTCGGGCACGATAAAATCAGGCTTTTCTGTTGCAACGACACGTTTCAGTGCATCACCATCCAACATATTGAGCACATAACTACGATGAGCGACGTGCATAGCCGGTGCATTCTCATAGCGATCCACCGCAATGACTTCAATACCAAGGCGTTGGCATTCAATAGCAACTTCCTTACCCAACTCCCCCGCCCCCAGTAACATAACTTTCGTTGCAGATGCACAAAGTGCAGTACCTAACTGTTCCATGATGAATGACCTTCTATGCCAAATAATAGCGAAGATTATATAAGCAAACGTTTGCTTTTTCTATTCACGAAATAAAAAAGCCACGAGATAAATCGTAGCTATTTGAAATAAATGAAATATTATCTAATTATGTGGTGTTTCATCTCGCCCTGTTATATAAGGATCTTTTTGGGAAAATTTAGCGTATTGCTTATGCAGCAAAGCCAAAATACAAAATAACAAACCAATCCAAATTAGTGAAAAACTAATCCCTTTTACCCAATCAAATAATTCATTAAACAAGAATACGGCGAGTAAAAATTGAATAGTTGGCTCTATATATTGAGCCAAACCAATGACAGTGAGTGATGTACGCTTAATCGCCGCAGTAAAAAACAGCAGGGGAATAATAGTGACTGGCGCGGCTAATATATACAAAGTGCGCAGTTGCCAATCACCATCTGCCAATGCACTTAACCCTTTTGCCGATAGCCACCAGGTGATCCCTATTGCAACGGGCAACAGCCATAATGCCTCTAAAAACAGTGAGGTAATAACATCAAACCGAATAAATTTACGGATCAATCCATATATCGCAAATGCACTTCCCATCACTAACGCTAAAATGGGTAGTTCACCATACTGCCAGATTTGATACCCCACTCCAGCACAAATAAAAATGACGGCCATCTTTTCGGCAAAAACTAATCTTTCACGTAAAAAAATAACGCCCAATAAAATGGAAAATAATGGATTGATAAAATAACCTAAACTTGCCGCTAATACCTGCCCATGGGTGAGTGCATACGTAAATGTCGTCCAAGAAATAGCCATAATGGAAGAACTAAAAAGACACAGAATAATTGATTTTTTATCCGCCCAAACGTTTTTCCATATTGTTTTATTTTTCATCACTATACGAATTAAAAACAGTAATGGGATAGACCAAATAAGGCGTTGGGCTAGTAGTTCTAGAGGCTCAGCTTCAGGGAGTAGGCGATAAAATAGAGGGGTTATCCCCCATAAAATATAGGAAAAAATAGCCAGAGCCACACCTGAACGCAGCAACATCATATAACCTACAATAAAATCTAATAAAGTAAAATTAGCTTTATATCATACGCCAATATAGTAAAAATAAAATGTCACAAGAACTCATTATAAGTTTAATAATTTCAAATTATATGCAAATAAAAAATAGCGAACTCCGCCACTTTTTATTTGCATTTTGTCCCTTGCCACTAAAAGGCTGTTTTTTGATGTAACGGCGGCTGCTGTTGCATAAATTCCGCCAACTCTTGTGCTGTTGGCGCAGCTGCAATAGCGCCTTTTTTTGTTGTCGCTAATGCACCACAAGCTGTTGCCTGAGAAACAATTTTTATCAAGTTATCTTTTGCATTGCTCATACCATACTGATTAATCGCCGCCAACAAGCCTGCCATAAAAGCATCTCCAGCGCCCGTTGTATCAATGCTGTCAACTAAGTAAGCACTTAGCGCAAAATTATGTTCACGGGTAAGCACCCTACACCCTTGAGAACCTTGTGTCACAACTTTAAGCTGCGCGGGGTAACTTCGTAGTTTGTCTATCGCTTTATCAAATAGACTTTCATGGGTTAACCAAAGCAATTCATCATCAGATAGTTTCAAAATATCAGCCTGTTTGGCGAAAGTATCTACCACTTGGTGCATTTCTTCATGATCCTCCCACATTTGAGGACGAATATTGACATCAAAACTTAACAGTCCCCCTGCCTGCTTGACCTGAATTATTGCCTCTGTTAAAGAAGCGCGACATATTGGATGGACAAGTGCCAGTGAGCAAAAATGTAAAATATCTTGGCCAAACTGCGGTAAAGTTCTTGAGCTTAAAAATTGATCTGCACAAGGCGAAACCAAAAACGCAAACTCCCGTTCACCATTTTCATGTAATGAAACTAATACTGTACTTGTTCGATACTCTTCATCAAATTCCATCGTTTGCGTATCAACACCAAGGTCAAATAAGGTTTTTTGCAAAAAATGACCAAATGTATCTTCACCAACTCTGCCAATAAACCCACTGGGATAACCAAGTCGAGCCACCCCTGCTGCCACATTAACCGGTGCGCCCCCCGCACAAGCTTGATACTGCATATTTTCTAATGGGATCAGATCAATAACAGCATCACCCAACGCCCAGATTTTCATCTTTTCTCCTTTTTCATGGTAAATCACGAAAATTTAAGCTAGCAAACTTTCATTGTTAACGTTAACATAAAGTATAAAATGATTGATTAGAAAACGCACGCGTTATCTCACACCATTTATCCATTTCAGATTTGTTAGCAACATAATCAAGGATCTATCATGGAAAAACAGATTAAACGAGCAAATCAAGCTATTGAAAATACGTTAAAAACACGAAATTCCCGGTTTTACCCATATTTCCATTTAGCCCCACAAGCAGGTTGGATGAATGACCCTAACGGCCTAATTTATCATCAAGGTCTATACCATGCCTTTTACCAACATCACCCCTACAGTTCACAGTGGGGTCCAATGCATTGGGGACATGCGACAAGTACTGATATGGTGCATTGGCAACATCAATCCATTGCCCTTGCGCCAAGTGAAGATTATGACCGAGATGGCTGTTTTTCAGGCTCAGCCGTCAGCCACGACGGTAAACTGTATTTGTTTTACACCGGTCATATTTGGTTAGCAGATGAAGGTGACGACAGTCAGATCCAACAATCACAGTGCTTAGCAGTGAGTGATGATGGCATTCATTTTGTGAAAAAAGGGGTTGTGCTTCCCGCACCTAAAGGATATATGCATTTTCGCGATCCTAAAGTATGGCAACAAGATGGTAAATGGTGGATGGTTGTTGGCGCTAGGGATACTTTTGATCAAGGGCAAATTTTGTTATTTAATACAACGGATTTGTTCCACTGGGATCCTCACTTTCAGGTGCTCGCAAAAACAGATGACAAAGATGTCTATATGTGGGAGTGCCCTGATTTCTTCCCACTTGATGGTCACTTTATCGCTTTATTTTCTCCTCAAGGAAAAAAAGCAAACAATTTCCAATACCGCAACCTTTATCAAAATGGTTACTTAGTTGGAAATTGGTCTTCCAATTCATCTTATGAAATTACACAACCATTTAGTGAGTTAGATTTCGGGCAAGACTTTTATGCGCCTCAAACTTTTTTAGCAAAAGATGGACGACGCATTGCTATTGCATGGATGGATATGTGGGAAAGTCATATGCCTTCGAGTAAACATGGATGGTCAGGCTGTTTTACATTACCAAGAGAACTTAGCTTATCAAAACAAGGCAAAATTATTGCTAAGCCAATCCGTGAATTAGAGTCATTGCGGCAATCAGCGACCCATTTTACAGAAACGTATTTGCCCAAAAACACCACACTTTTACTTAATAAGCATGTAACCGCTTGTGAAATAGAGCTCATTTGGGATTTAAAGCAAAGTATTTTGGCTGAAAAATTTGGCTTCTGGATTGGAAATGGCCTGCAATTCTATATTGATAATCAAAGCCAACAGTTAACATTGATGCGCCACTATCCTGAATATGTAATTAGTGATAGCCGTAGTACGCCTTTACCACAAACTGAACAACTAAAAATTCATGCATTTATTGACCAGTCTTGCCTAGAGATTTTCATTAACGATGGCGAAATTAATTTTAGTTGCCGTATTTACCCCGAACAGGAACAAAAGATACTCCAACTATTTACTATTAACCATGCGGCACTATTAAAAAGCGCAATCTATTGGCCTTTGAGTAAAGCAATTGCATAAACAAGCATCTTCAAAAAAATAGTACATACAGTTAAAACGAGCTGCGCTCAAGGAGATCACATGCTACATATTGGGTCTCTTGATGTTGACGCCCTTCTATAATATGAAGCGCAGCTTGTTGCCCTAATTGGTAGTGCGGCAATATCACTGTGCTAAGAGGCGGATAGAATAAGTCACCAACACCAATCATATTATCATATCCCAGTACGGCAATATCACTAGGTATATGTAAACCACGGCCTAATAAAATTTGGTATGCCAAAAAAGCAACGCGATCATTTCCACAAATAATAACATCAAAATCTGGTTGATTATTGTGAAAATGAGAATCGATTATAGCCACAACATCAAGATAATGCTCATCACCCAGTTCAAGATGATATTGCATCAAATCGCTATGCGGTAAATGAGCATTTTTCCAAGCTGCTTCTACGGCTTCTCGTCGAATTTTCCCAGCAAGAGTTTCCTGTGGAATATATAAACACAATGGCTTTCGATAACCTTTCTCAATTAAGCGTTCTACCGCTTTATATTGACCATTAAAATCGTCGGGAATATATGCAGGAAATGATGTGTTTTTATCGATACAGTTTGCTAGAACCAACTGGCTTTGGTGTAAAGACTCAGGAATAGTCACCTCCCGCAGCCCCATTGTGGTAAAAATAATGCCATCAGGACGCTGAGACAATAGTTGCCTAACCGCTCTATCACTATCTTCACTTGACGTTATATTGACAACAAAACTGTTCCAACCATATTGCCTTGCTGTTTGCTCAATCGACAAAATAATTTCAACAGAAAAAGGCGTTGTTGCTGTATCTAAAGCCAATACCCCTACAGTTGAAACCTTAGAGCTTTTTCCTCTAATTTTTCTCGCTGAGAAATCTGGAATGTAGTTGAGTGTATTAATTGCCTGCTGAACTTGCTTGAGCGTATCTGGTTTTAGCAATTCAGGATTATTAATTGCTCGCGAAACTGTCATTAAAGATACATTTGCAAGTCGAGCAACATCTTTTAAGGAAGCCATTAAGTATATTCACTCAGTTAAAAAGGTTGTAATAAATTCTATCATGTCAGATAGAAAAAGCACCTTAACTTCAAAAATCCCCTTATCGGTACTATCACTTACTAAACTTGCATGAAATATACTTATCAGGCTTTTTCTGACTGACTATTTAAGATATTATTGAGCCTGTTTATAAAATTTTCCAACGGATTTACGATCACAAAAAAACTCGTGAAACAAGTAAAAGCACCTAAATTGTTACATGTGGTTAATCGATTCTTACGCATTGACACAAACTTTAACCTTTGTTTCTATTTTTATATTAAATTTAACTAGATGATGTTTTTAATATAAATTAAGGTCAGTAATACATTAATAAAAAGAACAACGATCTGTAGAAAATATTATTGCCCAATTCCGTTGAGCAATATTTATCTACTTATTTTATCAATTTAATATGAATATCAAATCAGTTCAACAGGAGTATGGTGATGAATAACACCATTCACATAATCATAGATAGTGATAATGTCTTTAAGAATAAACTGAAATTAATGATGGAGTCATTTGATTTTGTCTTTAAGTTTTATAATAACGAAGATACATTTATCAGTAATTATACTTACCCCCTGGAAAGTAACGTTAAGGAATGTATTTTATTATTTTTAAACAATAACGAAAATCGTATTAATAGATTAACCAATATAAATAATACCTTTGGTATTGTGCCTTTTATTGTACTTGCTGAAGAGCCTTCAGTTAGCCTATGCAGGGAAAGCTTTAAGTCTGGTGCTTTTGACTTTTTCCCCTTCCCGTTCAAAGATATCGAAATTTTCAATGCAATCAATAGTGCCACTGAGCAGTTTCTAGACCTGCACGAGAGTCACAAGAAATATACTTACCTTTCAGATAAGTTTGATCGTCTATCTGTCAGAGAAAGGGAAATAATGGATATGATTTTAGAAGGTAATACCAGCAAAGAAACGGCTGAAAAGCTTTCATTATCGCCAAGAACAGTTGAAGTACATCGTTCGAACATCTATACAAAATTAGGTATCAAATCACTTCCTCAACTTATTCAAGAATACGAATATATTAATACATACTCTAAAAATATGTAATATATGTTATATGTTTTTACAATATAGTAGTTATTATATCTGATGGTTTCACGTTAAACCATCAGATACCCACATCCGATAAAAACATTAATATATAATAATTTAGAAAATTATAGATTAATATGCTATTAATTCCATAATCCCATCTGTTTTTATAAATAATAATAAATTAAATTACACAGGTAGTATCACAAAAAAACGCACTTAAGTTAATTAATAGTTACAATTGTAATAATTACTATGATTATTTACTCTATTAAATAGAGAAACGTTTTTTATTTTATATCACTAGGTCAGCTATCCACAGGTAAAGAAATCCCTTTAATTTCGCGATATTTATTTTTGTTCACGTCACCGTAAACTAAAAAGATAAGACTGCCATTGACAGACAAAAAGGGAAAATTTAGAGAAGATCCACGCTGCTTTTTATGACTCTTTATCTCATTCTAACCGCTTGTAGTGGTTATTTGTCACAAGTATTGGTCAGTCTTTCACGCTTCAACTATTTTTATGGTGCTCATCCATCTAAGAATATGTCGAAGCGTTTTTTTTACATTTTTTATGTAGATAAATAGCAAATTTTTCTACTTATATTCTTTAATATCAATATGATATTGCTTCAGCTTTCGCCACAGTGTTGTTCTTCCCATATTCAAAACCTGATGCATCTGTTGAATTTTACCTCGACAAGCTTTTGCCACCTCAATAATGAGTGCTTTTTCAACTGACTGGATATTCAGATCGGCAACGCGGGCACCATTAAACTGCACACGTGAAAGTGACGATACATAAGATTGGCATTTCAGCTTTTCACTGGCCTCTCTTGCTAACGATTGAAGAAGAGCAAGCAATATATTGCTATTTATCTGAGAGGTTGATAAAGCGACGATCAACCGCAATTCACCTAATGGCGAATAGACGGGTGCTAAATAATAAAATTTACCGTGCAATTCAATAGGACTAACAAAAAGCCGTTCCTGAGCACTCTGACTCATTTCCCCTAATAGCAAATCAGCTATTTCAAAGTTATCTTGAGCTTTTTGACTTAGCCATAATGTTTCACCTTGAAGACTTAACAAGGAAACATCAGCATCAATTTCATCAAGCGTTGATAATCCAGATAATACGGTATCACGTATTAGCGAAAGGTGAAGCTCATTATCATCTAAATAAGCTGTATTTTCTTTTGTTGCTGTAGTGGTAAATAATAACTGAGCCGACATAATTATCCTTATTCTTCGATAAGAGTTATCTGATTATGTCAACTTGCCATTTAATTTTTATATCCTAGATCAAATTATTCTTTGATAGATTTTTACCATTTGATCTGTATCAATTTTCAATATGAAAACCAAAATAATCCCAAAATGAAACCAAAAAAGCCTACTTATTAAACAACAAGTAGGCCCTAAAAGATACAAACAACTTCTTTTTATTATGCAGTGATGAGCGTTCCCCACAGGTCATATTCATCAGCGTGCTCAACAAGCACTTTAACGATATCCCCAGCTTTTACATCAAACTCCCCATTCAAATACACCATACCGTCAATTTCAGGTGCATCTGCCATGCTACGACCAACGGCCCCTTCATCGTCAACTTCATCAATAATCACCAGAATTTCACGACCGATTTTATCTTGCAGTCGCTGGGTTGAAATTTGCTGTTGTAATTGCATAAACCGATGGTAACGCTCTTCTTTTACATCTTCAGGGACTTGATCTGCCAACTCATTGGCTTTTGCTCCCTCCACTGGGCTATATTTAAAACAGCCTACGCGGTCTAATTTCGCCTCAGTTAAGAAATCGAGTAACATTTGGAAGTCTTCTTCCGTTTCCCCCGGAAAGCCAACAATAAAGGTTGAACGCAACGTTAACTCAGGGCAAATTTCGCGCCAACGTTTAATACGCTCTAATGTTCTTTCTACAGCCCCAGGGCGCTTCATCAATTTTAAAATTTTGGGACTTGCATGCTGCAACGGTATATCTAGATACGGTAAAACCTTACCTTGAGCCATCAATGGGATAACATCATCTACATGAGGGTAAGGGTAGACGTAATGTAAACGCACCCAAACGCCCATTGTCGCAAGTTGCTCACACAATCCAACCATACTTGTTTTTACTGGCTGTCCATCCCAAAAACCTGTGCGATGCTTAACATCAACACCGTAAGCAGAGGTATCTTGTGAGATAACCAATAACTCTTTCACACCCGAAGCAACAAGGCGTTTTGCTTCATTTAAAACATCACCAATTGGGCGACTGTCTAAGTCACCGCGCATTGAAGGAATAATGCAGAAAGTGCAACGGTGATTACACCCCTCTGATATCTTTAAGTAAGCATAATGTTTTGGAGTTAACTTAACGCCTTGTTCCGGCACTAAGCTAAAGAATGGGTTGTGTTCTGGTTTAGGGACATAATGATGAACATGGCTTAACACTTGCTCATAGCTATGTGGCCCCGTAATTTCTAAAACTTTCGGATGAACTTCACGAATCTGATTTTCTTTTGCACCAAGACACCCTGTCACAATGACTTTACCGTTTTCGTTTAACGCTTCGCCAATCGCTTCTAACGATTCTTGTACCGCGCTATCGATAAAACCACAGGTATTCACAATGACCAAATCTGCATCATCATAGCTTGGAACGACTTGATAACCATCAGTGCGTAGCTCTGTTAAGATGCGTTCTGAATCCACCAAGTTTTTTGGACATCCGAGTGAAACGAAGCCAATTTTTGGCACCGGATTAGTATTTTGCGACATAACTCACTTCTTTTATTGTTTTAAAAAATGGGCGAAATTTTACCTGAAGAACAAAAGGAATTGTATAAATTTTTGCCGATAAACATGATTTTCATTAAAAGGTTTATGTCTTTCGGATTTTACAGATATAAACCAAAAACTATGGGCGATTTTATTATTCATAGCTACATAATTTAACTTATGTTACCATTTAAATTCACTTAGAAGAATTAATTACAACGACTTATCTTTAAAAAATGAAAAAAAACAAGACAAAAAACAAAAGAAAAAACAAACGTCGAAATAGAAACCACTGTAGCTACAACAGTCTGATTTTTAGCCCTGATAGTCTAAATAGTGACAATAGTATTAACAACAATAGTCAGCCCTGCATCCACTTAGAAACAATCACTTATCCATTACCTAATGAGTTGAAACGTCCTATAGAATCGATCATCGGACATGGCAATCAAACATTTACTTATTTTATATGGCTATTTTGTACTTTGATATATGCATTTACTTCGCTCATTTTATGGAGTGTAATCTCAGAGAAATTTCTTTTTGTCACTATTGAGACCATACTATTCGTTTCATTTTATACCCTACTAAAACGATTAACTAAAACTGTTGGTTATTATTCTATCGATGATAAAGGATTCCGCTATAAGTGTGATTCATATCCAAACAGGAACTTTGAAATACTCTGGGAAAATATTTGCTCTGAATATGTTGTTTATATCGAAAGAAGTCGTAAATATGGGCCTGACTATCTTATTTTTCAATATAAAAATGCCTCAAATGAGAGTGAAGAATATAAATTACCCATCGAGAGCTGGCTTAACTATTCGCCATTCACTCCAGTAGAAAAAAGAAAATTGATGCTTAAAGCAGTGCTTAAAGGACTCGCGAGAATTCCTGATATAAAAATCAACCAAAGTGTATTTACTAAACTCGATATAGACCCAAAAACATTTGAATTTTCACCATCAAAGCGAAGGGCAGAAAACACGTATGGCATTATTTTGACAATCATCATGATAGGTGTTTTATTTATGCTATGGCCATTTTGGGCCACAATTTTACCGCCTTCATGGGCTTTAGTTTTGTTATTAACTTCAACTATTCTTATCGCTATTGGGTTAGTTCTATTCTTTTCTTGGCTTTATCCAGAATTTATAGGCAATATCAGCTATACTCATGATATTGATAAACAATCACCTTAACTGCAGTATTTTCATCACTCGGGTAACCGAGTGAAATAAATCCAACAGTTAAAGCTCGATTTTTATTGTTCATAAATAATATAATTATTATATGGGTTGAATAATTGGCGAAGGATTTTAGCTTTGAAAAAAGCAAAATGTACATCTAGATTCTATGGTCAAGTGAAAAACAAACAGAAGGTACGACTGGTGATAGGCAACTATTTACTGCTACAGCCTTTGCCAAAAGCAATAATTTAGACCAAATTTCTAGAGATAATACTCTTTCTGCTGCCGATACCTTCACTTTTCTTATCCATAGCGGCATTGCCCACTTCCCCTTGATAAACCTAATATTCTCACTTTATTTTTATTGCACATCACCTAAGTTAAATTTACAATGCTTACCAAAAAATATTAGCGTATAGGAAGTACCATGTCATATTTGATCTATTTAAGCTTACAAGGTGATAAGCAAGGTTTAATCTCTACTGGATGTTCATCCAAAGACTCAATTGGAAATCGTTATCAGCTTGGTCATGAAAATGAAATTCAAGTTATTGGTTTAAATCATTCAATGACAAGAACTCAAAACTCATCCCATCATCCAATACAAATCTTAAAACCTATAGATAAGTCATCACCATTGCTCGGTGTTGCATTGAATAACAATGAATTATTCAATGCAGTCTTTTATTTTTATCGGACGAGTGGGCAAGGTGGGTTAGAAAAATTCTATGAGCTAAAACTAACCAAAGCTTCATTAGTTGAAGTTTCTTGCGTTTACCCTAATTCCATTAACAACAATGAATTGATGCCATATGAAAAGCTATTAATGAAGTACGAATCTATATCATGGAGACATTTAATGTCAGGCACAGAGGGCTATTCAATATCTAATGATAACATTTTTTAATTTTAAAAGGTGACCTTTCACCTTTTAAAAAAAAGAATTATTTTACGATAAAACGGAACGATGCAGATGGTAATGAAACTTAATAAAAACCAATGACTTGGAAAAAAAATAATATATATTATGATTATGCTAATAGTAACTATTGTAATCAATATATTACTTAGTAAGTCTTTAAAAAAATAAGATATAAAATCCTTCATTAAATTATCCTACAATCAAATCGACTATTGTAGATACTATATCTTCATCAGTATGCTTTCCATTTACAAGATATAACCCTTTTTCTAACTTAGGTTTTGGGATGAAATACAACATTTCAATTCCCTTACCATAAAGCTTCCAATAAAAATATGGGTCATTCCAACTTAGTTGTTCAGCAGCAATAGCGGCTTGTTCAAACCGACCATAGCCACCGATTGCTGTAAATGCAATATTGGAAACCATTCTAACATTTTTTCTAACAACAGGACTAAATAAAATTATTTGATATAGTGATTCAACTATAGCTTCAATGATAACCATTTTTGTAAGTTTTTTTGTTGCAAGCTTTGCACTATGACCTAACTGTTTAAGTATCTTATCATAAATGCTTTTTACCTCACTTTCACTTTTTTCAATTAATGCTAATTCAATATAAGTATTAACAATATCTTTTATTGGATTGTAATCAAATGAAAATGTTCTAACCGCTGAAATTAACCGACTATCTTGGTTATGTATTACATTATACTCATCATCATCAAAAGCATAAGAGATTGCCCTTCTCATTGACCGATTAAGCCCATCACCTAATGCATCATAAACATCTGCTGCTATTTCCTGGACCCCTGCAATGCCTTTATCCATTGCAATAGCAATCATCTTTTCTTCTTTTGTCAAATTAATAAAATGTTGCTCAATGTAATCCATTCATTAGTACCGGTTAAAATGACTTATGCTAAATTTTATTTTAGCAGAATGATTATAAAACGAAAGAGCTAATATTTTTATGCTATGAGATGAACACAATAATGATATTCAATTAATAATAACATAATTACATTGCCCCCATGCAGAGGGGAAATGACTGAAGCGAATCCACATTGATACGATACATATTTTTATATTGAAGTAATAACAATATGCGTTCAACCTATAGCGACTGACAAAGAAAGTTGCACTTACTTTTAAATATTATTTAAATTCTTACTTACCTAATAAATCGATAGTATTTTTTCATTCGGGCAACCAAGTGAAGCGAAGCCAATTTTTGGCACCGGATTAGTATTTTGCGACAAACTCACTTCTTTTATTGTTTAAAAAAATGGGCAAAATTTTACCTGAAGAACAAAAGGAATTGTATAAATTTTTGCCGATAAACATGATGTTCCGAGCGGAAAATACGTATTGATCCGCTCGGAAGTAAAATAAAATTTAGCGGTTAATAGAGCGTGCAATACGCGCATAAGTATGGCGTACACCACGGATCACAATGCCATAATTCAAGATATTTTCCGGTAGCGCAATACCGTTATATCCAGAATCACCAATATGGTGTAGATCTGTTCCAGCCATTTTACACATTAAAGCAATTTGGCGAATTGTCTGTATATCAGCACCTTCTTGTGACGTGCCAATTGCGGTCATCGTCATCACCCCTTGAGAGTGACAATAAGCAACCATTTTTTGTACAAACTCCAACGAAATTCCTGGCACCGTTCCGGGAGCTGGTAGCAAGATAATATCAGCCCCATTCGCAATAAATGCACGAATATCATCTTCAGTGATCAATTGCTCGGCCGACGCATTTAACACCCCCGCAGCATGCATTTTTCCTGTAATTAGGATCACATCGTTGCCGACAACCGCTTTTAACTCTTTTAAGCTTTGATTGATTTCTTGGTTGGTAACACCATTGCCCGGATTTCCTGTCAGGACAATTATATCTACCCCCATCTCTTTTAATTTCATTGCATTTTTAACTGTTGCAAGTCGCCCTTCAGACATTTTCCACTGCGCATCTTGAGTTGGGTTATTAAACCCTGCGGGGACAGGTTCTAAATTGACACCGATTGCACGCCCCGTTAAATGTTTTAATGTGCGGATAATCTCCTCTGGCGCGGTTCCTTGTGGTAAGCCTTGCATAACAGGTTGATTAACATCGAAAACATTTAATAATAAAATATCAGCACCTTGGCTTGCTGCAAGTTCTGCATTCGTTACCGTCATTAAAACAGGCTGAATAGTGCCAATGGTTTCAGAGACGACTAACCGCCCTTCACTGGCTTTTATCGCTTCTAACAGGTTCTTTTTACTTAAATTTGCAATTTCTGAAGCTGAACAGTCAAGATAACGTTTTTGCATTTGCAGTACCTTTATTTATCAACAAATTTCACTGTAAAATAATATCCTTGAGTGAAATATAGCATGTCAAAAATAATAAACCGATCCACAGTGCACATTATGATGAAGTTATTTTTTAAAGCATAATAACTTTTTCTAACGCTTAGATTTTTCTCAAAAAAATAATTATTTCGCCTATTCTAGGGTTAACTTATCAGAAATAACCTCTTGTAATTCAGTAATAGTAATGATTATCATTACCCCTCTAATTTACATAATGGTAAGGACGTAATAATGAAACTCGCCTATAAAGCTGCCGTTTCGGGTCTCGCGTTGTTTTCAATTTCCGCATTTGCTCAAGAATACCCACTCGGACACCCAGTAATTAAAAATGGAATGGAAATCCAAGGAGTCTATTTACAACCCATTACAATGGATACCGAAGAAGGGCATCATAAAATGGCCCATTTGGCGGCCAGTAAAGCCGATATTCACTTAGAAGCGGACATCCACGCAGTAGAAGATAACCCGAATGGGTTTGCAGAAGGCGATTGGATCCCTTACCTGACCATCGAATACGCTATAACAAAATTAGGGGATAAACCTCAAACACAAACGGGTACATTCATGCCTATGGTGGCTAATGATGGTCCTCACTATGGGGAAAACATCAAGCTCGATGGTAATGGTAAATACCGAGTAACGTATAAAATTTACCCACCGTCACACAATAAAGATGCTGCCTTTGGTCGCCACATTGATAAAGAAACTGGTGTTGCACCTTGGTTCCAACCTTTTGAAGTTTCTTGGGACTTTGACTACGCGGGGGTAGGTCGTAAAGGAAGCTACTAGTTTTATTTATACGGGTTAAGGGCTTGGTGGGAACAATTATCCACTGCAAGCCCTTCTTCTGATTGCGCTAATAACAGGATGACCTGAGCCAACATGAGAACATTACTGAGCTTTTTACTGGTTATCGCGTGCTCTTTCTTGCCTCAATCTGTTTTTGCGGCGGAAAAATACACCGTAGAATTAGAAATGAAAAATGGCGATTTAATTCCACGCGTACTTGAAGTCCCTGCCAAAACAATTATCCGGATTAAAATAACCAATACAGGAACTGAGCCCGCTGAATTTGAAAGTATCCAACTGCGCAAAGAAAAAGTGTTAGCGCCTGGAGCAAGCTCTGTTGTCGTGATTGCGCCTCTTAAACCTGGCACTTATACCTTCTTTGATGACTTCCACCTTTCTAGCCCTAAAGGCGAAATCATAGCGAAATAAAAGGGTTAAATATGGGACAAGTTCTATTTGTTGTTTGGCGAGAAAGTTTTGAGGCATTGCTCGTTATCGGTATTATCTATGCATGGATAAAACGCCATCCTGACGCCCGTAATGGGATGAAATACCTCTGGGCTGGCGTTACTCTAGGTATCATTACCTCTATCTTGCTCGCCTTACTGATCTATGGCGTGTTTAATGTGCTTGATGATACTGGCCAATCATTATTCATGATTTTTATGGAATTACTCGCCTGTATACTCATCGTCCAAATGGTGTATTGGATGAATAAGCATGGCAGTTCCATGAAGTCCGAAATAGAATCAGGGATTAATCGTAATGCTGCACGCCATAACTGGTGGGGTGCTGCACTGATTATTGCCATAGCTATCGCCCGAGAAGGAAGTGAAATCGTCGTGTTCCTCTCCAGCTTTATCATGTCGCTAACAGCGGCCAATGCATCTGAGTTTTTTGTCGAAGTTGGTGGAGGGATCGCCATCGCAGGCTTAACACTGTATCTATTTCTCCTTACTAATCGCCTTATTTCATGGGCAATTTTCTTTAGAGTGACGGGGGTAGTACTGCTATTTTTAGCCTTATCTTTACTGCTTAAGGGTGTCGAAGAAAGCGCGAATTTATTCATTGAGTATGACTATTCAATACCTGAATTTTTAATCTACCCAGCATGGGATACCACAGCATTGCTTGATGATTCAGGTATTGTTGGGAACTTTATTTCGTCGTTCTTCGCCTATCGTTCGCAACCTATTTGGTTAAGTGTGATCACCTTTGTCCTTTATTGGTTGATCGTCATTCCATTATTTGCACGGAGCAAAAAACATGCACAGCTTGCTAAGGCATAACACAAGATGGATTTTTTTTAGCTTAATACTTGCTATTACCATACCTTCTTCGGTTCAAGGTAAAGCGCTGCGCTCCCCTGTGCAAACAGGGGACAATATTATTATCGCTAAAGGGGATATTCCAACCCCTGAAAAATACCAAAGTAGTATTCAAACCTACCTCACATTCGTGACCGCCGAACTCGCCGAAATGGTCACTCAATTAGAAACACTGAAACAAAGTTTGCAAAAAGGGGACTTAATCAAAGCGCAAGGCGCTTATATTGCCGCCCATCAGCATTACGAAACAGTACGTCCAATTATTGTATTATTCGGTAATACCGATAGGACGATAAATCCTCGCGCTGACTATTTTCTCGATAAAGAAAAAGATTATCGTTTTACTGGCTTTCACTTGGTTGAATATCAGTTATTTGAGCAAAAATCTGTCCAACAAGCTCTTGTGGCTACCGAAGAGTTATTACTGAAAGGACGCGATTTACATAAACGGGTGATGACAGAAACCATTGAAATACCGAAATTAGTTCAAGCCTCTGCTGACTTTGTGGAAATGATCATCGAAACAAAGCTAGATGGTAAAGAAAATATCTACAGTTTATCCGACTTAGCTGATATTGCGGCTAATCTTAAGGGTTCTCAAGAAATTATTGACGTCATTAGCCCTTTTATTGAGCCAAAAACATTAGATCAGATAAAAGAAAATGACCAAAAAATAAGTAAAGTAGTACAAACGTATCAAGTACCAAATGGTATGTACCAACCTTACAGCCAATTACAACCAAAAGATAAAATGGCCCTCTATTCCTTATTAACTCAACAAGCCGAGATCTTAGCAACACTGAGAGCCCAGCTCGATGTTGATGTTTACTATAAATATTAAGGCATAAATTTATGCAAGCTAAACTTAGAAGCCAGCTACCCACCAATGGGTTATCTCGTCGTTCCGCATTAAAAGCAATCGCAATTGGTAGTGCCATTTTCGCGGCCCCTGCATTAAACGCAAAAAACCAAATTGCAAACTGCCAATTAAATTATGACAAATCGATAAATTACCTTGGTCTGCACCAAGCCGGAGTTTTAACACCCGAGCAAAAAAATGCCTCTTTTATTGCGTTCAATATCACCACTCGCCAATTAGCTGAACTACAGGCTGTTTTCTCGCTACTCTCCCAGCGAATCGCTTACCTCACTCAACCACAGCAAGCACCATTAACGACAAACGATAAAATGCCACCAGCTGAATCGGGTATTCTTGGCACGCATCTACAACCTGATTCTTTAACGATCACCGTAGCGCTGGGGAATAGCCTGTTTGATTCACGCTTTGGGTTGGATAAAATCAAACCCAAACAACTCGTTGAAATGACAAGTTTTCCGAACGATCGGCTAGAAGAAAAGTGGTGTGGTGGCGATATCATGCTGCAAATCTGTGCAAATAGCCAAGAAAGTGTCATTTATGCACTAAGAGATATTTTACGCCATATTTCACCTTATAGTTTTCCATTGTGGAAAATGGATGGTTTCTTGCCAGCTCGTGACATCGATAACCATAGTACGCCTATTAACTTATTTGGTTTCAAAGATGGTACAGGAAATGCCTCCGCTGATGATGCAGCGCTCATGGATGAATTAATTTGGGTGACACAAGGCAGTAAAGAGCCTGCATGGTGTGATGGTGGAACATACCAAGCCGTACGTTTGATCCGTTTTAACCTTGAATTTTGGGATAGAACACCATTGGAAGATCAAGAAAATGATTTTGGTCGACACAAAACGACTGGAGCGCCAATGGGGATGAAACAAGAGCATGATGATCCGGCCTTTGATAAAGACCCTCACGGGGATCGCGTATTGTTTGACTCTCACATGCGACGGGCTGAACCTCGCAACCCTAAACGCCATACCGCTAAACTAAGACGCCGAAGCTACAGTTATTCTTTAGGCCTTACGGATGCAGGTGCCCTTGATATGGGGCTGATTTTTGTTTCTTATCAAGGCAATTTGAAAACAGGCTTTATTGACACACAAAAACGGCTCAATGGCGAACCACTTGAACGTTATATTAAGCCATTTGGTGGCGGATATTATTTTGTCTTACCGGGAATGCAATCCCCACAAGATAGCCTAGCTAAACCAATGTTTGATGCGTTAAAACAAGCAAGTTAACCCACAAAAATGCCCTTAAGTCTTATTGATACCTTAAGGGCATTGCAATCGATGATGTCACGTTCGCTTGCAGATTAAACTTAATACAAATCAATATTTTAGGTTAACTCACCCGCAAAACACCATCCTTAACGCGCTATAGCTGGCTATTTTTTGCGTTCCTTCACATCCGCTTCAACTTCCTGTTTCCAATCTTTTGATATTGGCGCTGCATTTTGCTTCGCTTCGACGGCTTTATTTACAGCGCGATAAGCTTTATCGTACCCTTCGCCATCTTGTACATATCCTGTTGCATTAGAACTTTTAATACCGATATTTTCCGCTTCAGAAATCGCATCAATATTGGCACCTAAGAAAATAAAGTCCCATTTATCCTCTGCTTCTGCCGACTTAATCATAGTTTTAATTTTAGAGGCAGAATATTTATGACTACTATTTTCCTGACCATCCGTAATGATCACGAAAAGAACATTATTATTTTTCGTGATTTTTCTATTTTCACGCATTTTTTCGATGCCTTCGCCAATAGCATCAAATAATGCAGTATATCCACCAACTGGGTAATCATTTAATGTTAAATTAGAAACTTTGCTTATCGGTTCACGATTATGTAATAAGCTTGTTTTGTCGTTAAACAAAATAGTGGTGATATAGGTCTGTGTTTTTTTATCTTTATTTTCAGCAAGCACACTATTGTAGCCACCTATAGTGTCAGATTCAAAGCCCGACATTGAACCACTTTTATCTAAAATAAAAACTAAATCTAACACTTCAGGGGTTGTATTTGATTCAATAACCGTTTTACTGATTGATATTGAAGAAAATAGTAATAAAAATGCTGCTGATAGGAAGGTAAAAATGGACTGTTTAGATAAGTTCATAGCCGAGTTCCTTGGTGAAGTTAATATAAGTATCGCCATGACCAATATTCCGTGTAACGGCATTGCTTCACATAAGATTACTCTGTTTACTAAATAAGCATATTCCGAATTAAAAACATACAGCACCAATTACCTTAAATACGCAAATTAAAGGTATTAAAAGTAAAAGGCAATGCATAAGCTTAATGAGTCGATTTTATCCATATACCATTCCCTATAAGCATATTAACTTCCTGAATAAAATCGTTATATTTTACATTTTCCTCAACCGTATTATGTGTCGCCATCGCGGCATGTTCTTCAACTAGTTCTATGGTTGCTTGATGAAACTCTTTATTTAATTTTTTATGGATATCAACATCATCAGTATTTTTAAGTTTTTCAATAAGCTTAATAAGCTGCTGCGCCTTTAGTTGTACCGTTTTATCATTAAATTCTACTTTCGGTACTTCATAATTAAAGGTCATATTAATGGAGTTAAGATCTCCATCATCAAACGTGATTGGCATTAAATTTTGATCATATTCATTCGCCATATACTTAACCAATTCAAGTTGATCGAAGCATTTCGATTTGATATTCCCATCCAACTTATCATCATGAAGTGTAATGGAGTCAGGAAAAACTTCTCCGATAGGGTAGCTGCACCTAAATAAATTGGTATCAATAACCGTCGCATTAGCACTGCGAATAGGTAAATTTAGCTGATATCCATTAATGGTAATCGGATAACTTGTAGGTTTAAATCGATCCGCTTTCCCATCCACGGCATAAACTTCAGATAAGGTATAGTAGACAAAATGGTTTGGGTTAAGGATCCCCCCGGAGTTATTTTCAAAAACCATAAACTCAGTTATGTCACCTTTATCATTTTCTAAATGATGTACACCGCTGGAAAGCATGATGACGCCATGATCATTGGGTAAAATTTCATAAGATTTCCCATCAACCTTGAATCGAATATTGTTGGTGCTTGGGTTACTGTAGTAAAATTTCCCCTTACTTCCAATGCTATCAAATCCATCACAAGCTGAAAGCAGTAACAAAGAAACCATCAAGCAGCCAAATGTCAGTAACGTTTTCATTGAGCATTCCCAATAGATAGGGCATTATAAAATATATTTAAAATCAATGAGTTAAATTTTAAATATACACTAATATGCATTTTATATAATTGTATATTCTAAATCTAAATGGATATAAATAACTTTACGATAAGTGCTTTAATCCAAGTAGGCTATTTTCCATCCGTTTTTGTGATAATCACTATATTTAAAACATGATATGTTATCAAAACAAAAATATTTATTTTCATGTTATATATTCAAATGAAATAAATACTTATCGGCAGAAATATTAATGGCTTTTAGAAAAGAGATTGGACGCCTGTTTTCGATAAAAATTTCACTGCTGCCCATGATAATAAAGCGAATTATTAGGGGAAAAGTTGTCCGTTAAGACCGCTTTTTAAAGGGGATAAAATATGGCTATTCGTTAGCTTTTTTTCCTTTCAATGCCGTTAAAAGTATCTGAAAAACAGACTCAATCATTGGTGTCGCAACCGCGTTATGACGAATTAGAGCAACTGTACGAGCAAGTTCCGGCTGCTGAAGTTGCAGTACTTTTAATTCGGGATCACATAAATGGCTGGTATACAGTTGTGGTAAAATCGCAATGGCTAATTTTGAGCGAACTAATCCATACAGTGTTTCAATATAATCCACTTGATAGCGTGGGTTTAATTTCAGTCGGTGACTTTCAATCGTTGCTGTCACTAATCGCTGAATATTCCCTTTTGAAAAAATAGCGATATCTCGTCCGTTGAGTAATTTCCAAGGTAAATGGAACTGATGATTTGCTAATATATCACCACAATGAATAACGGCGACAAAGGGGTCATCTTGTAATGGAAAGATCTGCAAATTTTGCGGAACAAAACTATCAATAACACCGATCCCAAAATCGATTTCATGATTAATTAATTTATTAACCAGAGAGTCATTGGTCTGGTCATAAAATTCAATGTTTAGCCTCGGAAAATGTTGGCTTAATAACTCAGGCACAGCCGGAAATAGTAACGAACTCACTGAAGGCACAAGACCAATTCGCAACGTACCATCGCCACCTTCTTCGATAATTTTTTGAATTTCGCTAAATGCACGGTGTGAAACACTCAATATCTGCTGAGCATGAGGCAAAATAGCAGTGCCTAATTCCGTTAAAGAGACAGATGAAGCGGTTCGATTGATCAGTTTCCCCCCTAAAACAGACTCAATCTGCCGTATTGCGCTGCTTAAGGCAGGCTGGCTGACCGCTAAACGATTTGCCGTTTCCGTAAAATGACGTAATTTTGCCAGAGTGACAAAATACTGAAGTTGTTTAAGCGTTAGTGCTGGCAAGCGTTGCCAAGGTTCAGTCATAGTGATCTATTATTAAATTGATTAAATATCCCTGAAGTATTTATCCCATTATAACCTGTTCTTATGATCTGATAAATTTTATCATCTTGGCAAACGTTTGCGTTGCTCATAAAGTAGCTATCATAAATTGTAGGGATGGTATTTTTATGTGCAAAACAGAACAAAGTCGACGTCACGTCATTCAAGCTGCAAAAGGTGATGCCCCTTTTGACCTTTTACTGGTCAATGCCAATATCATTGATATGGTCACAGGTGAAGTTCGTCCTGCGGATATTGGTATTACTGGTAATCTAATTGCCAGTGTTCACCCAAGCGGCACACGCACAGATGCAAAAGAAACTCATGACTTATCCGGTTATTTTGTCTCTCCAGGTCTGATTGATACCCACGTCCATTTAGAAAGCTCACATTTGCCCCCTGTGCGTTATGCAGAAATAGTCTTAACACAAGGGACGACAACCGTCTTTTGGGATCCCCATGAACTTGCCAATGTATTAGGGCTAGAAGGAGTCCGATATGCGATTGATGCCAGTCGAAATCTCCCCCTTGATGTGATGGTTGCAGCGCCATCTTCAGTCCCTTCTACACCCGGTCTAGAAATGTCAGGGGCTGATTTTGAAGGCAAAGAAATGGCGACAATGCTTAGCTGGCCTGAAGTCCATGGTGTTGCTGAAGTGATGGATATGTTTGGTGTGCTTCATGGCAGTGAACGTATGGAAGACATTTTAGACGCGGGATTGCGCTCAGGAAAATTGATTGAAGGACATGCCAGAGGCTTAAGCGGTGCTGATTTACAGGCGTACCTTGCCGCAGGTGTCACATCCGATCATGAACTTACCTCCGCGGAAGATGCACTAGAAAAACTACGCGCGGGACTCACCCTCGAAATTCGGGGCTCACACCCTTACCTATTACCCGAAATTGTTACTGCATTAAAATCGCTGCCCCATTTATCCTCGCAAATTACCGTATGCACTGATGATGTTCCACCCGATATACTACTGGAAAAAGGCGGTATTATTGCGCTGCTTAATTTATTGATTGAACACGGGATGCCAGCAACTGATGCGCTGCGTTTTGCAACATTTAACGGTGCCATCCGTCTACAACGCAATGACTTAGGATTAATAGCTGCGGGTCGCCAAGCCAACTTCGTCATTTTTGATTCATTAACAACATTAAAAGCTCAATCTGTGTATGTCGCAGGCAAGAAAATAGCCGAAAATGGCAAGCTTCTCGTCTCCATCCCCTCAGCGAGTCATATTTTACCGCCTCGCGAGACAATGCGCCTTTCCCCTGTGACAGTTGAGGATTGCCAACTCAAAATTGACGGAATAAACAACGGTACAGCACGACTACGTCATATTCAGGGAGCCCGTTTTACACAGTGGGGGGAAGTTGACGTAGAGATTCAAAATGGTGTTGTGCAACTTCCTGATAATTTTAGCCTAATTCGTGTCCAGCACCGCCACGCACGCCATGATGCTATACCCCAAATAGCGCTGCTAGCGGGTTGGGGAGAGTTACGTGGCGCTATTGCAACCAGCTACTCACACGACTCCCATAACCTTGTCGTCTTAGGTCGTGACCCGCAAGATATGGCCATGGCATGTAACTTGTTAATCGAAAGTGGCGGCGGGATGGCGTTAGTACAAGATGGCAAAGTGTTAGCCCACGTTGCGATGCCAATTGCAGGAATGCTCTCTGACTTACCAGCCCCTGAGCTTGCTGCTCAGTTTCGACAACTCCGTGATTTAAGTAGTGAAATTGCCGACTGGGAACCACCATATCGCGTATTTAAAGCCATTGAAGGCACTTGCCTTGCTTGTAATGCAGGGCCTCATTTAACCGATTTAGGGCTCACCGATGGCACAACACGCAAGATCGTTGATGCTGTTATTCATCGTCATGAACACGCGTAAAATAGTTAAAATTATAAAAGGAGAGCCAACTCATGGCTGACAATTCAATCAATAAGCCAATACCAGGGAATTGGCTTGAAAAACGTTTTGCCTTACGTGAACGCGGCAGTTCAGTCAAAACAGAGTGTTTGGCAGGGATCACCGGTTTTTTGGCAGCGGCTTATCTTCTTGTAGTGATCCCCGGTCTACTGGCTGCGGGGGGAATGGATAAAGGTGCTGCGACAACTGGCACTATCATTGTGTTTGTATTAGCAAGTTTATTAATGGCCTTTTATGCCAACTTACCTTTTATTGTTGGTCCAGGGATCGGCGGCTCAGTCTTAGTCGGTATCACTCTGGCAGGGAGTGAAGGTATTGCTTGGCAAATCGGTTTAGGGATCGCATGCTGGTCAGGCATTTTATTTTTCTTACTCACTAAATTTGGCTTACGTGAGGTCGTCACGCGTTCCGTACCACAGTCCATAAAACTTGGGCTTACCGCATCAATTGGTCTGTTTGTCGCGGTGCTAGGCTTTCGAAATGCCGGGTTAGTCCTCGCTAATCCGAAAACTAATGCACTCATGTTAGGGGATTTTTTATCCCCCGGCGCGCTTGTTGCACTCGCGGGCTTTTTTGTCGCTATTGCCTTGCAAGCACGTAAAATTCCAGGGGGGATCTTATGGGCCATTTTATTTGCCACAATTTTAGGGATTCCTTTTGGTGTGACTAAGTTACCAGAAAGCTTTATTGGTACCCCTCACTCTGTTGCCCCAGTATTAGCTCAAGTCGATTTAATTGGTGCTTTAAACATTGCCTTTTTACCATTCCTGTTTGTCTTTTTTGCCGCAGAATTCTTTTCAACGATGGGCACAACATTAGCCGTAGGTGGGGAGGCGGGGTTATTAGATGAAGAAGGCAATATGCCCAATATCAATCGCCCGTTTATTGTTGATTCTATTGCTGCGGCATTGGGCCCATGGGTGGGGATCCCGGCCGCAACTGCATTGATTGAATCCTCCGCTGCCGCAGAAGCGGGCGGTAAAACGGGGATGACAGCTCTCGCTGCCGCCTTAATGTTCTTATTGATGCTGCTATTTACGCCAATCGCCTTAATGATCCCCGCACAAGCCACTGCACCAGCATTAATTTTAATTGGTCTCAATATGTTCAGTGGATTACGTAAAGTTGATTTGGGGAATTTTACTGACGGTTTGCCTGTGCTAATGATGGTAATGATCACGTTAATCGCCAATAGCTTCGGTACCGGGATTGCCGGTGGACTGCTGTTTTATATTTTAATTAAAGCCGTTGCAGGCAAGTGGCGAGAAATTCCAATAAGTTTGTGGATCCTTGCCGTTCCGTTAGTGTATTACTTTTCAACCCTCGTTAAGCACTAATTCTTTATTGTAAAAAAGCCGATTTTTTATCGGCTTTTGAGGTTGTTGACAAAGTGGGATAAAAGCGTGGTTTTTCCCACTTTGTGTTATCAGGCGAAAATCAATATATTGATTTTCCTTGTTTATTTTCAAAACCTATCCAACCTGCCGCCAAGCATGTTATGTTTGTCAGCAGTCTGAAAAGCCGATTTTTTATCGGCTTTTTCTATTTTATTGAATTAATCTAAAACGGCATGCGCCTCAATTTCAATTAACCATTCAGGCAATGAAAGCCCCGTCACAATAATCCAAGAGGACGCTGGCGGTGTATCACCAAACTTTTCTTTTAATGCCTTGGCAATATCTCGTTGCTCTTCATAGCTATTCGCGCCATCTTTGATATAAATACGTAAAACGGCAACATGAGATAAATCCCCACCCGCTTCACGTAGTACATGTTCTATATTCACCAGTGACTGAACCGTTTGCTCATAAATTCCCCCCCGCCACCGTTTCTTCATCTTCATTGACCCCCACTTGACCTGACAAAAACAGTTGGCGAGTTCCTGTGGTTTCTATTGCTTGGCTAAAGCCATACTGCAAAGAATTGAAAACAGATGCAGGGTTAATTAATTTTTTCCCCATTTTTTATTCCCTCGTGAATAAAACAGTGGTGCAGTATAATTAATTTATTTTTTAATTCCTTAAATAACGGGAAAACATCGCGTTAATAACGCTAAAAAGCACTAAAACAAGTATCAATTGGAACCAATTAAGGATAAATATTTACACATCCCGCTAAATAACTCACACACTGGCGGATACCCTCGTTTTGCGCTTCCCAATCAACGGGAACCCCGGTTAAATAGTCATTTTTTGCCATCATAATTATCGGCGATAACGCCGCTGGCATCTGTTCTATCGCCCAATTAGCGGCGTTATCCTTTGATGTAAATAACCCCGTCGCCATGGTGTACCACATCCGCGTTAGTGTGAGTAAAACATTGCGTTCATCCCCCTTCACAGATAACACTAAGTTAGGGAGGGCATCTAATAGGGCTCGCCGTATTTCATGTTGGGCAATCATGGGTAGGCAGAACCTTTTTTTGTGCCATAAACTCACCGCTTCTTGTGCCGCTTGGGCTAACATCAGTGTGAATTCAGGATCTTGAGTTTGCCCTTCAAATATTCCTCGTTCATACTCTGTACGTAACCACTCTCCGTACATTAATTCGCATTTTGCGGGGTATGAAAGCGTGTTTAAGTCATTGGTTAAAAACACAGCCACTTCAAGGGGGCGACGCCCTTCTGGATCTGTTGGGTATAAACCAGAAATTACCATTAACTCTCGCACAAGTTGTTCACGAGACGCTTCTGTCATCGGGTTATCAACAACCACAAGTAAATCAATATCACTCGTTGGTCGTAATCCACCAGAAACAGAAGAACCGTGCAGATAAACCGCAATTAATGAATCAGAAAAATGTTTTTGCAAAATAGCTAAAGCCTGTTTCGCTTGGAGAGGAACTGTCATCAATATCGCATCCAGCCTTATTGAGATGATAATTTATCAATTCTTTCTGTTTTATGAATAAACCGCAGGTTAAAAAATAGCGCCAAATTAGGCGCTATTTAACAATTATAAACACAATTAAATCAGAGATGGAATTGAAGGTAAAATAGGCACTTCAATTACCGTTGGTCCATTGCGTTTAAATGCCTCTTCACACGCTTTTTTAACCTCTTCTACAGTCTGTGCTCTTAGGGCGGTACAACCATATCCTTTACCTAACGCCACAATATCTAAATTTGGAATATCAAGCCCCGGTACCCCCGGTGTTTCTTCCAATACCGCAAAGGATTTTAAAATGGCATATTCATTGTTTTTCGGAATAATAAATACAATAGGTAAATTCAGTTGCGCCGCACTCCATAAGCCTTGAATAGAATACTGCATAGAGCCATCACCAATAATTGCCATTACTGGACGATGACGTCCACTGTCTCTTTCTGCCAAGGCAATCCCCACACTTGCAGGCAAATTCCAACCTAATGAACCACTTGCAAAAGTATAGAATGAGTCTGGAGATTCAATCGGCCATTCACGGTGAAGTTCCCCGAGATTGGAAGGGGATTCTTCCACCAAAACAGTTTCTTTCGGTGAAACTTCCCTTAAAGCGCGAAATAATTGTGTTGCACTCAAAATTGAACTGTTGCTGCTGTGTGCCGGCGCAGCGGGGTGCGGAGCCATTCCATGGGGCTGTTTTACCACATTTTTTGCGGCTGCGCGTGGCGCAACTAAGTTGATTAACCCTTCAAGTGCGAGCACGGCATCACTCAGTAGACTATCGCCAACCGGGGCTCTACCCACTTCAAGAGGATCATCGGTAATATGTAATAACCTTAACCCCTCCGGAATATAACGGCCTGCAACATAAGGATAATAGCGAAATACAGGCGCGCCAATAACAATGGCTAAGTCGTGTCCTTCAAGCTTTTCAGCTAATGGCTGGGTCGCAAAAGGTAAGCCCCCTGCGTATAAAGGATGGGTTTCGGGGAATGGCGGACGTTCAGAAGCCGGCGCAGCCCACACCGGAGCATTGAGTTTCTCAGCAAGTTTGATACCAATATCCCACCCCTCTCCTCTTGCAATGGCGGAACCATAAATAAGAACGGGATCCTTCGCATTAGATAGCGCAGTGGCAAACTCTTGCAATCGAATAGGATCATAACCAATACGCTGTGGTACTGAACGCACAACCACTTCTTCAGTCAGTGCGGGTTTATCCCAGTCATCCAAAGGGATCGATAAAAATACTGGCCCCGCCGGAGGTTGTAGCGCCATAGCATAAGCACGCATAAACGCGGCGGGAACATCTTCCGCCCGCACTGGCTGGTAACTCCATTTGACCCAAGGTTTAGGTAGCGTTTCCGGTTCAATATTGGTTAACCAAGGCTCCATTAATAGCATTTCACGTGTTTGGTTTCCCGCCGTAATAATGAGTGGCGTCCGATTCATATATGCCGTCAAAATATTACTCATGGCATTACTTAAACCCGCCGAGGTATGCACATTTACCATTGCAACTTTACGCATTCCTTGGGCATAACCATCAGCGGCAGCGACCGCAGAAGCTTCTTGTAAGGTTTGGATATAACGAAAATCACGCGGAAAATCTTTTAAGAATGTTTCTTCTGTTGAACCGGGATTCCCAAAAATGGTTGTAATATCCAGCTTACGTAATAAATCAAAGGTGACTTGGCGGATCGTTTTTTGCATTTAAAACACTCCAGAAAACACGATTAAAATTATTTAATAAAACGAAATTTTGAATTGAATACATTCTTTTAGATTTACATATCACAGCATCATTAAACAATAAAAAATACCAGAGAACCCATTGCTATTAGGTCATCATAGCAAACAATCGGCTAACCATATATTTGTATAAAATTGACTTTTATGTATTTTAAAAATGGCAATAAAGACAATAAGCGTATTAAAACAACCCATTAAATAACTAACCAAATTCGATAGCTGTAATAAGATAGTAAAAAAATCCAAATCTAAACTCGAAACAAAATTATCAAATAGAGTTGGGTGATTATATTTGTACTTATTCCATTTAAAAATAATCATCCATAATTTATTATCAATAAAAGACCCCTGCATCAGGCTTTAACACTCACACCGAGCATCAAGGAGCTGAGAACTTTGGCGGTAAATATTTATTCGAATTAACGCTATTTTAGTCAAGGGGAAAATTTACCGTTTAATGGACTCGTCAAGCGCCTCTTAACGCAGCATCACATGGCTTTAATTCGAATAAAAATTGACCATTAAAGATAAACAGCCCCTAGACAAAATATCTACAAGCCATCCAAAATAGATTATTTACCTCATTTTTCACTTCAATCTGCGCGTTTTCTTTTATGTTGTACATCACATTTCTTATAATTACTTGCCGTCGTAGCCTTGCCCCCCCTGAGTTGAAAAAAAAGCCAGCTTGCTTCTTAAAAAATCATCTCAAAATCGACCACCGCCATGCAAACCTACTGTTTAAGCAGCCTCTTGCTGTGTTTAGTCAACAAATTGATACATAAAATTTTATCACCTTTCTTTCAGTATCCCCTTTAGGGTTAACTAAAGGTTATAGATACCCAATCAAAACTCATTGTTAAATAAAGGTTGCACAAAGTAGCTTAATTTATCACTAATGTTAAATAACAATAGTAAAAGCTCTAGGGGCTGTTTATCTTTGCTGCTGATTTTTACAGCTAAAAAAGGTCAAACAACAATCCTAAAATGGCTTTAATTCGAATGAAAATTGACCATCAAAGATAAACAGCCCCTCGTAAACTGATTTGAGGTAATACAATGACTTTAGATGCCAGCTACACATTATTAGTCGCTTGTTTAGCGCTATTGATAGGGATGTTCGTTGTTAAATACTCCCCCTTTTTACAAAAAAACCATATTCCCGAAGCTGTTGTTGGCGGTTTTATTGTGGCGATTATTTTATTGATTGTCGATAAAACCGCAGGCTATACCTTTACCTTTGATGCATCATTACAAAGTATTCTGATGATCGCCTTCTTCTCATCCATTGGGCTAAGCTCGGATTTTTCGCGCTTAATAAAAGGTGGCAAGCCGCTAGTATTATTAACTATCGCGGTAACTATTTTAATTGCGATTCAAAATACCGTTGGCATGGGGATGGCTATCATGCTTAATGAAAGCCCCTTTATTGGTTTAATTGCAGGCTCAATTACGTTAACGGGCGGTCACGGGAACGCGGGAGCTTGGGGGCCATTATTAGCCGATAAATACGGTGTAACCGGTGCGGTTGAATTAGCCATGGCATGTGCCACATTAGGTTTAGTGTTAGGGGGATTAATTGGTGGACCAGTAGCACGTCATTTATTGAAAAAAGTCACGATCCCATCTTCCACTGAATTAGAAAAAGAAACTATCGTTGAAGCATTTGAACAACCGAGTGTTAAGCGCAAAATCAATGCTAATAATGTTATTGAAACCATTTCAATGTTGATTATCTGTATTGTCGTTGGTGGCTATATTAGCGCATTGTTCAAAGATACTGTGTTACAATTACCCACCTTTGTTTGGTGTTTATTTGTCGGAATTATCATCCGTAACGTCTTAACCCACCTCTTTAAACATGAAGTGTTTGAACCGACTGTAGATGTTCTTGGTAGTGTGGCGTTGTCATTATTCTTAGCGATGGCGTTAATGTCGTTAAAGTTCGGTCAACTCGCCAGTATGGCGGGCCCTGTTTTACTGATTATTGCGGTGCAAACGGTCGTGATGGTGCTCTTCGCCTGTTTCGTCACGTTTCGGATGATGGGCAAGGATTATGATGCTGTGGTTATCAGTGCGGGGCATTGTGGTTTTGGTATGGGGGCAACGCCAACGGCGATTGCCAATATGCAAACCGTCACAAAAGCATTTAGCCCTTCCCATAAAGCTTTCTTAGTAGTGCCAATGGTTGGTGCATTTATCGTAGATATCTCAAATAGCATCTTAATTAAAATATTCATCGAGATAGGCACTTATTTCACCTAATTATACAATGCCAGCCTATAACGAAATCATATAGGCTGGCATGGTCCTTTCTAGTGAATGCATCCCTTCATTTAAAAATGTCTTTTTTCGTATCTCATCACAAAGTGACGACCTCATCGGATTAAATAGGATTAATTCGGTAGAATACCTTGATAAACAAAAATGGCAGGTTTTCATAGAATGAAATTACGACATCTTGATATCTTTTACGCAGTCATGACTTGTGGTTCTTTAACTCGGGCAGCAGAAGTTCTTCATATTTCACAGCCTGCTGCCAGCAAAGCATTAAAACATGCCGAACAGCAACTTGGACTGGTTTTATTTCAACGAATTAGAGGGAAATTAATTCCAACAGATGAAGCCAATTTATTGTTTGAAGAGGCAAAAGAAGTTTATCAAAATTTAGATAAGCTCAGAATTTTAGCACAAAATTTATCCCGTAATCCGCAAGGTAAATTAGCGATCGGTTGCTTACCAAGCTTAGGGCTAAACCTTGTGCCTGAAGTCACCGCCCTATTTATAAAAAAACACCCCAATATCAAGCTGACAATTGGCACACACCATACAACCGATATTCTGCAATTATTAACGCAACAAGATTTGGATATTGGTATCGGCTTTAATCTTGACATCGAAGGTGGTATTACTGTACTGCCAATTGCCGATATTCCTCTAGTTTATGTTGATAGTAAGCCGCCACTGTATACGCCCGTTTCCTTAGTCGATATCGACCAAGAACGCTGGATCCACCCAGGTTCTGATTCGTTATCGCAACTGTTGCAAAAACGCCATCAATTCGCTGAGTCAAATATCAGTGTACACACTTACCATATGGCCGCCGAATTTGTCCAAGCAGGCTTGGGTTGCAGTATTACAGATATTTTCTCCGCAGAACACACCCTTCCTGAATCGATGATTTATCCCTTAAAAGAAGGGTTGCGATTAGCTGTTTCTGTTTTCCATCGCGCGGATAGACCATTAACAAAAGCAGCACAAAATTATGTCAATACGTTGGCATTAACCCTCGAAAAAAGAAATAAAGTCGTTAACCAAAAGTTATACTCTGGTAATGAAAACTCAATTGTTTAGTTAACCCATTCGCCGTTAAATATTCATTCCTACGTTATTATAGGTTGCGAAATATTATGGCTAAACATGTGGTGATAATTGGAGCGGGTGTGATTGGGTTAAGCACCGCATACGCGTTAATTAAAGCAGGTCAAACCGTCACATTACTTGAATCTGATTCAGATGTCGGTATGCAAACCAGTTTCGCAAACGGTGGGCAACTAAGCTACCGTTATGTTTCACCACTTGCCGATGCGGGTGTTCCGTTACAAGGGCTGCGTTGGATGGGAAAAAACGATTCCCCATTGAATTTAAAAATTACCCCTTCAATTCAGCAATGGTCTTGGTTAGCGCAATTTACCCTCGCTTGTAACCGCAAAACCAATAAAATCAATGGCGCTCATCTGCTGCGTTTATCGCTATTAAGCCAAAAAATAATGAATATATGGCGTCAAAATGGCGATATCGCTGATTTTGCTTGGGAAAAGTCAGGTAAATTGGTCATCCACCGGGATAAAAAAAGCTTTCAAAAAGCTTGTGAGACCGTTGATAGCCAGTTTCAACAGATTTTAACACCCTCGGAAATCATTGCCTTAGAGCCCGCCTTAAAACATATTCAGTCCCAACTTGTTGGGGCGATTTATGCCCCCGATGACGAAAGCGCAGACTGCTATTTGTTTTGCAAAAATCTGCTGCAATATTTGCACACGCAGCCACAATTTACCCTCTGCTTGCAACACAATGTTCAGTCCTTTATTCAACACAATAATCGCATTACTGAAATAGTCACTCACCAGGGAAATATTCAAGCTGATGAAGTTATTGTATGTGCCGGGAATGGCAGCCGAAACTTACTAAAACCATTGGGAATTAATGTCCCTCTTTTAGGTTTAAAAGGGTATAGTCTCAGTGTTGAATACCCACAAGCTGAACATTGTGTCCCGAAAATTAATGTCACCGATTATGGTAATAAAATTGTTTATGCCAAATTAAATGATCAGCTACGCATTGCGGCAATGGTTGATATTGGCTATGACAGTTTAGGCTTACGGGATAACCGCATAAATGCCTTAAAAGATATTGTAAAAAAAACATTCCCACATTTACCTAACGTGGATGATGCGCCAGCTTGGTATGGATTGCGACCGTCAACACCAAAAGGTCCACCTTTACTTGGAAAAACGGCATATAAAAACCTTTGGCTAAATATTGGTCATGGTAGTTTGGGATTCACTTTGGCGGCCGGTAGCGCAGAAATATTAAGCCAGTTGATTATAACGCAAACATCCCCTATTTCTCTAACAGGATTAACGAGGTAAGCATGTCCATTAAACGTAATAACCCAAAACCACGCTTGGCTGACAGTGTTGAATTTAATGGCCTGGTGTATTTATCAGGCCAAATACCTAATGACTTAACGGGCGATATCACACAGCAAACGCAAGAGGTTCTTGATAAAATTGATACATTGCTCGCGGCAAGCCAAAGCGATAAAACCTGCATTTTATCCGCCCAAGTTTGGATTAAAAATATGGCGCGCGATTTTGCGGCATTTAACGCAGTGTGGGAAAACTGGATGCCTGTTGAACATAGCCCTGCACGTGCGGCAGTTGAAGCCAATATGGCGCGGGAGCAAGTTCTAGTCGAAATTATGGTTATTGCCGCTCAACGATAATATCGGCTATTCCTAGACAGGGCTAGGGGCTGTTTATTTTTGATGGTCAATTTCTATTCGAATTACAGCCATTTTAGGATTGTTTTTTGACCTTTTTAGCGGTAAAAATCAACAGCCCCTAGAATATTTACCGCCCTGTTTAGACTTATCACCGACTAATTCACTACGGTTAAATGGCCATTTTCTTGCTGCTTATTTTGACTTTTCACACCGTTTTTATACGCAACAATATCAGCCATAATGGCTAATGCAATTTCAGGCGGGGTTTTACTGCCAATAGGGATCCCTATAGGTGCATGAATACGCTCTATCTCCGCCAGCGACATGCCTCCCGATTCTGCTAACCGTTCACGCCGACGTGCGCTTGTTCGACTAGATCCCATAGCACCAATATAAAATGCAGGTGTATTCACAGCCTCCATGAGTGTCAGGTCATCAATACGGGGATCATGGGTTAAAGAGACAATGGCGGTGTTTGGTGTGCAGTTTTGGGATTCTAAATAGCGTGCAGGAAATAATTTAACCACCTCAAATTGGCTAGAAAGTTGCCCAGAAAAACGCGCTAATTCATCCTCTCTATGTTCACAAATAATGACCTCAAACCCCAATGTTGCGGCGAAATTCGCACAGTAAATTCCCACATTCGAGATCCCCGCAATAATTAACCGGGGCGGTGCTGCAATATAAAATTGAATATCATCACCCACTCGCTCTATTTGAGTCGGGGTTTGTTGATTTTTAACCGTGCTAATTTCACCACGAAATGGCAAAGTGATTTTTTTATTAATTGCAGTATACCCCAATAGTGCTTGATGTATTTCAGTTAGATAATCGGTACTTTCGACACTATTAGGTAGATATTCGATTAAAACATCCAAACTTCCATCACAAGGTAAATTCACCTTTGCATCTAATCCACCGCGACCGTAACGAATAATTTGGCTACTCTTAAGGTATTCCCCATGTTGTATTCGCTGAATAAAATCTTCTTCAATACAACCGCCAGATAAAGACCCAACATACTGACCATCTGCTTTGGCAACAAGCAAAGACCCAGGACTACGAGGAGAAGAACCATAGGTACTCAATACCGTACACAACCAAATGGGTTGTTCTTTTATCCAAGAAAGGGCTTGAGAGATAACAAAAACATCTTCACGCAGCATACATGCTCCTATTCATTATCAATTATTGGATAATCAATATCTTTAATAACACTTTGATCATTTATCGCTAACTCATAAACAAAATGGTGACTTAATATTGATTTTGCCCCTTCATCCCCGGTTAATTGAATTAAGTCTAAATAATATTTGGCAGAAATTCCCACAGGGTGACCTGGCTGTCTATTATAGACTGGTCTCACTAATGAATGTTGTTTTAATTTATCCGCAATTGCTATAAATAACTCGCTATTTATGTAAGGCATATCTGCCAAATGAATTAGCCAACCATCTAAATAAGATGTGTTTTTAACCCCCATTGCAATAGATTCACCTAATCCATTACTATCCAACAATGAGAATGGTATATTAAATTGTAAGCAAGTATGAATCACTCCCAGATTATCTGTGCGCGTCACCACATGAACAGAAAGCCCGCTTCCTATTGAATTTAAGAGTGTTTTTTCAAAAACAGTTCGCTCATCTAATCGTAAATTTAATTTACTGCCTTTTCCGCCCGCCTTTTGGAATCGCTGACTGTGACCTGCGGCTAATATTAATATGCCAATATTCATAATGTTAATTATTCATCAATATATTTATATATACTTTTATTGATAAAGGATATTCAATAAGATAACAAGTTAATATTTATACTAATTTGCTTTTCATTCATATTTGGACAATATTTGAATTACTATTTAATACTTTTCAGAGTGATGATAAATAAAACAATATACATGTAGTATAATAAGTGTAAGGGTTTATTATGAGCAAAAGCAATGTCGAACTCTCCCGCAGACACTTTCTAAAATGTGCCGTTATTGCTGGGATTTCAGTATATCTCGCCCCTTTGTATAGCCGCGCTTTTGACGTGCTATTTGAGGAAAAAATCCTTCAACCTGCGGATTGGAACCCCGTTGATAAACGAATCAAATTCCGTATTGATGCCTTTTCTAAAGTACAAGGTGAGAAAGTTTTCGCCAGAGATATTCGTGCTCGGGATATTCCTCACTGGCCTAAGCAGCAAGGTCACGCATTTTTACTCAGAGTGACTCAGGCAGATAAAATTTATCAAGGTTTTAATCTTGAAAGGCTCAGTGATGGTCTAATGCCAGATCGTATTGTCACTGCTCGTGATCTGGAGAAAGACGGCGTCGCCTTCCCTGAATTTTACGGTGAAGACCTACTTCTTCCTGAAGGAAAAACCCCCGCTTATTTAGGTCAAGCCGTAGCCCTACTTATTTACCATGACTTTGCAAAATTCCGTTTTGCCAAAGAAACACTTAAATTTCATGATGATATTATTCAATATGGCGCATTCACTGGACCATTAGAACGTGACCCTTGGGGCACCTATCGTGGCGTGCGTATTGGTAGCGAAAACCCTTACGACCCTGATATTTACTCCAGCATGAAAGATATGCCTATTTCGCCCATCGGAATGAAAAAACACCTTCCCGTATGGCCAGAAGGTCGTGAGGGGGGAAAATTGGATGAAGAAGGGATGTTTTTTGCCGATGCGCTGGCAAAACAATTGGAAAACCCACCTGATGATTGGTTGGTGATTAAGCGCAAATATTTCTCTCAATCCATTGATACTTCTGCATTAGAACCAGACAACGCCAATGGTTGGTATGATGAAAAGACCCAATCATTCCACCTCGTGATCCCAACGCAATCACCCCAAGAAGTTGCCGCATCGTTACCTGAAATGTTGGCAAAATCAACATTTCCAATTAAGCAAATTTTCCTACACCCTTGTTTTACAGTAGGTTATGGTTCGAAAGATCACAGCCCATTCCCTTATTATGGCGCAATGGCTACGCTATATGGCAACGGCGTACCTATTCGTCTCGCAAATGACCGCTACGAGCAATTCCAGTCCAGCCTCAAACGCCATGCCTTCGACATGGATTACACATTAGCTGTCAATAAAAAAACACATAAAATTGAAGCACTAAGCGCCTCATTCATTGGCGATGGCGGCGGTCGCTGCAACTTTACCCCCTCCGTTGTGATGGTGGGAGCCACGGGGGCACAGGCTATTTACTATATTCCTCGGAGTGATCTCTACGCTGTGGGAATTGCATCACGGGCGGTAGATGCAGGCTCTGCCCGAGGTTATGGCACACTCCAAGCCATGGCGGCGACAGATATGTTAATGGAAGAAGCCGCCAAGTTACTCAAGGCTGATCCCATTGAGTTTAGATTGAAAAACTTAATTAAATCCGGGATGAAAAATACCCAAGGCGCAATCCCAGCCGGTGCTATCCGTGCTGATGAAGTCTTAACACGTTGTGCTGCGCACCCGATGTGGACAGAAAGAGCCAAACGTAAAGCCGATTATGAAGCCCAAAATAGCGGGAAATTATTTGGTACGGGTATTTCCTGTGTGCAAAAAGACTTTGGGACGGGGGCTGAATCCTCATTTGCCCGAGTTGAGCTCACTCGTGAAGGTAAAATTGCGATTTACCACAGTGGCGCTGAAATGGGCACAGGGATGTCCACCTCTCAAGCCGTGGTTTGTGCCAAATGGCTCGGAAAACCTGCTGAGCTCGCCCACTTTTCCGTCACTGATTGGTCAATGTTACCGATGATATCAACGGGCAACCCATTTGCCATGTCACAGGAAGAACAAAACCGTTTAGCACAAAACCCACTTTGGACCCCCAATTATTGTTCTCCATCAAGTGCCAGTAACTCCGCATACTATTTTACACACAGTACAGAAGAAGCTGCACGGTTAGTATTCGAATACGGCTTGTGGCCAGCTGCAATGTCAATTTGGCAAGAAGGCATTGGTGGAGGGCAAGCAGCACCATTAGTCGTACGTCGCGAAGACGCCCGCTGGGTCGCTGAAGGGTTGACTGCTGATGGGTTAGAAGTGCTTAGTTTACCGCGGTTAATCGAGCGCACATTTGAAATGGGCGGTTTAACTGGCGCTGTTAGCCACGTATTTAACCGTTGGCAATGGGCTGAAGCTGATTTTCATATTCAAGGAGAAATGCGCCGTTTACCGGTAGACGGGCTCGCTTTACGTTTTGCCGAAAATGATTACCAAGTTTACCATCGTGAAAAAGCCTATTACCCTGATACACAAAGAAACAATGCGGGTGTAACCTACTACAGCGCGGTGGCAACTGTCACAGAATTGTCCATCGATAAAGCGACAGGACACGTGGAATTACTCAACCACCACTCGGTTGTGGAGTGCGGTAACCTCATTGTTCCGCAACTGGTATCGGGGCAAATCCAAGGTGGTCTGGCTATGGGTATCGGCCATGCCCTCCATGAATATTTACCGCTGTATGAAGACGGCCCTGGTAATGGAACATGGAACTTCAACCGTTACCATCTTCCCCTCGCCAGTGACGTTGCTGTTTGGCAACAGACCAGTGAAATTCTGCCAGGGCTCTCAGAAACCGACCCGCCCAAAGGGGTTGCTGAGGTTGTGATGATCCCTGTGGTTTCATCTATCGTCAATGCTATCGCTGATGCGACTGGTCACCATTTCTTGCACCTGCCTGTGCGCGCTAAAGATATTCTAGAGGTATTATCATGAGCTTAAACTACCTTCCGCTGACTTTAACCATTAATGGTCAATCTTATGGACCGATGGACATACCTGAAGGCCTCATGATGATTGATTTTCTTCATGAATATGTCGATTTAACCGGTTCGCGTCTTGGTTGTGGTCAAGGTATTTGCCACGCCTGCGTTGTGATCTTAGACCACCCTTCAGGCACCAGTGAAGAAATCCGCACCTGCATTACTGGCGCTCACTTTTTTAACAACAAAAGTATTCGCACTATCGAAGGTGCTGCCACCAAAGAAGAAAATGGGGATGTTAAATTATCCCCCGTGCAACAAGCCTTTATCGAAAACTTTAGTTTCCAATGTGGCTATTGCACCCCCGGATTTGTCAATGCCGCTACCATTTTTATTGAAGAGCTTCAGCGTAATCCGATTAAAGAGGAAGAGTTGGAAGAAGCCATTAAACAAGCGTTGAATAACCATATTTGTCGTTGTACCGGTTATGTTCGTTACTACCAAGCGGTACGTGAGGTTGTTCTTGCAACTCCGGGGCTTATCAAGGAGGCAATCAAATGATCAAAAAAATCATTTTATGGCTTATCGCAATTATCATTGTCGTTTGGGCAGTGCTTTATTGGTATGAAAGCCGTACACTTGACGGCCCTGTACAAAAAGTCACAGCCACACCTCAAGAAATTGAACGGGGGCGATACCTCACCCTTGCCAGTGACTGTGCAGCCTGCCATACCAGCACCAACGGCGCGCCACTTGCGGGCGGTTTCCCCCTTGATACACCTTTTGGGATCATTTACAGCAGTAACCTAACCCCTTCTGCCGATTTCGGGATTGGTCGTTGGACAAAAGATGATTTTTATAAAGCGCTGACTCAAGGGATCTCACCGCCAAGTAAGCACCTTTATCCTGCGATGCCTTATACCTCTTATAAAGGGATAACGCGGGAAGATTCTGATGCCATTTACAGTTATCTGATGAGCCGCCCTGCTGTGGATGTCGCCCCCCCTGAAAATTCACTCCCTTTCCCGCTAAACCAACGTATGGCGATGATTGGTTGGAATTTACTATTTTTCAATGACAAACCGCTTCCTGATGTCTCTCAAGGCAGTTCCCCTGAATGGTTGCGTGGAAAATATTTAGTTAACGTATTGGAACACTGCGCAGAATGCCACACACCAAGGGGCAAATTGGGTGAAATGGATTTAGATAACTTTATGAAAGGAGGGGCATTAGGACGCTTTATTGCGCCGGATATTACGCCACAAGCGCTGGCGGCAAGAGGCTGGACGAAAGCCGATTTACAGCAATTTTTTATGACTGGCATCGCCCCACAAGGCTCAGCCTACAGTGATATGCACCCAGTGATCTACCTCAGTTCACAACACTTAACCCCTGAAGATAATAGCGCAATCGCCACTTACCTGATGGGTGATAACCCTCCGGCAACATTACCCTTAAAAATGGGTGAAGGTAACGCCCAAGGTCGCCAAGTGTATTTAGAAACATGCTCAGGTTGTCATTCATATGACGGTAGTGGTAAACCCAATGTCGCTGTTGCGATGAAAGGCAATTCGACATTACGAAATGCAGATAGCACCAATCTGATCAACACCATCTTGGATGGGTTACCAGAGCAACAATTTCCGAATAACCAAAGCCTACAGAGTATGCCAGGCTTCGCCAATAAACTGAGCGACCAACAAATCAGTGAACTCGTCAATTTCTTGCGCGTGGAATGGGGTGGGCAACCTGCCGATGTGACACCAGAGCACATCAAAGCCTTACGCCAATAACCCTTGAAAAAGCCAGACTGATCATATTTGTTAATCAGTCTGGTTTTTTCATTTCATTAATTCGTCAAAAATAGAATTGTTATATATTAAATTATACATCCCTTTTATTTAACGATAATTAAAACCCTATTAATCCTCTTAATAAACCTTAATCTTAAGTAGCGATTTTATTCGAAATTGTCTCATTAAGATGACTTTATCAAAATTATTCACTTTCTTGTATAAACCCCTTTACTCATTTGTCATAACCCTTTATAGATACCCATACTATTTATGTAACTTATTGAGTAATCAGATATTAATCATCTAAATATGATTTGATTTATTCGTCATAAAATAATCTTACATTTAATTAGATAAGCACATTTTTTATCACTGCCTCTAATGTAAATCCCCCTAATAATAAAATTTAGGAGTGCATAATGACGGGACATATTTCTAGACGTAATTTTATTAAATTAGGCACCATCGCAGGAATTGCCGTCATGGTGGGGAAACTTCCCTTTGCCCTTGCGGTTGAGCTAGACTCAGACTCAGCAAAAACTGATTGGATTGGGCAAAATGGTAAAGCACGCTTTCGTTGGGATGGCGTTGAAAAAGTCACAGGTAGAAAAAACTTTGCCCGAGACTACCGAGCCAAAGATATTCCCGGCTGGCCGAAAAAACAAAGTTATGCCTTTATGTTAAAAGCCACTGACGCTGAGAAAACATTCGAAGGCATTGATATTTCAATATTAGGGCCAAACTTGCAACCAGATAGAGTTGTTTTGCAAGAAGACCTGATCCGTGACGGCCTAAATATTCCTCAAGATACGGGAATGGGTAAAGGATTTTACGGTACCAATGTGCTAGTTCCATTAGGGGAAACAGCCCCGATTATTGGCCACCCCGTTGCAATTTTAATTTATCAAGACTTCGATAAATACAGTGCGGCTCAGCGTATGTTACGCTTTGCGACAAACACAGTGAAATACGGGGCCGTCACAGGTCCTAAACCGCCAGCCAACTATGGCGCAGCGCGTTATGTGCGGATCGGTGGTGAAACACCACTTTCCCCTTCAATCTTCTCTCCTTACCAAGATTCAGGGATCAAAGGCGGTTTTGATGGCAACACACCTGTTTGGCCTCCTTATGACCCCAAACATGCCATCACCGTTCCACCCGTTATCCGCAAAGATCGTGGCGGTGGCTTTATCCAAGCCCTACATCAAGCCGAACAACATCCTGATAAGCAAGAAAGAGCCATGGACTACGCGCGGCAAATTGAGCAAGAAATTGCCGCTGCGCGCCAAAACCCAGATAAATTTGTCCTTGAGCGCCACGGTTTTTCCCAATCCATCGATCCTTGTGCCATGGAGCCTGATAACTGCAACACGTGGTATGATGCACAAACAAAAACCCTACACATTTTGACGGCAACGCAATCTCCCGCAGGCGTAGTCAATGCCGCAGCTGAATTATCGAAGAATAATAAAAACTTTTCTGTTGAAAACATCATTTTATTGACAGGTTCCACTGTCGGTTATGGTTCAAAGGATTATTCGGTTTTTCCATTCTATGCATTGGTTGCCAGTTTCTATGCGGACGGACTCCCTGTTCGCATGGCTAATGACCGTTATGAACAATTCCAAATGGGTATGAAGCGCCATTCCATTGAGATGGACGTAACCATTATTGGTGATAAAAAAACGGGTAAATTCGATATATTAAAAGGCACGTATAACTGTAATGGTGGGGGTCGTGAAAATTTATCCGTTGCGGTTTCCCATGTTGCAGTGCGCGGGGCGCAGTCGATTTACTATTTTCCAAAATCCGATTTAACTGCACTCGCCATGGCAACACCTGCTGTGGAAGCCGGTTCGATGCGCGGTTTTGGTTCGTTACAATCCATGGCGATAACCGAATTGATGGTGGATGAAATCGCCCACAACCTAAATATCGACCCGATCGAATTGCGCCGTCGTAATGCCATTTTAGAAGGCTACCCCAATACTCAAGGCGGTGTCATTGCAGGTGATCCGCGTAATGTGGAAATGCTAAATCTCGCCGAAAAACACCCAATATGGGTCGAACGAGAGAAAAACAAGGCCGAATATGAGGCTAAAAATCCCGGGAAACTTTACGGCGTTGGCTTTGCACAAGTTCAACAGGTGTATGGCTCTAGTGGTGTTCCCACCATCCTTTCCCTTGAATTTGATGCCGATGGCAAACTGACCATGCGCCACTGTATGCAAGAAATTGGCACAGGAGGAACCACTGCCCAACAGGTCATGGTATGGCAAGCTCTGAGTAAAGCCCCTGATGTCGTGGAATTTGGTGTCACAGAGTTTGCTGAACTCCCGTTAAAAACCAGTTGGGCAGATCAGAAAAAACAAGATGAATTGGCCAAAAATGATCCTTATTGGACACCAGCGCTGATCCCAGATATGAGCTCATCCAGTGGGGTTTACTATATCGGTTTTGGCACACGTCAAGCAGGGCGTTTCTTACTGGAAAACACCTTATGGCCTGCGGCAAAAAGTATTTGGAGTGAAGGTCCTGGAGGCGGTGCATTCAATGGCTTAAATGTTGAGTTTTCAGATATTCGTGTTGGTCCTGACGGTATCGGTGGTGGCGGTATGAAACCTATTCCATTCAATATATTAGCCAAACGCGCCCATGAAATGGGGTTGATCACCGGGATCGCCGTCCATGGCTATTCCAGTTGGCAATGGGCACGCGCTGATTTTGATATTCCAACCGTAGGGTTAAAAAACTTGCCTCTCGATGCCATATCCATACGTTACGGTGATGGTGCACCTAATGAATTGAAGAAACAGATGACAACGGGCGGTTATCACTTTATCAAACGTAAAATGGCTTATTACCCACCAACCCAGCGTGCTAAAGCGGATCCAACCACAGTGACTCCTGCATGTTGCTTAGTTGAACTCAACGTCAATACTATGACGGGAGAAGTGGAGGTTATGCGCCATCATATGATTATGGATCCCGGTACGATGATCGTCCCTGAATTGGTTTCAGGACAAATTCAAGGGGGAACAGCAATGGGTATCGGACATGCATTAATGGAAGAACTTCCGCTGTATGGCGATGGCCCGGGTAATGGTACATGGAACTTTAACCGCTATGTTCTGCCGCGTGCAAAAGACGTAGCTGTTTGGCAGCAAACTATCGATTATTTACCGCCGCTGTCTGAAACTTCACCGCCAAAAGGCATGGCAGAATTGGGGATGATCCCTATCCTACCCGCCACCAGCAATGCCCTCACCCACGCGACGGGGAAACGTTTTTATGAATTCCCTATTACGGTAGATAAAATTAAAAAGGCCCTCTCATGAATATCAAAAATGCCGTTCCGATTATTGAGCGCAAGCCATTAACCCTGACCATCAACGGTCAAAAAGTTGGCCCTATTGATGTCCCTGTTGGGATGCCAATGATTGAGTTTCTTCATGAATATCTCGACCTGACAGGCACTCACTTTGGTTGCGGTCAAGGGATCTGCCACGCCTGTACCATTATGGAAATTCAACCCGATGGCACCACTGTTGAAAGTCGCACCTGTATTTTCGGCGCACATTATTTTAATCACAAAAATATCGTCACTATCGAGGGGCAGGCAAAGGTTGATGAACAAGGCAAAATTGTCGAATTAACACCTATTCAACAAGCGTTTATTGAAAATTTTTCATTTCAATGTGGCTACTGTGCGCCGGGCTTTGTTACAGGAGCAACCGTATTCATCAATAAACTCAAGAAAAACCCTGTCAAACGGGCCTTTCTTGAACAAGCTATTGAGGATGCACTAAATGAACATATTTGCCGCTGCACAGGCTATGTGCGTTACTACGAAGCTGTGAGAAAAGTCGCCTTAGACACTCCTGGCTGTGTGATTGATTAGGGAGAATGACGATGGCTAAATCTCGCTCCATACGTAAAACGCTCTATATCATCATCGCACTATTTATTGCGCTGATGCTTGCTATCCTGTTTGGTGCATTTCGTACTACCAGTATTGGCCCTGACTTAGATAAACCACTTACCTCTGAAGAGGTGGCACGATTATTACCCCGTGGGCAAGAACTGGCTATTGCAGGAGATTGCTTTGGTTGTCATTCCTTACCTGAAGGACCTCTGGCTGCGGGGGGCCGTGCTATCGGCACACCTTTTGGTACGATTTATTCCACCAATATTACCCCAGATAAACAATTTGGTATCGGCAACTATACCCGTGCCGATTTCCACCGTGCACTGAAAGATGGCATAGGCAAAGAGAGAGGCAATCTCTACCCTGCAATGCCATTTGTTTTCACACAGATGACCACGTCAGAAGATATAGATGCTCTGTATGCCTATGTAATGAGCCTGCCGCCAATGGCCGTTTCCAACAAAGAAAATACCGGGGTATTTGTTTTACCTGTCCGCCCTTTTATGAATTTTTGGACGCTACTCAATTTTCCGAAACAAAGTGCCCCACATGACCCGCAGCGCTCTGAACAGTGGAACCGAGGCGCATATATTGTGGAAGGACTCGCCCACTGCGGCGCTTGCCATTCACCACGTAACTTTATGATGGGCGTGGAGTTTTCCCGCTCATTACAAGGAGGAGAAGAAGCTGGTCTTGCGATCCCAGATATTACAGCCGAGGCATTGTCTAAACATGGTTACGATACTGCATCTTTAAGCCAATTTTTACTGACGGGTAACGCCCCCCAAGGCTCTGCGTTTGCTGATATGAGTACCGTAACCCATTTTTCCACCAGCCAAATGAAAAAAAGTGACGTGGATGACATGGCAATATATTTGATGACAGACAAGCAAGGAAATGTTCTTGGTGCCAAAACTCCACCCACTGCGTTGCCCGAAGCTAATGCTCAACCCACCACGGATATTGGTGCAACAATGGAAACGGGTCGTTTAATGTATATGTCCACCTGTGCAGGTTGCCACGGTATTACGGGTGAAGGCGTTCCAAATGGCATTCCAGCCCTAAAAGGCAATGCGATTTTAGCCATGGACAGCCCTGAAACCTTTATTAGTGTAGTGTTAACCGGTATTCCTACCACTACATTCCCTAACGGACAGCGCATGTACGCAATGCCGAGTTTCGCCGACGATTTAACCCCTCAAGAAATCGCCGATTTAGTTTCGTGGGCACGCGCCGAATGGGGTGGTCAAGGCAAACCCGTTACCGCACAGCAAGTTGAAAAACTAAAAAAAGCAATGTAATAACCCAAAAGCGCTTCTTAATAATAAAGAAGCGCTATCTCACAAATCAATAATACAGATACATCATCCCGCATATCCTTTGTTATTAATTAAGATTGTTGGTCTAATTTGTACATAATAATTATTATTTTCATCACAACCCGCTTTGGAGCGAAGGATTAGCGCACCTTCATCCTCAGTAATTATAATTTTTATTATGTTATTCAAATGTAATACAAGTAACTCCGTATCTTCTTGCTTCAATATCAGCGTAACGCAACCTTCATAAGCCGTAAAATAGAATAATAGACAAATATTGCCCTGTTTGAATTCATACCCAAATGTCAGCGCATCTTCAATATCTCGATGAATAGGCTCACTTTCGAAAAAACTTAAAAAATCAACTTCATCAGGAAATTCGATTATTCCCATATTATTCACCTCTTAGGTTTTCTCATGCTGCACCACCCCACTTAAGTTGTAATTTCCGTTTTTGGGACAAGTCCAAACCGCTTTTTAATCAAAGATAAATTGCCATTATAAAGAGTACTGCTATGCGTATTGCATTTATCATGGTATTACTTTGCTTGATTATTTGAAAATGCAATTTCATTTATGGTAAATAAACCTAATAATTTCATTATGTTAGAGGCTAGGTAGCAGGGCAATCTCGTTCCTTTTACAGTGGCCATATCCACAATCGCCTAGCCCCTGCTAAGCCCCAACTTTCTTCATGATCTTCACGCACATTAGCGCACAGTTGTAATTGCTCTGCTGTCACGTTATTTAAGCGACAACACCAATATTTATAGCTGCTTCGATGAACATTAAACACACCATATAACGTGCTAACACAATAGCTCTGGCTTAACTTTTTGATTAACGTGATTGTGCAATGATCCCGACATCACCAGCGCGGTAGCCTACCCAAAGCATCAGACGGAAAACATTTTTCACGACATTGGGGTAAGTAGAACTCGGCAACCACACTAAAAATGTCTTGAGTTCGTTATCGTCTAAATAACGAGTCCTTTGTTATTAGTTAATTAAGCAACATCGGCGCATTAGCTATCAGCCATGCTGGAAGCTACCCCCTATTCTACAAGAAGAGTGGCAAAACTTATGGGTAGCGAATGAGCCCAGATGGGAAAGTTTAAGTGAGGAAAATATTCATCAGCCAAGAGGGATTGGTGAGCAGCCTGACTTACCCCATAAAAACATGAAACCGTTGGTGCATGGGCTGCAAGAGCACGGAGGAGATTATTTGCGGTACTTAATTTATTGGGAAAGCCAGTGTTATAAATTGTAAATTTAACTTAAGCGTGAGATGCTATCTGAAATTATACTGACCGTCCCACAGCATTCATTTTTATTCGAACAAGGAAAGATGCAAAAATGGTAGGAAAAAACACGACATCGGCTGAAGAAACAACAGAGAATGCTTCTGAACAAAAGAAAGCAATCAAACGGTTGACTCGTGTATTTCCTGTTCCTAAAAACAAACAAGGGCAACTCTTTACTAAACTCGATGAGATTTTAGGGCATTTAAAAGGTGAAGCGACAGGTAGCTACCTACTGGGCCGTAATTACATGTGGCATAGCGGCATTCACATTACGAATACAACAACGCCTTGGTGTGCGCTCAGTTCGAATAAATTTGAAGAGCAATCTGCATTTCCGATTAAATACACTGGTGAGCAGCCTATCCAGTGTATGGCTGACGGAGAGATTGTTGCCTACCGCATAAATCAAGATTATATCCCAATACAATGGAATAGCATGACATTGCAACTGTCTGGCTCCTTTGTTTTAGTTCGTCATCAAGTGCAATTAGGCGAAGCGCAAAGCAGTGGATTGCGTTTTATACCTTATATATGCATTTAGCCCCTCACCAAGCCTATCAAAAATCGGGCTCACAGCTCTGGGATCTTAAAAATACATTAAATGCCTATTCTTCAGACTGGAAAGGAACGCCTAACCCAGCTCGTGAAGCCTCACTCCCCAGTGGCACGATAGTGGAGTGGGATAATCAAACCCGCATGACCGTAGAAGTGAACAGAGAAAAACGAGAATATGGACTTGTTACGCTGAAATCCAATGATGATACGGCTAAAAAATATTGGCTTTTAGTCGATAAAAATAATATTCAATTGAAAAAAGACGATATCACACCGTCTTGGTGGAAATCGGTGCTTTCCACACCAGCAAAGGAACACGCTCAATTTGATAAAGTGATGTGCCCTTCCTCGCCTATTCCCATTCGTGCAGGGGATAGCATTGGTCATATGGGATTTTATCAAGCCCCTAAAGAGCGCGGTTTTGAGTCTCGTTATCAAGTTCATATCGAATGCTTTAGTGATGATGATAATTTACCGTTATTTTTACAAAATCAAGAAGCTATCGATCGTGATATGCCCCGTTATCTAAAATGCTCTCCGGGTTTAATGCTCTGGACGAATAGTGTTAGTGAGCCTGATGTCTTTGTTCGGTCTGAACGTGTAACAACTCATGAATCGCTTTATACGTTGAGTAATCTAGACATCAAGCAAGATAAAGATAAAAACGAATACTATTACCTGCCTGAATACCTCGCGTATTTACCGAAACGTCCGAATTTCGGGGCACTCAGTGCAGAATCAAACAGTGTGAATAATTTTGGGGCATTGGGATACCAAGAGAGACAAAAGCGACAAGAAGAAGATAATAATCTCAAACAATATTCAAAATTACTCTCTCAGTATGATCTTTCTCAGCTAGGATTTAAAACAGTCATCAGTGAAACTAACACCTTTGATTATTTACCGGGTTTGGGGAAAACAGATGCCCCATTTATCTCATCCATTTTTAAAGAAATTATTGAAACAGCTGAACTTTCCTCAAGGCCTAATAAAGCGATTATCGCCTTTAACTATAAGCAATTACTCACACAAATGACCTCACCGAACACTACCAGCTATAACTCGAATGAATATCGTTATATGTTTCATCATCCCATGTTTGCTGGTGTCATTAATAAAACTATTGTAAAACATCATAGTGATTGGTATTACACGGCAAAAGATGCTATTTGGCAGCCCTTTTTACAATTTTTAGCGAAAGATGCTCCACAATGGAAAGCATACAGTGAAGAATTTATTGAAAGTATGACATGGATGCAAGAGGTCACAAAAGATAAATTAGCGCCCTCACTATGGCATATGCACCCACTGGTGTTTTTGGATGCGATAAATACTGAAAAAACGCATAATATTATTTTTCCTTTGCAAACTAAGCCATTAAATGACATTGATGGCGTTTATAAATATTATTACTGGCGAAATCGAAATAAGGGAAATCAGACGGTATTTGGCACCAATAGACCAAACAATAGAAAACATGCGGCGATTGATTTATATACTGCTCCTAATGCTCCTGTCCAAGCAATTTGCGATGGTAAAGTCTTTGAAGTCAGGAGTTTTTATTGCGAAACACACCAAATATCTGTACAGCATCATACAAAAGATGGTCGCTGTTTTATCATTCGTTATGGTGAAGTTAATCCAGAATCAATAGAAGTTAAAGTCGGTGATAACGTTAATCAAGGGGATATACTGGGTTATACCGGATATTTAATCAAAAATGGAAAACACCTTGAAGTGGTCAAAGGCAAAACTATCTATATGTTGCATTTTGAGTATTTTACTGATGGTGAAAATATCAAAACACCGTTGACAGAGATGCAAAGATTGCCTTATCAGCGACGTAAAGACAATGTTGACCCTATTGATATACTTATTGAGGGGTATGATTCTTCGTTTCTAGATAAAGAAAATGATAGATTAGATTTAAATAGTTTATCTTTATCTGAAAATGGTAAAGAATTTATAAAAAAATGGGAGTCAATGCAATTGAATGCATATAATGATTCTGAGGGATTTTGTACTATCGGTTATGGCCATTTAATTAGTAGAAATAAATGTGAAAACATGGTGTTAGATGATACGTTTGCCAATGGTATAACAGAGGAGAAAGCAGATGAATTATTTAATTCTGATTTAGTTAGATTCGAAAATGCAATAAAAAGAGATATAGCTGTAAAATTATTCCAGCATGAATATGATGCACTTGTTAGTCTTTTGTTTAATTGTGGTAGTAATTTTTTAAGAGATGGAAAAGCACCAAAATTACTTAGCTCTATAAATACGGAGGATTATGAATTGGCAGCGAAAGAATTTTTAGACATAACAAATAATGGAACTCTGGGATTAGTAAGGCGCAGGGAAGCTGAAAAAAATATTTTTTTACGAGGCGACTATAGCTTATGATTTTTATTAAAAATAAATTTTTTATAACTTTAGTTTTTTGTACTTTTGCTTTCTCTTGCAAATCTGAAACAATTATAAAAGAAAATGTTTTTTGGCGTTATTCACATTCATTCCATACTAATTTAGATAGTATGAATAATGAAACATCAAAAAACTATTTTGATTATTTTTTAAATGATAAATACATTACTATTGATAAAAAAAACATAAGTATAAATAATGATTGTGAGTTTATTTACTCTAAGGTTAAAAAAAAACCTATCTCATATTGGATGAGTAATAAAACACTGAGTTTTTATATGAATTTTTTTAATGACAAAAAAATAAAGATAGGGGATGAAATTGGTGTTTTTTATCCTGATAATCCGAATGATATTTGTGGTGAAAAATATGGTGATTTATTACTAATTGACAATAAATTAATAAACATAGCCTATGAAAAAATAGACGTTTATTCTCATGTTAATGAAAAGCCGGTTTTGGATTTTTGGTGTACGTCAGAGGATAATATTGAAGAATTCGAATTTAAATCTTATTGTTACTTTCCAGACAAAAATATTTTTGAAGCATATACCTACAATTATAATATAGCTATTAAAAATGGAGAAATATATCTATTAGATAAGATAAGCAATGGCAAAGATTTAAATAAAACATACGGAGATGGTCATATGGATCGCAGTGTTTTTGTTTCTTATAAGTGGGATGGAGTGAAAAAATTAACAATAGAACAAAAATTCCCGGGAGGGGATAAAGAAATTATTTTAGAAGAGAACAAAAATGATTTTAATGGGACGGTGATTACAACAATTGATCGTCCTGACTAAATTTATTATACAGTATTCCAGGGGGGGTTATTAGGGTGAGTTTATCTAAAAATACTCTCTTTAAATGCCAATTATTAATTAAATTAAATAATTATGAAAAAGTTATTATTTTTAACATTCACATTATCATTTTATAGCTATGCTATAAACACTGCACCAGAAATTATTGAAGAATCAGAATATAAAGAATTGACATGGACTTATAAATCAGATCCTGAAAGTTTGAAGATAAATTCAAATGGGGTATCTAAGGTGTTTTTTAAGAAATTTTTATATAACAAAAATATTATTATAGATAAAACTAATGTTGTGGTTGAAAATGAATGTAGTTATAAATATACATATAAAAAAGTAAGCCCAATAAATTACTGGAAAAGTAATAATACTGCTTCATTTTACAGGGAGATCTTTAAAAAAAATGGAATTACAATAGGTGAAGAGGTTGGTGTTATTACTACAAAAGATAAAATAACAAACTGTGCTGATATGTTTAATGAGTTTTTATTAATTGGTGACAATCTCATTCTAATAGGAGGAGAGCGACTAGTTATTTATTCAATAGAAAAAAATATGATAAAAGAAAATAAAGATAAAGCTGAAATTAATAATTGTACATCTCCAGAACAAACATTAGAAGAGATATTTGAAGGAGTTGGAAAAATAACCAATTGTTATTATAAAGATTTGGATATAATTTCGGCCTACAAAAAATACAAGTCTGATTATGATGAGCAATACCTAGAAGATAACATCAAGTTGAATGAAAATTTACAAAAAAACTATATTAATGATAGGGTTAATGTTAATTATTTATGGGAGTCGTCTGATAAATTAATCATAAAACAACTATTTGAAGGTGGTGATACAGATATTGTTATTGAGAAAGAGAAAAAAGGTACAAAAATAACCATTTATGGTCACCCAGATTAACTGAGTTCAGTTCATATTAAAAAGACAAGAACTTTTCACTCATCACAAGCAACTATTGACAAAAGACTCTATTTTATAACATTGAATTATTCTACGGTAACGCTATGAAAAAATATTTAATCCTATTATTTATTCTATGTGGAACATCAGTGAATGCTGAGAAATCAGTTCCTCAACTTGTTTTAGACTCAAAAGAAAAAAAAGTAACATGGAAATTAAGCTCGTTTGGTGAGCAAGCCATGATGTACAGGAGCCCATATAACGAACGTAGTGAAGAGTCTATACTAGAATATATAAAAGCGTATATAAAAGAAAATAGAGTCATTATTACCCCTGAAGAGGTAATAATACGTAGTTTTCCTTCTGACCTAAACCCTTGCCAATATACATATAATTATACTCAGCTACCAAGCGAAGATTACTGGGGTAGTACGAAACAGTCAGAAGCGTCTAATCGAACGTTATCAAAATATGGAGTTGATACAACTGGCTTGGTTGGCGTTATTGAGGCTATAGACGATAATTCTGGTTGTAGAATTGATACGAAAAAATTCTTATTGGTCAATGATAAAATCATATTTTCTTATGACGGTCGATGGGTATTTTTCTCAACCACAAAAAATGAGCCTGATCCTGTAGCGAAAAAAGACAAATATTGCACAATACCAGAGCAACCTCCTGTGTTTGAAGGCGACGGTTATAGAACAGAGTGTTTTTATGATGGATTTTCTCTTCTTAAGGCATATACGCAATACCGCCTAGATTATGATACTGATTATCTTGAAAAGAGTATTGAATTAAATAAAAACCACAAAAAAGAGTACCCTAAAGACGGTGCTTCTGTTAATTATAAATGGGAATCACCAAAAAAACTAATTATAGACCAACAATTTCAAGGTGGAAGTACAGCGATTGTTATTGAGAAAGAACAAAAAGGAACAAAAATAACTAGTTATAGTTACCCTGACTAACTATATTATCTTACAATAAACACCTTGTAGACCCTGTAAATAATTCTGTGTATTTTTATTTGAATAATATTACAAGAGCGATCCTTAGTGGATACATTACTCAACATGAGTACACCGCTGAGTACAAATTTAATCATTAAAAATCAAATAAATGAGAAGCAAGTTATGGTTTAACGTGTCATACCAAACTCCCCATATGATCCGCCCACTTCTGCAACCACATCTTACATTCACTATCATACTTGTATAAATTATACGTTCCTTCAATGCCGCCACGCATATGGCCAAGTATCGCCTCACCGACTTCATTAGGGCAACCTAATTTAGCCAAACCAGTACGCACGGTACGGCGTAAATCATGAGGTGACCAATCAGGGATACCTAGCATCTTGCCATCTTTGCGTAAACGCCATGCACATTCTGTTAGATACTTTTGCTGAATGGGCAACTTTGTGACTTGAGATGGAAAAAGGTATTTATCAGAGTTCATGCGTATTGATTTCAAGTAAGTGATTGCTTGATGAGGCAATTGCACGTAACGCTTAATTCCTGTCTTAGTTTCTTTCAGATGAATAGTCCCTTTTTCAAGATCCACATCATCCCAAGCCATTGCGCACACTTCACCAGTTCGGCAGCCTGTCCAAAGCGTCAGACGGAAAACATTTTTCACAACATTGTTGTAAGCAGAACTAGGCAACCATGCTAAAAATTTCTTGAGTTTATTATCATCTAGATAACGAGTACCTTTATTACTGGTTAGTTTAAACTTCGCTTGCTGCAAACTCGCTTTCGCCAATAAAGCTGGGTTCGCGAAATTATCATCAAAATACTCTATACCAATTGCAAACTCATAAGCTGCCGACAGTTCACGCAATACATTGCCCGCTTGAACCTTAGCGCCTCGACCATCAATTTCACCCACAAGCGCTATCACATTTTTTCGGGTTACTTCATGTGCCATAAGCTCACCTAAAACACGAACAACATCGGCTTCAAGTATGCGACGAACTTCCTTTTGCCCTTTCTTCTTTCTTGAGCCAGACATAATTTTACCGTCTTTGCATTTACGATCTTCAATCCGTTCAACTAAATAAAGCTCAACAAGTTCTTTTACTGTTAACTGTGTTTTTTGTAGCTGGAGCTGTTCCTGTTTTTTATATTGCTTTTCTTCTTTTAGCTCAGTGACAGGCATCGGCCTAATTGACGTAACTGTTTCAACGCTTGTAACTTAATTCTCGCCTCACTCAGTGAAAATTGAGGAAAATTACCGATCTTTAGCGGTACAAGTTTGCGTGTAACTGGGCTACTATAATGATAGAAAAATGTCTTAATGCCTGTTGCGCCACAAAATACACGTTAACCTGTATTTTCCCCGTATCAGACCTATCTTTACTGTTAGGGTTTATTGCCTCAATGGCTTTCGCTGGTCAGGGTTTTACTGGTGGCCTTTGGCTTATTAGTGTTACCTTGTTTAACGCTGACGATAAGATAATTAAAGGTTTTTAGTGAAAAGTGCAGGTCGTTAGTTTTGTTATGATCGTTATATGCTATCACCATCAACTGCTTGCACTTCAACCTACATTTAAATATGGGATTCTGTGATCTTTTATAAGACAAAATATTCTCTTATAAAATATATGTATAAGCATAGAATCAAGTTAATTCAATAAGTTAATATAGATAACCCGATGACTGACAGCCAAAATTTCGAATCCCACACACCAATGATGCATGGGTGTGTTAGCGTTGAAATATAACGATATTTATTATTTTTCTTATAAAACCTACAATTTAACCTACACTTAATTAATCCGTTGATTTATAGGTAGTTATTATTTATTTGATGTTTTTAGCATTATAACGTACAAAATTCATACCCACACCATAAGAACACGCTTATATGAATAAATACGATGTGTTTAGCAGCGAAGGAAAATTTGCTGATGGTTCTGATAAAGAAGTGCTAGCTAATAAGCTAGGGCTTTCAAACGTTGATGATATCAATGATGCTGAGCTTGTCCTGTTAGAAAAACTGTATCAAGTCATTTTTGAAGAACAATTCCCCTCTGAGCAAATTACCGTATCACTTATTCAGCGTTGGCATCGCCAATGGTTAGGAAATGTTTACGATTGGGCAGGTCAATTACGCACAGTAAATATTAGCAAGGGTGGGTTTATGTTTGCCCCTGCGGGTCGTGTTGCAACGTTACTTGCTCAATTCGAGAAAGAATATCTAGTGAAGTACACACCCTGCACTAATATGAGCCGAGAGCAAGTCATAGAAGCTATAGCAACAGTACATGTGGAATTAATTCTGATACATCCATTTAGGGAAGGAAATGGGCGCTTATCGCGTTTACTCGCAGATGTGATGGCAGTACAAGCTGGTTTCCAGCCGTTAGACTATGAAAGTTGGACTCAACACCCTGAGCAGTATATCGCAGCAATCCACGCAGGGTTAAACCTTAACTATGAACCTATGAAATATTGGGTTAACGAAGCCTTAAAAGAAAACTAAATCGCAAGTTTCAAATGCCCAAACTTCTCACGCTTCACTTTCATCTCTTCTTCAAGACGGCGAGGCTCTTGCCCTGTTTCAATAGCTGTAGAGGTTGCTACCGAACGAATAAGTTGAATACGAGTTGGTCTTGTTGCTTGAATTAATTCATTCTTTTTCATGGTAGTCTCACTTCAAACTGACGATAGTGCATTTTATCAGCTTTGTTTTATATGACAATATAGATCACTGTTCTAGTTAAAAATTTTACAGCACAATGTCACTTCATTTCCATCTGCTTTGAGCGAACAGCGGAAGTTTGTTTGATTACAGAGGTCGATTGTGGGTAGAGGTAAGGTGAATACGCTTCATCTCCCCATTCAATGCTGTTTCAGAGCCGCCTAGAAGACGTAAACATTACTTTTTGTACCAGCCAAAGCTATTGGCTGGTACAAAAATAATGTTTCGAATGTTGCTAATCTGATTTGAGTGATATTCAGGGATAACAGATTGTTGTGCCTGAAAAAATAATCCGAAACAGATACGTTAAGTTACGAGCCTCGACTGAAGTCGATGTAGGAGCTTTTAACATCTGATTTTTTGGTGAAATGAATTGTGAATATACCTGCCAGTATTTCAGATTAATGCCCGACGATAGTACCGATTACTGCCGGATCTAAATCCATGCCGTCATTCATTGCCCAGCGAACAAAGCTGCTGCCTTCAAGCAGGCTTAAAATCTGAAACGCTTTCTGCCGGGGTGTGCTTGTTGCCGCGAAATCACCAGCCGCAGTGCCTTCCTCTATGGTCTTCTCAAGCCACTGCAACTGTAGGGTAAAGTATTTCCGCGTAAGGCTTTGCATGGTTTCAGGCAGGGCTGCCATTTCAGCCGCCAGTGCGCCGCATAACGGTAACATGCCATCAGCCATCGCAGCCCGAAACAACGCGGCGAAAGCGCAAAGCCTCCCAAAAGCATTTGGAAAGTCGTGATCAATTTTTTCGAAATCCATCGCTGAACGACTGATGTAGACTTCAACAATTTCTACACCAAGATCTTCTTTTTTTGGAAAATAATGGTGAATACTGGCCTTTCTGATACCGACCATTTTTTCCAAGTCAGCGTAGCTGAAGGCAGCATAGCCCCTGGAGCGCAGCATAAACTCTGCAGAATTAATTAATGATTGTCGGGTATCCATAGACATATAAACGACCTGTGTTAAAAATGATGAAGCAAGGGCAGGAGCTTGCTTCTGGTTCAGAGTGAAGTATCTGCCACTATGCCATTCAGATTATTGTGCAATGACGAGTTTCGGCTCCATCTTAATGGAACGCGAGAAATTCGCATAGTTTGGTGACGTCTTCAGTACCGCCTGATGAATTTCTTCAATTTCTGCCGGCTGAGCGTCAGCATCAATAAATGCGGTATACTGGACTGAATCATATCCGGGGTTAACATTTTCATCCAGCCCAAGGAAACCACGCAAATCCAGCTCACCTGACGTTTCAATTTTCAGGGAATTAACCTTGATGCCCTTGCTGGCAGCTACCGCCACATACGCAACGGTCAAACAGGCATTCAGCGCAGCCATGAGCAGTTCTTGCGGATTGGGTGCCGTATCGCTGCCAAGTATCTCTGATGGTTCATCAGCGGCGACATGGAAGGTACGCTCGATGATGTCACCAAAGAGTTCATATGATTTCATGGTAGATACTGAACGGGTCTGTCCTGCCCAGCGGGTCTCTACGTTAAACTTGGCTTTTGCTTTTTCCGGGGTTTGGGTCACTTTTTCGGCGAATTGCTGGAATGCAGCAACATCAATACCATTCACTTTCTCTGTCATTTTGATATTCCTGTTCATTGAGATTTACCGGGCTCCAGATTACAGAAAGTACCCGGGTTTGAGTCTGTCGGTAACTAAATAAGCCAGAATTACAGCTCGTCGTAGGCATCCATCACGCGTGCTGAATAGACAAAAGCAGCCCCGGCGTTAAGCGCAATCGCAGTACCCACTGCAGCACCGATCTCATCTTTCGTTGCACCGGCTTTTTTGGCAGCGGCCACGTGTGCGGAAATGCAACCGTCACAACGTGTAGTTACTGCCACAGCAATGGCTATCAGTTCGTGCGTTTTTGCATCCAGAACACTGTTTTCACGCGTAGCGGTTTCAAGACCATGAAATGCGTTAGCAACAGGTTTATTGGTTTTGGCCAGATTACCGACGCTTTTGATCAGCGCGGAGAGACGGTTGCCCCATTCTGTAGACATGTTGATTTCCTCTGATTAGTAAAAAATTAATTGCCGAGTTTCCGGGCTGCCATTACACCGCCATCCACATCCCAGACCGCTCCGGTTACCCATGAAGCCTTATCTGAAAGCAGGAAAACGATAGTTTCCGCAACATCGCGCGGTGTACCGTTCCGGCCCAGCGGATGGAAGTTATTGAAACTGGCCAGCGCACCATCCAGTTGTTCACCCGGAATAAAACGTTCGAAAATTCGGGTTTCAACAATACCAGGGCTTACTGCATTGACACGGATACCGTGCTCAGCCAGTTCTGCGGCTGCGTGGCGTGTCAGAGTATCCAGACCCGTTTTGGCCATGGAGTAAGCTGATGCGGTGATGGTTTCTACTGCCTGGCGTGCAGCGACTGCAGTAACGTTCACAATAGATCCCGCTTTCTTCTGATCTACAAGTGATGCAGCAACATGCTGAGTAATAAAGAAGAATGCCCGGTTCAGATCGAGGAAGTTGTTGTAATCTTCGACTGAATGCTCAATGAAACTTTTTGGATAGTAAATGCCTGCCGAATTGACCAGCATATCAATGTCGCTGTGATCCTTTTTCAGGGCGGCAATGAGCTTTGCAACACTTTCCATACTGGATAAATCAGCTGTCAGTGCGGAAGCATTCTTCTCACCCGAAATAGCCACGAGTTCCCGGCGTGCGGCTTCTGCTTTTTCAGCGCGGCTGCCGACAATGACAGCCTTTCCGCCCTGCTCTAAAACCATCTTTGCTGCTTCAAGACCGATCCCACTGGTGCCACCAATGATCAGGACTTTATGATTCGTAAACTGCGTATCTTGCATAATGCCTCCGGTAAGGTAAGTATTTCGGTTGCCTATCAACTGGTAGGTAGACTAAGCGGGTGTATTTTCTTTGTCAAGTTTACGTTTTAATTTTTTCTGACCGATGTTGGGTTTTGACGCCTCAAAACCCAACGGGCGGTATCGTCAGTGTACGTCTGCTTCGTGTTCAGCAATGGATGAAAAAATAGCTCCGTATTGTTCTGCGGTTTTCTGTCCTGTAATACGTGCCATCAGCTGACCGTTTCTGAACACCAGAACTGAAGGAAGTCCAAATACTTCATATACTGTTGATAATATTGGTGATTTATCAATATTAACCACGCCAGACTTGACGTGTTTTTCCAATTTTTCCGCAAATTGCAGATATTCCGATTCACTCTCACGGCAGGGTGGACACCATGGCGCAAAGAACCTGATTACTGCCAGCCCCTCACCCCATGCGATATCATGAAAGTTGTCTTCATTGTAGGTGCGTACGTTTTTCATCGTTATCCCCGGCGTTGTATGTGTCAGCCATTTCAGTACGTAAAAAATAGATTTTTACTTGCCTACCTAGTAGTAGGTTGATATGGTACGCACACTTTCACTAGCTGACAAGATTGACCCGACATCCATGTTTTATGTTCAGGGTGATTTTTGACGGAGTGACCAGAACGGTCGTTGTGGCCAGAAATTTCGTGACTCTTAAGATGAGGAATGCAATGAAGACGTTATTTACCCCTTATAACCTCGGTGGCGTTGAGCTGAAAAATCGCGTGGTTATGGCTCCTATGACGCGTACCCGCACGCTAAATGACATTGCCGATGACGTAGTGGCTTTGTATTACGCGCAGCGCGCTTCAGCCGGGCTGCTGATCACCGAAGGGTTGCCTGTTTCCGAAGAAGGTCGCGGGTATCTCTATACGCCTGGTCTCTATAACGATGCGCATGTTGAGGGGTGGCGTAAGGTCACGGATGCTGTCCATGCGAAAGGCGGGCGTATTTTCGCTCAGCTGTGGCATGTGGGGCGTATGTCCCATACCTCACTGCAACCTGGTAACATTGCCCCCGTATCTTCAGGCATCATCCCTGCGACCAATACAACAGTATTTGCCTGGGACGAAAGTGGTAAACCCGGACCGGTAGTGCCAAGCGTTCCACGTGCTCTCGAAACGCATGAAGTGAAACGCGTTACCCGCGATTTCGTGAAGTCAGCACAACTGGCTGTGGAAGCCGGGTTTGATGGTGTTGAAATCATGGCAGCTAACGGTTTCATCTTCGACCAGTTCCTGAGCAGTGAACTGAATACCCGTACCGACGAGTATGGTGGTTCGGTCGAAAATCGTCAGCGCTTCCTGCTGGAGACCATTGATGCCGTTTCCGATGCTATCGGCAGCAACAAAGTCGCAGTACGACTCTCTCCGTTCGGTCGCATCTATGATCTTGCCCCTTACGCAGGAGAAGAAGAAACCTGGTCAGAAATGGTGAAGGCTCTCAGTCAGCGCTCCCTGGCCTACGTGCATCTCTACTTCCAGCCGACTTACGTCACCGCGCCGCCAACTGCTGAGAAATTTAAAGCTGATTTCCGTGAATCATTTGGCGGGACGATCATTGCAGCAGGCGGATTCAACCGTGATATTGCAGAAGAACGTCTGAATAACAACGAAGTTGACCTGGTTGCGTTTGGTGTGCCGTTTATCGCTAACCCGGACCTGGTTGAAAGAATGAAAAATAACTGGCCGCTGGCGGAAAGCGATCGCACGACGTATTACGGTGTAAGCGGCTCTCCGGAAAAGGGCTATACCGATTACCCGATTTACAGTGAACAATAATTAAGTCAGCCCGGATAATATAAATCCGGGCATTTTACTTTACCTGTCATATATCATCAGAGTACAAAATGAAATCATTAATGCCCCGAATCTCAGTAGATGTCTGGTCTGATTATGTCTGTCCGTGGTGTTGGATCGCTAAAAAGCGATTTGAAAAGAGTCTGGAAGAGTTTGAACACTCGAAACAGGTTGATGTACATCATCACAGCTATCGTATTGCGAGTGACCATCCTCCAATTCCATTCAGGTCGGCATTATATCAGAAGTTTGGTGGTGAGCATGCCGCAGAGTTAATGATGAACCAGATTGAAAGTACAGGAAAATCGGAAGGGTTAATTTATAACTTTGACACCATGCTTTTCGGGGATACACGTGAAGCGCATGCTCTCGCAGCTGCTGCGCGTGAATCAGGCCTTGGCGATCAGATGTCAGAAAGATTATTTTTTGCAGCCACGACTGAAGGACGTTCTATTTTTGATCGTAATGAACTGATTGCGCTGGCGGTTGAAGTTGGTATGACAAAGCCACTGGCTGAAATCGCCCTCGAAAACCCTGTATTCAGAAGCTCTGTTGATGACGACGAGGCCAAAGCGCGCGCGATAGGCGCAAATGGTGTGCCTCTTTTCGTAATCAACAACAAATATGCAATTAGTGGCGCCCAGTCAGCTGCAAATTTTTTGAACACCTTGAGACAAGTTTGGGAAGAAACCAAAGATGAGTCCATGTTCATGGAAGGGCAAGTCTGCGGAATTGATAGTTGTAAGTAACGTCCCTAGGCATGCGAGACTATTCTGGCTCTTACTGATAGTTTTCAGGCAATAATCATCCGCGGGAGCCAGCATAAAAATGATTATCGTCATCAAACGAACCGTCAACTTTTAGAGTGTTGCTGACATTCCAACTTCCGCTTTTGGCACAGAACTGCCACTTAATTAAGCATGATTCTGTGCCACAGAGAAAGCGCAAACGAATTCCAAGAAATTAATTTTAATTCACTACTAACAACCATGTTTCAACACAATCTCCAAATACTCATGCTGCCAATCACCATCAGACAGCTCATGCAAACTCACAAATCCATCATGTTCTAGCGCACAAACACCGCTATGGGCGCTTACATAATCATAGACTGCACGGCTTTCTAGCCCTTGAATCATGTGAGCGAGTAGCTTACGTCGCATCACATCACTACGCCACGCCTTCCACTCCTTGTTTTTTATTTTTCGCATTGTGGTATTGAATGGCTGCCCAACCGCATTCACGACAGAAAGCCCATACTTATTTTTCTTTCCCGTTTTTAGATACTCGTCAAGGAGTTGATTTATGCTTTCGCGAAGCTCTGTTGTTTCTAATTTCCAATATTCCAGCATCTCTGACACAAAATCATCGGAATAATTCTTTTTCCGCTTCCTCAGCTTTTTCACCATATTCCCGCGAGATGATAGGCTGACCTGACCTGCACTAAAAATCGTGCCATAACGAATAATTTTGATGAAACTTTTACCTACATTAAATACTTTTTGGATATTAGAATCACTTAATACTGATAGCGAATCAGTGCTAATTCCATATTTCTTGAATTCTTGCTCTAAGATAGCTAACTGACACCCTTTAATATCATAATTGTACCCGTTGGCTAAACATGCCCATTTCATCTTGCTGGGTAAATATTGAAAGCCTGTACCTATCTCAAAAGAACGGCTACCCACTTTGGCGGTTTTATACGCTTGTCGATATTCAATAATCAATGGCGTTTTGCTAATTATCTTGACGCCCACCTCCATCAAATGAGAGATAAAATTAAAATAAAAGCTCTTATTCTTTGCGGTAGGATGGTCATTACAATATGCTTGTAGTTTATCAAGGTTGATAGGTAATGCTTCGAGTTGTTGATACGCACTGATAATACGCTGTCTAAAATTGTCATTTTCAATCGCTAGTTTATGCTTAGGCGGCTTTACGTTGTAAGAGCTTTTTAACATCAGTTTATACAGTGTTTCGGGTTTCTTACGTTTATCAAAAATATTCGTCAAATAGGTATAGCGATCTGTACGTTTAAGATAATCCTTTCGTTTACCGGGAAATAAGGCTTTAAGGACACTTTTAGATAAAGCAAATTCTCGGCACTTATGGGTTCCATAGCTATGTTGGATAATTTTAATAATTTTAGCTTGTTCTAAGCACTCTAAACCGCGTTCTAAGCCTAAATCACGACTTTGCTTAAAAATCATAGGGAATTTCTCTTTCCCTAGTTCAGCAGGAAATGGCACAGAGTACGTCCATTTTTTATTTCCTTTAAGCCTCGCTTTTTTCTTCGTATTTTTGCTAACTGTCGCACTGCAGATAATATGCTGTAAGAACAAAGCAATTGCACGGTGATATTTAGATTTTTGACGTTGATCGACGGTCTTATCAAAGGGAACACTCAAAACAATCGCTTTATAGGCTTCAACTGTAGCTTCTGTAACAAGAATGTTATCTTTGGTGATATATGCTGTCATTTCAATTTACCATGTTGTTAATAGTAAATTGAATTACGCAAATGCATTTTTAATGGGGTTACCGCTAACCCCATTTTTTAGTAGGTGATTAGAAAAACCGAGAAAGCGTCAAATACCGGTGCCAGCTACTCAAAACGATCTGTTAAGACGAACAACTCGCGGTCTAGGCGAAAATAGCTAACCCCAATATCCCCACGCTATAGCCATATATAGATAACGTTATTATTCATATACATTATGCTTATGATGCTTGCTAAACTTGCTGTTATGCTGGTAACCAGCATTGATATATATACATAATATTGTTATATGTTGAGTCGCCACACTATACCGCCGCAGCGACCCAACACCATTACCCGTGATACAGGCTACTAATAACCGTGTTTGCGAGCCCATTCTTCACGCAAACTCTTCTGCCAAAGAGCATCATTGCCAAGAATGCCGAGCTTCTCAACCAATAAATGAAAGTCGTACCAAATTTCATCTTTATCGAAAAGATCAACTTGATTGTTTTTCAATCTATTATCTAGACGTTTTAAGATCTTTTTAGCCTCCTTTGGGTTGGTTTTATTTACATAATCGCGTAGCTCAGGTAATATCATGCCCGACAGTAACAACTCCCAATCTAAATCCCCTTCTTTGGTACACAGTGGCTTTTGATAGAACGCAATACGTTCCAGCAAATTGTGAAGATTGTGAATATCTCGTAATAAAAGCGCCTTACTTCTCGGTTTATAACGAACTTCTAAGCGCAGGAAGCGGCGGTAATCCTGTATTTCGCGCCAATTAGTGATTATCAGTTGTAGATCTTTATCATGTAAAGTGTCTAAGTCATCACCAACATCCAGCTTCTCATAGCAAGAGGCGTGATACTCTGATTTATTGCTACCAAGCCGTTGCCCTTGAAACTCGTCTTCACTTGAATAACGTTCGCCACAACATGCCCCTTTAAATCCAATATGATAGTCTGAGAGACGCATATCATATATGTCTAAAGCATAATCAATGCGAGTCACCCATGCGCTTTTCAATATTTTATACAGATACTTACCTAGGCGCTTCTTCTTTCCTAAATAAAGAACTAATTTATTAATATCATCAACAGTAAAATGTTGAGGACTAAATTCAAATCTAACAGCACCTCTTCCTTCATATTTATCTGTTTTCTTAAAATCCATTTCCGTCGGCATATAATAAATCATAAATACTTGCTTCGGATTACATATATTTCCTACCTTAATTTGATAGCGATAAAGTTTCTTAATATATTTACTTTTCGTTTTTCTTCTTCTAATTGAATAAAAACGACTGCCTTTCATCTTATTTAATCTATCGAACAATTCATCGGTATCATCAATTTCAAGATCACCTACAATACTAAGTTTATCTATTCTATGCATCATTTCGTAATGACCTAATTCATGAGGAATAGCGATTGATTTATTCAAATTATCAATATTAGGTTTAAGGGTAGACATAGCTACCCCCATTACTCACTTGAATATTATTATTCTCTATATAATCATATAAAGGGGTTATAACAGGCTTATAGATCCACATAATTATTGCCCCTCCTTTTTTACGCATTTTTCACACCATTGAACTATTTCGCTCGCTTTCCAACGAACCGAGCGACCAGATGCAGTCAATGAATATTGCGCAGGAAAATCGCCTGCCTTTATCCAACGGTATAAGGTCGCGCGTGAAACCTGAGTGATTTCTAAAACTTGCTTAATCGTTAAAAAGTGTTCGTGTTGCATGAGACATAACTCCTGTCAGTTTATGGAGTTACTCTTTACAACCATAAAAAATGATCGATTGTGATAGTCACAAAAGGCCAAAAGGCGGATTAAGTGACGGTCACAGTGATTTTCTGGACTAAACCTGCTAAAATTCTTTAAAATATTAGTGACGGTCACACATAAAAATCACCGTAATGTATGACCGTCACAATTATTGGGTGTTTTTACTAAACTCATGAGAACTACATGACTGTCACAAAATGGAGCATCTAATGTCTGGAAAAATAGGTCAGAGAAAGAAGATAGAACAAGAAAATAAAAAGGAAGATAATTGCAAAAGGGCAAAAACAAGCAGAGAGAATAGACTGAAAAAATTAGGCGCACCATTCACCATTAACATGCATGATAAAAATAAAACAAGATTGAGAGAAATCTGTGTTCATTTTGGTCATGATGACATGATGGAAAGAGAAAAAGCCACAGGACGAATTTTCAGCCAAACAATTATGAATGTTATCGATTATTATTATATTACCGCAGTTATTGAGTCTAAAAATGACAATGCAAAATTATTAATAAATACGTTTAAAACCATTTGGAAAGAATGTGTTTTAAACAAAAACATTTTCATTCTTAAAAACGAATTTGAAACACTTCCTGATAGTAAAGAAAAGAAAATAATCGAAGGAGAACTAAAATCAATTGCCAAATCCATGACTAAAACAAAGTGTTTCATTCCTCCCTATATATTCAATAATAATTTTGATGAAAGAAATATTACAACATGGACACCGTTAGATATTTTATATTTGCTAGATACTCAATCGGTCATTAATAAACTTAAAAAGTTAAATACATTGAAAAAATAACCTATTTATAAAGGTGATATTTCAACAAAATAAACAGATTCACTATACAACCGCCGTACTTTGTTACCTCTTAATCCATAGCTGGTGCAGCTCACTTTCTCTTGCTGGTGGCTATCAAAGAAATAGAGATATTCACTGTCCATATGCTCCACCAGCGACCAATGCCACTGATCACCCAGAAGAATAAGCCGACGTGACGTTGTATGAGCGTCTAAGAACACCTGACAGGCAGACATTATTTTTTGTGTTGTAAGTCCATCTTTGTAACGAAATGGCGTGGTGACGTGTAGAGGGGCTTGTGATGGGTATTTTGAGGTTAGGCGCTTAATCAAGTAATCCATTTCAGGAATATCAATACCTTGGGTTAAACACTTGTACAGTGACCAGTATTCACTGTATTCCCGTAATAGATAGTTAAATAGTGGGCGGGGTTTTATGCGGTCTCCATAGAACCATGTACCCATATTGACCAGACTGTAAATCCCACAGAGGCAATCTAAATCCCCTTGCTTGGACGGTATCAACATCAACTCAAACCTTCTATTGATTGTACTGTACTTAATGAGATCACCAGCGCTGGTATTATTTTTTACTTAATTAGTGTGTTTCCCACTGAATACTGACTTCATAACATTTCATTTTGTGGTATTGAATAAAATTACGTTGCCACAGTTCAAACATTGCTCCGCCCTCTTCTTCATCAATATCCCCCATCAAAAAATGATAGATATAACCCTGCGACCAACAAATATCGAGTTCCTTTTCAAGCTCAGGATAATAGCTTCCCATGTATGAAAAATCTGTCACATAATCAAACTGCCATTGCTCATGCAGCCGTAACAAACGTATTTCGACAGGATGGAAACCTCCTGTTTCAGCACTATACAATGGGTCTCGAAAATTTAAGGTAACCGCCCTAACAGTGGTTAAATCAATCGCGGAGTTAATCACTGAATTATTCAGTTCATGTAATAATAATTGGCTAAAAGCTTGTGCGATAGGCAAGCGTAGCCCTGACTGATGAATAGTCATATAAAGTGGCCTTTAAATAAAAAAGTAGAAATAAACTGTTAAGCACAACCCAATCATATTTTGGGTATAGTGCCATGCTAATATTTTACCATAACCACTAGTAAAAACAAGTTATTTGTTATTAATAATCAGGTAGTTACATGCATTTAGCCATCATTGCTATTTTGATATACGTACCGTGATTTTTATTTATGGCGGGGGAATATTGATGTGGAAAGTGAATGAAAGAATGGAAGCGTCAAAGGGTAAAATGCCAACCTAATAATAGGCTGGCATAGCAATTAACCGTTGAGTAACGTAACAACAAAACTTTTTTTATCATCCGTGAGCTGCACGGAATAAATTACCGTGACAGAGCCTGCTTTTCCTGTTGCTTCCGCAGCACAGAGATAAACGCCTCGTTGTGTATTTTGACGTTGCGTTCGCACATTCTCAAGCTGCTCATACATCGCCCAACCGACATGTTGATTGACCACTTGTAACGCTAATGCTTTTGCACCATCACTATTACAATTAACGGTACTCTCATTACATCCTGTTAAACCAACCATCGCCGTTAATATGATTAATTTCATCCACTGGTTAAGTTTCATTTTCACATTGTCACCTTACAGCAGAAAATTCACTATGATCCCTGCTAATATATCGAGTGCAATCACAACCAACGCCGCGTAATACCAAGCACGACGATTCGGTATTTTCACGATAAAGTAAAAACAGCAAACATCCCAAATAAGAATCAATGCTTCTACTTTATTCAATGTCACCTTTTTAGTAATAAAAAATTCAACGATATTTAAGAATAAAATCGGTAAAAAC